>JBKDSV010000125.1:0-36593 GCA_046340795.1 Cyanobacteriota bacterium | reverse complement strand
CTGAAGGCCTTTGGCACAGCCAGCGGCATTGAGCAAATCGTCAATGGAACAAGCAATGCAGCCTTGGTGCGTCTTCTCGGAGATTGGGGCGCAAACACCTTGGATTTCTCCGGTGTGACGCTGGTCGGAAACAACTTCTTGCTGGAGGGAGGCGAAGGAAACGACACACTCCGTGGAACAGCAGGAGCAGATCGGCTGCGGGGTGGCACGGGGGTAGACCTGCTCACAGGCGGCAGCGGGGCTGACACTTTTGACTATTCCTCCTTGAACGATGCTCTGTGGAATGGGGGGTCAAATTTTGAGCGCATCACCGATTTTGTCGTTGGTGTGGACAGGTTGGATGTCAACACTATCCCCTCGGCAGTCAAGACTCTGGGTGCTCCCACAGCCCTGACCTCAGCCGCAATTAGCACTCTGCTCAATAGCACCAGCTTTGCTGCCAACGATGTGGCCAGCTTCAGCTACGGCTCCAATGGCACCATCCGCAGCTTCGTTGCCATCAATGACAGCTCAGCGGGCTTCAATATCTGCGCCGACGGACTGATTGAGATCACAGGCTTCAGCTTCTCAACTGGCAGCGCATCCCTGAGCCAAATCACGCTGGTTTAGCAGACTGCTGAAAACCCATTGTCGCATGTTAAACTATATCAAATTTTCATAAAATCAATGAGACACCTGCTGAGGAGCCATCACCAGCAGGTGTCTTGAGCCTCCCGGAGCTGAATTTAAACTCCCGCTCCTTGATCCGGATGCCTGTTGTTCCTCGGGCCTGGGCCCTGGCCTGATTGTGCGATGAGAATGGCACTCGCTTCCCAATCTTGGCTTGGCTGCACCTGTTCAGGGGCTGGAAATGGTGTGCGCGGGAGCCAAGGATACTATATGTAGTTCCTGTGATGGGCCTATAAGAGTCCGCTGAAAAAGCCTGCAATATCTGCAAAAATGGCTCAGCCGCCCAGCAGAGATGCGAGGTCACCGGGAGCGCAGCGGTTCCCTGTTCTTTTACGTCTCCATTGAGGAGCGGATCCTGGCCGGCCATCCGCTCCGGCGGATCCGCAAACTGGCTGATCAGGCCCTCGATCGACTCAATCCCACCTTCTGTGAGTTGTACGCCGCAGAAAAACGATCATCGGTGCCGCTGGAGCAGTTGCTGCTGGCCTCGCTGTTGCAGGCGTTCTCGGGATGTGCTCGGAGCGTTTGGGAAGCTCTGGACAACTGGTCGCCAGTGGAAGCCGTCCCTTTGCGCCAACTGGGAGCTCCGTGCTCTCACAGGTGCCGCTGGGGGGTTGTCCAGAGCCTCCTTGGTGTGACTTTCCACGCCGGAGAGTCGTGCGCTCCAACAGCAACTGAAGCTGGGTGCCTTTTCCCGCCACCATCCTGCAGATCCCCATGGCTTTTGTTGTGTTGACCAGCGCCGACAACGGCGCCCGCATCTCCCTGCCAACCGGTGCCTCCGTGGTCCTCCGGCTTCCCGAGAACCCCACCACCGGCTACCGCTGGACCGTGGCCCCCCATCCGCCCGTCGTCGCCATGGAAGAAGGGGATGACACCCAATCCGGGGCGCTGATCGGAGCCGGCGGAGAGCGCTGCTGGCACCTCCGAGCCATCAGCCCGGGGACCACAAGCCTTGCTTTCAAGCACTGGCGCGAGTGGGAAGGAGAATCCTCGGTGATCGAGCGCTATGCCCTGACGGTTCACGTCATGGCGCCAAGGGAGACAGAGTCAGTCATGGCGCCATGACATCCGTGCCGGAAATGAAGCGCCTGGACCCACGGTTGACCAGGGACCCATAGAGCTCCCGCCTTCTGTCACACCATTCCTGAGGAGAAGTAACCCCAGCCGTTCACACCTTGCCTCGGGGCCCCCGATCCACAGCCCCGGCATAGACCGCCTGCTTGCCCAGTTCATCCTCGATGCGCAGGAGCTGGTTGTATTTGGCCACGCGGTCGCTGCGGCTGAGGGAACCTGTTTTGATTTGGCCGGCCCGGGTGGCGACCGCCAGATCGGCGATGGTGACGTCTTCGGTTTCGCCGCTGCGGTGGCTGATCACGCTCGTGTAGCCCGCCCGCCCGGCCAGATCGATGGCCTGCAGCGTTTCGGTGAGGGAACCGATCTGATTCACCTTGATCAAGATCGAATTGGCCACTCCCCGCTCAATGCCCTGCTGCAGTCGGCTGGTGTTGGTGACGAAGAGATCATCGCCCACCAATTGCACGGTGGTGCCGAGCCGCTCCGTGAGCAACCCCCAGCCCTGCCAATCGTCCTCAGCGACACCATCCTCAATCGACACAATGGGATAGCGACGCACCAGGTCCGCCAGCTGATCGACCATTTCGGCGCTGCTGTAGCTGCCACCGCCAAAGGCATAGCGCTCGTCTTTGAAAAATTCCGTGCTCGCCACATCCAAGGCTAGGGAGATCTGATCTCCGGGGTGGTAACCCGCTTTTTCAATCGCTTTCACAAGCAGATCAGCCGCGGCATCATTGCCCGCCAGATCTGGTGCGAAGCCCCCTTCATCTCCCACGGCGGTGGAGAGCCCCTGCTCCTTAAGCAGGCCTTTGAGGGTATGGAATACTTCGGCGCCCATGCGCAGCGCCTCGCGGAAACTGCCGGCGCCATGGGGCACCAACATGAACTCCTGAAAATCGAGATTGTTGGAGGCGTGGGCGCCGCCATTGATCACGTTCATCAGCGGCACGGGCAGCAAATTCGCCAGCGGGCCGCCGAGGTAGCGGTAGAGGGGCAGGTTCAGGGCCTTCGCGGCCGCATGGGCCGTGGCCAGACTCACCGCCAAGATGGCATTGGCGCCGAGAGCACTTTTGTTGTCGCTGCCGTCGAGCTCCAACATGGCCCCATCGACCGCCGCCTGATCCAACGCATTCAGCCCGCAGAGGGCCGGGGCAATGCGCTCCTCGACATTTTCGACGGCCTTTTTGACCCCCTTGCCGAAATGATCCTTGCCGCCATCACGCAATTCATGCGCCTCATGGGCACCGGTGCTGGCCCCACTGGGCACAATCGCCCGGCCGCTGGCCCCTCCCTCCAAATACACCTCCGCCTCCACGGTGGGCGTGCCGCGGGAATCGAGCACCTCCCGCGCAACGATCGAATCGATCACGAGGTCGAGGGAATCGAACACGGAACAGCGGAAGCGGTTGGTTCGATCTTATGGGTCGCCCCCACCGCCACCGATGTGACGATGCCTACTCCTCCGCACCCTCCCAGCGGAAGCGCTCGTCATCCCAGGCGCGGGGATCCTCGATCGGCTCTAGATGGGTGAAGGGATGGCAGCGGGGCAGGGCAGCACTGATCTCCGCCTCGATCCGCTCGCAGAAATCATGGCCCTGCCGCACCGTCCAGTCGCCTGGCACCAACACATGGCAGGACACAAAACGGCGCGACCCCGCCCGCCGTGTGCGCAGGGCGTGGAAGGCCACGCCCCCGCCGCTGTGGGCATCGAACAGGGCTTTGAGCTTGGCCAGATCGTCCGGGGGGAGGGCACGATCCAGTAGGCCCGCAGCGGTCTCCCGCAACAGGCGCCAGCCGGTGAAGACGATCTGCAAGGCCACGGCGATGGCGATCAGGGGATCCAGCACCGCCTGCCCGCTCAGCTTGGTCAGGGCCACGCCCGCCACCACCCCCAGGGAGGTCCACACATCTGTGAGCAGATGGTGGGCGTCGGCCCGCAGGGTGATCGAATCCAAGCGGTGTCCGGCCTGCAGCAACACGCGGGCCACCCCGCCGTTGATGAGGGTGGCCAGCAGGGAGAGGGCCAGGCCCAGATCGACCCGTCCGAGGGGCTGCGGATGGAGCAGGCGCTCAGCGGCTGTCACCAGGATGGCGGTGGCCGCCACCACGATCAGGGCGCTTTCCAGACCGCTGGAAAAGTATTCCGCCTTCGAATAGCCGTAGTGGTGATCGGCGTCCGCGGGCCGGGCCGCCAGGGTGAGGGCCCAGAAGGCCACCAGGGCCGCCACCAGGTTCACCCCCGATTCCAGGGCGTCGGAGAGCAGGCCCACGGAGCCGGTGAGCCGGTAGGCCAGGGTCTTCAGCCCGATGGTGGCCAGAGCCGCTGCCACGGAGAGCAGGGTGTAGGGCCTCGGGGAGGCGGGGGCCATGACGCGCCGATGGACAGCTGCTCCAGAATGACCGGCTGGCCTCCCCGTTGCCTGCGCTGAAGGCCACAATGGCGGGGATGTTTCGACACCGGGCCTCGGTTTTCGCTGCGATGCGACTGCTGCACACCATGCTTCGGGTGGGAGATCTGGAGCGCTCGTTGAGGTTTTACACCGAGGTGTTGGGGATGCGCCTGTTGCGCCGCAAGGAGTATTCCGACGGGCGTTTCACCTTGGCGTTTGTCGGCTATGGCGAGGAGCGCGACCACACGGTGTTGGAGCTCACCCACAACTGGGACACCGGGGCCTACGAGATCGGCAGCGGCTATGGCCACATCGCCATCGGCGTGGATGACATCACGGGCACCTGCCAGGCGATCGCCGAGAAGGGGGGGCGGGTGGTGCGTCCGCCGGGTCCGATGAAGCACGGCAGCACCGTCATCGCTTTTGTGGAGGATCCGGACGGGTATCGGGTGGAGCTGATCCAGCTCGCCCCTCCGGCCCCGGCCCCCCGGGCTGAGGCTCCCACCGCCTCCGCCTGAGTCCCCCTTCGCCCTCCGCCATGCCCGCTGAGATCCTTTCCGGCCCCTCCGCCAGCCTCACCGGCAGCCCCGAGCGTTTCGGCGACGCCACCTGGGATCTGCTGATCGCCAGCCAGGAACAGGCCCGCCGCTGGCGGCATGGGGTGATGGATGTGGAGCATGTGCTGCTGGCCCTCCTCCTGGAGTCGCGTTTCGCCCCCTGGGTCGATCGGCTGCCATTGGAGGAAGACCGATTGCTGGATCGCCTGGAGGCGTTCTGCGCCGATCAGCCCACCAGCGCTGATCCCACCCTCTACATCGGCGACGCCTTGGAGGATCTGCTGGAGGAGGCCAACCGACGCCGGGCGGGCTGGGGCGATCGCCTGATCGAGCTCCCCCACCTGCTGCTGGCTCTCCTGGAGGAGCCCCGGCTGGGAGCGGCCCTGCTCGCAGACGAAGGCCTGAGTGACGACCTGCTCACCCGCCAGTGGCGTCCGGGGGGGAGCGGCGCCAGAGCCGAAGGGTCCGTCCCCGCCGGTTCGCCCGCTTCCGCGGGGGGGGGCGCCAGCAGGGCCGATTGCGGCGCCTCCCCTGCCGCCGGCGACGCCCCCGGGGAGCCGTTCCGCCCCCTCCTTGCCCCCCGGCGCCACCCACGCCTCCAGCGGCGGCTCCCCCACCGCCACCGAGAGTGGACTGCGCCTGGAGCGTCTGGGGGCGGAAGGGGAGGAGGGCCAACCCGACGGGCTCAGCCTTTTTGGCCGCGACCTGACGGCGGCGGCACGGGAGGGGGAGCTGGATCCCGTCATCGGCCGCGACACCGAAATCCGTCGGCTGATCCAGGTGCTCTCCCGTCGCGGCAAGAACAATCCTGTCTTGATCGGCGAGCCGGGAGTTGGCAAGACCGCCATCGCCGAACTCCTTGCCCAACGGATCGTCGCCGGGGAGGTGCCCGAGGCTCTGCGGGGCGTGCGCCTGGTGGCCCTGGATCTGGGAGCCCTGATCGCTGGCGCCAAATTCCGGGGGCAGTTCGAAGAGCGGCTGCGGGGTGTGCTCGAGGAGGTGCGCGACGCCGAAGGAAGCAACGGTGGCGTGGTGCTCTTCATCGACGAGCTCCACACCGTGGTGGGGGGGGAGCGGGCGTCAGCCGACGCGGGCAGCCTGCTGAAGCCTGCCCTGGCCCGGGGCGACCTGCGCTGCATCGGCGCCACCACCCCGGAGGACTACCGCCGCTCCATCGGCAAGGATCCCGCCCTGGAGCGACGCTTCCAGCAAGTGGTGATCCGGGAACCCGACCGCGACACCTGCCTGGAGATCCTGCGGGGTCTGCGGGAGCGCTACGAGCTGCACCACGGCGTCACCATCACCGATCAGGCCCTGGTGGCCGCCTGCCGATTGGCGGAGCGCTACATCAGCGACCGTTGCCTGCCGGATTCCGCCATTGACCTGGTGGATGAGGCGGCCGCCCAGCTGCGCATGGAGGTGACCTCCAAACCCCGGGTGGTGGAGGAGGCGGAAGGGGAGCTTCGCCGCGTGGAGCTGGCCTTGCTGGCGGCGGAGGCCGCGCCGATGGAGGAGCGGGTGGCGCTGCAGGAGCAGCGTCAGCGGGCCCATACCGCCCTGGATTCGCTCCAACGGCGTTGGTTCCGGGAGCGGGAGCGGCTGGCGGAACTGCGCGCGTTGCTCGAAGAGGATGAGCAGCTGCGGCAGGCGATCGCCGAGGCGGAGCGGGAGGGGGATTTGGAGTCGGCCGCCCGCCTCCAGTACGACCAGTTGCGGCGGTTGCAGCAGCGCCGGCTGGCCCTGGAGGCGGAGCTGCGGGACGATCCACTGCTGCGGGAGCAGGTGGAGGAGGGGGATATCGCCGATGTGGTGGCCCGCTCCACAGGCATCCCTGTGCAGCGGCTCCTGGCTGGAGAACGGCGGAAGCTCCTGGAGTTGGAGGCGCGGTTGGGGGAGCGGGTGGTGGGGCAGCCGGAGGCTGTGGCCGCCGTGGCCGCCTCCATACGCCGGGCTCGGGCGGGGATGAAGGCCCCCACCCGGCCCGTGGGCTCTTTTTTGTTTCTCGGGCCCACCGGGGTCGGCAAGACCGAGCTAGCCAAGGCCCTCGCCTCCTCCCTGTTCGATGAGGAGGAGGCCTTGGTGCGGCTGGACATGAGCGAATACATGGAGCGCAACGCCGTCGCCCGCCTGCTGGGCGCCCCGCCGGGCTATGTGGGTTACGAGGAGGGGGGCCAGCTCACGGAGGCCGTCCGGCGCCGGCCCTATGCGGTGCTGCTGCTGGATGAGGTGGAGAAGGCCCATCCGGAGGTGTTCAACCTGCTGTTGCAGGTGTTGGATGACGGTCGCCTCACCGATTCTCAGGGCCGCACCGTTGATTTCCGTCAGACCGTGGTGATCATGACGAGCAACCTCGCCGGCCGGGCCATCCTCGCGCGGGCCCAGGCCCCCGAGGACAGCCTGGAGGCGGAAGCGGCCCTTCAGAAGGAGGTGGATCAGGCCTTGGCTCGCCAGTTCCGTCCGGAGTTTCTCAATCGCATCGATGAAGTGATCCGCTTCCGCCCCCTTGGCAAGGAGGACCTGCGACGCATCGTGCATCTGCAGTTGCGGGAACTGGCCCAGCTGTTGGCGGAGCAGCACCTGCGCCTGGAGGTGGATGACGCCGTGGTGAGTGCCCTGGCCGAGCGGGGGTGGCAGCCGGAGTATGGAGCGCGGCCGCTCCGGCGCCTGATGCGCCGCTGGATCGAGAATCCCCTGGCCACCGAGTTGCTGGAGGATCACTTCAGTGGCGCCTGGGGCGTGCGGCTGTGCCCCGGCCCGGCGGAGGCTCCCGATCGCCTGGGATTCCAGCCCCTGCGCGCCCCGGGGGAGAGCGTCCGGTAGGGTAAACGTTTGCTGATGGGCGGAGACGCCCGGCAAGCGCCGCTCTGCCAGCGATTTTCCTGCCGTGGACCCCTCCCCCGCCTCCTCCTCCACTTCCGCGCCCGAGCGGCCCACCTCTTCCAGTGGCGCGGATCCTCGATCCCAAGGCACCCCCATGGAGCAGGCGAACAGCTTCGCGGCGGCCACCCTGGCCGAGTTGCGCAAAGTGGTGTGGCCCAGTCGCCAGCAACTGTTCAATGAAACGGTGGCGGTGATTGTGATGGTGGCGGTGTCCGCGGCGGCGATTGCTGCTTTGGATCGCTTCTACAGCTGGGGAGCCAACCTGTTGTTTCGATGATGATGGCCCTGACAGAGTCTTCCCCCCCCCTTCTGGATGAAGATTCCTCCTCGGAGGAGCTCACCCTTGCGCCGCCAACGCCTGCTGACAGCGAGGCTTTCGCCGCCTCGACTGACGAGGTTGACGCTGATGACAGCGCCTCGGCTGCGTTGAAGCCATCCGAGCCCTCGGGGCTCGACGTCCCGTCGGGCGCCATTCTGACGACGGCGGAACAGCCAACGGCCGATCTGCCTGTTGGCGAACTCCCGGCTGGTGAAACGCCGGAACTACCCCAGGTGGCCCGTTGGTATGCCATTCAGGTGGCGTCGAGCTGCGAAAAGAAGGTGAAAGCCACCCTGGAGCAGCGCGCCATCACCTTGGGCGTCAGCAACCGCATCCTCGACATCGAGATTCCCCAGACCCCTGGGGTGAAGCTGAAGAAGGATGGCAGCCGTCAGTCGATTGAGGAAAAGGTGTTTCCTGGCTATGTGCTTGTGCGCATGATTCTCGATGAAGACACCATGATGGCTGTGCGCAGCACGCCCAATGTGATCAACTTCGTCGGCCAGGAGGAACGGCGGGCCACAGGCAAGACTCGGGGCCACATCAAACCCCGCCCCCTCAGCCGCCCGGAAGTGGAGCGCATCTTCCGTCGGGCGACGGAGAAGAAGGCTGTGGTCAAGGTCGACCTCAGCGAGGGCGATCAGATCCTCGTCACCGGTGGACCTTTCAAGGACTTCCAGGGCGAAGTGATCGAGGTGTCCGCCGAGCGCAGCAAGCTCAAGGCCCTGCTTTCGATCTTCGGTCGTGAAACCCCTGTGGAACTTGAGTTTTCCCAGGTCAGCAAGCAAAACTGACCCCCCAGCCGTGGCCGCTTCCCTGCGGAGGGCGGCCCGAGGTGGTGTCCCCACCAGCTCCCGATCCTTTGGATTCCGGGGATCCGCAGATCCCAATGCCCTTCACCGCCCAGCCTGCCTGCCTCGCCGATGGCCAAAAAAGTCGTAGCTGTGATCAAGCTGGCCCTCTCGGCCGGCAAAGCCAACCCCGCGCCACCGGTGGGTCCCGCCCTTGGCCAGCACGGGGTCAACATCATGGCGTTCTGCAAGGAGTACAACGCCCGCACCCAGGACAAGGTCGGTTATGTGATTCCGGTGGAGATTTCGGTCTTTGAAGACCGCAGCTTCACCTTCATCACCAAAACGCCGCCCGCCTCCGTGTTGATCCAGAAGGCCGCCGGCATCCCCAAGGGATCCGCCACATCGGCCAAGGGACCCGTGGGTGCGATCAGCCGCGCCCAGCTGGAGGAGATCGCCAAAACGAAGCTGCCCGATCTCAACTGCACCAGTGTGGAGTCGGCCATGCGCATCATTGAAGGCACTGCCCGCAACATGGGCGTTGTCGTCAACGACTGAGCCTCCCCACCCTCTCCCATTTCACTTTCACTCACCATCCACCTCAGCGGGGGAGACCGTACCGGTCGTTCGCACCCCTTCCCACCATGAGCCATCCCTCCAAGCGTTTCGCCGCCCTCGCCAAAACCGTCGAAGACAAGCTCCATGCGCCTGAGGAGGCGCTGGCGCTGGTCAAGACCAACGCCACGGCGAAGTTCGACGAAACCATCGAAGCGCACGCCCGCCTGGGCATTGATCCCAAATACACCGACCAACAGCTGCGCACCACCGTGGCCCTTCCCCATGGCACCGGCCAGACCGTGCGGGTGGCGGTGATCGCCCGCGGGGAGAAGGTGGCGGAAGCCAAAGCCGCTGGCGCGGATCTGGCGGGTGATGAGGAGCTGGTGGAGGAAATCGCCGGCGGCTCCATCGCCTTTGATCTGCTGATCGCCACGCCGGACATGATGCCCAAGGTGGCCAAACTGGGACGGGTGCTCGGTCCGCGGGGCCTGATGCCCAACCCGAAGGCTGGCACGGTCACCACCGATCTGGCCGGTGCCATTGCCGAGTTCAAGGCGGGCAAGCTGGAATTCCGGGCGGATCGCTCGGGCATCGTGCATGTGCGCTTTGGCAAAGCCAGCTTTTCTGTCGACAACCTGCTCGACAACCTCAAGGCGCTGCAGGAAACGATCGATCGCAACAAACCCAGCGGCGCGAAGGGCCGCTACTGGCGCAGCCTTTACATCACCTCCACGATGGGTCCCTCTGTGCAGGTGGATGTGACCGCCCTGCAGGACATCAAGAAGGAGAGCTGAGACCCGCCGAGTGATACATTGATCTCCTGGCCATTGCCAGAGGGCACGCGCCCCACCCAAGACAGCAGGTGTTTCTGATTGCAGCTTCCTTCCACAAGAAGGGTGTGACCATGAAGACGTAAATCCTGCCGAGGTCCCAGCCCCAGGTTTGATTCCAGCCTGCTCCCCTGTGGAGTGGACGGAGAGTTGAACAAGCCGCGGCCTCGATGCTCTGCTCGAAGGGTTCTTCGGCGGAGGCTTCAGGGCCGCGTTCCCGGCTTGTTCCCCTCAATTCGTTCCACACCTATGGGCCGCACGCTGGAGAGCAAGCAACAGATTGTCGAAGAGCTCAAGCAGCTCCTCGGTGAGGCCGAAATGGCACTGGTCCTGGATTATCAGGGCCTTTCCATCCGCGAGTTGAAGGATCTTCGATCCCGCTTGGCCGCGAGCAGTGGTGTCTGCAAGGTGACCAAAAACACCTTGATGCGCCGTGCCATTGATGGAAACACTGCCTGGACGGCCCTCGAATCCCTCCTCGATGGTCCCAATGCCTTCGTCCTCATCAAGGGCGACGTTGGCGGTGCGGTGAAAGCCGTGCAGTCCTTCCAAAAGGACACCAAGAAGTCACAAACCAAGGGCGGCCTGTTTGAAGGCAAGCTGCTCTCGGAAGCGGACGTCAAGGCCATCGGGGATCTGCCCACCAAGGAGGTGCTCATGGCACAGATCGCAGGAGCGATCAACGCTGTGACCACCAAGTTGGCCGTTGGGATCAACGAGGTGCCCTCCGGCCTGGCTCGGGCGCTCAAGCAGCACGCCGATGGCGAAGGCACGGCCTCCTGAGGTCCCACCTGCCGCGCTGCGCAAGCCACCAGGCTTCCCATTCCCATTCCCTGATCTGTTGCTGATCCCAAATCATGACCGCAGCTACTGACCAAATCCTCGAACAACTGAAGACTCTTTCCCTGCTTGAAGCCTCCGAGCTGGTGAAGCAAATTGAGGAGGCCTTTGGCGTCTCCGCCGCCGCCTCCGCTGGCGTGATGATGGCCGCTCCGGCTGCCGCCGCCGCTGAACCGGTGGAAGAGCAAACGGAATTCGACGTCATCCTCGAAAGCTTTGACGCCGCCGCCAAGATCAAGGTGCTCAAGGCCGTGCGCGAGGTCACTGGCCTCGGCTTGGGCGAAGCCAAGGCCCTGGTGGAAGCGGCCCCCAAAGCCGTGAAGGAAGGCATCAAGAAGGAAGACGCCGAAGCCCTGAAGAAGACCATCGAAGAGGCGGGCGGCAAAGTCACCATCAAGTGATGGTCTGTCGATGAGTGCCGCCAGCGGGCGGCTCTCGCAAGGGCCGGCCCCCTACGGGGCCGGTTTTTTTGTCACTTGCCGGCCCTCGCTCGCTTCCAAGGCAAAAAAAACCCCGCCGAAGGCAGGGTCAAGGGGTTGAACGTTGGCCGGGAGTCTGTCCTCGTTTCGACCCTGGCGTGGCGTTCAGCACTCCTCACACACCAGTAAGGTAACGAGAGCAACGAAGTCGGCCAGAGGGCTCTGGCCAGAAACCGAAGTGACTATTGGCCTTGGGCCGAGCTGAAGCGATCGTTGGAGGGGCGTGGCTGACCTTCGCCGCCGCTGCGCTCCTCGTAGGGAATCACCTGCAGCGCCACCACGCCTGAGGCCGTCCCCTCGGATGCGCTCTCCCTTCCGGCGGGGATGATGGTCGTCTCCGGCGCGTCGGGGGTGGCCTCGGGTGTGGTGGTGGCCGGGCCCCGGGGAGACGGCGCTTGGCGTCCTCCCCGGATCTGCCTGCTGAGCTCTCCGGGGCTCGTCTTCAGCGGCGGGGGAGCGGCGGGTGGAGCGAGCAGCCCGTTGCCCTGGGGCGGCACCACCTCGCTGGTGCCGCCGCGGACGGTGGCGATCAGGCTGTCGAGGGGTTGGCTGTTGGCGAAATACACGTGGTTGAGGCTGCGGTCGCCGAACATGCGCCGCTGCAGCTCCCAGCCCGGCTCCAACTGAAGGGAGACGAACAAATCCCGATCCCGCCGGGGCACCAGGCCCCGACCCACCACCAACTCAGCCCCCCGCGTCGCTGTGGTGGCCAGCAGTTGCAGTTCGCTGCCCGTTTGCTGTACCCGCAGCCGATAGGCGTGGTTGAGATCCACATCCCCGATCCGCAGGGAGTAGCCGTTGCTGTCGAGGAAGCGCCCGCAGACACCAGTGTAATCAAAGCGATTCAGGCTGGGATCCACCAGTCCGTCAGGGCGGGGGGTCCAGCAGAAGGGCCGGGGCTGCAGCTGCTCCAGCACGACCAGAGTCCAGTCTCCATCCCCTACCGGACGGGCAAGCACCGCAAAACTGGTCGCTTGCACCGGTGCGCTGCTGAACAGTCCACTCGCCCAGGCGTGGGGAATCTGAGCTTGTGTCACTCCAGCCACCAGGGCAAAGGTGGCCAAAGCCAAGTAGGGTCGCTTCATGGTGAACGGGCGTGAATCCCGCGGAGCGGGGAAGGCCGCCCATTAAAGCCACCCCACAGGCTGGGGCAACACCCAATCACCACAGCAGCGAGGAGCCATGGGGGGTCAGGCCAAGGTGGGAACAGAGGCGACAGCGGATCCTGGCGGCGGCGCACGGGTGTTGCTGGCGGCCTGCGACGGGGCCTGCAGCGGCAACCCCGGCCCCGGCGGCTGGGGAGCCTTGTTGCGCTTTGAGGATGGCGCGCTGCGGGAATGGGGAGGGCACGATCCCGCCACCACCAACAACCGCATGGAGCTCACGGCGGCCCTGGAGGTGTTGCGCGCCCTGCGCTCTCTGCCGCGCCATCCGCAGCTGGTGATCCTCACCGACAGCCGCTACCTGATCGATGGCCTGCAGAAATGGATGCCAGGTTGGAAGCGCAAGGGATGGCGCACGGCGGGAGGGGGGCCCGTGCTCAACCGCGATCTGTGGGAGCAGCTCGATGGGGCGCGCCTGGAGGGGGTGGCGCTGCGGCATGTGCGGGGCCACAGCGGCCATCCTGAGAATGATCGCTGCGATGCCATCGCGGTGGCCTACTCCCGTGGCGAGCGGCCCCGGTTGGCCGGCGCCCCTCCAATGGCCGCGGGTGCGGGGCTGAGGGCCACGGGGAGCTCCGGAGCCCACCTCGGAGCCAGGGCCGGAGGCGACACCGACGCCAGGGTTGGAAGCCCTCCGGCAACCGGGCCTGTTCAGCAGACCATCCGGTCGGAAGCCGCCCGCTCGAACGCCAACACAGCGGGAACCGCCAGAGGGGTGGCGACCGCGACCCCGGAGGATCCAGCCCCCCCGGGCTTGCTTCGTCTGCTGAGCCGCCTGGAGCTGGCGGATCGCCTGGCTGCGGGAGGCCATGGGCTGACGGTGGTGGAACTGGCTCAATTGGTGGAACAACCCTTGGCCCAGCTGGAGCGGCGCCAGGGACGCTGGCGCTGGCGCGACTGGAGCGTGGAGCCCATCGGCCAGGGACGCTGGCGCCTGCGCCGCGCCGATGGAGGATGGGCCGACGAGGAGTGAGGGGCGCGGATGGTCGTGGGACAGACGGGGGCCAGCGGGGCCCTCTACCAGCGGGTGCTGGCTCCGCTGCTCCGACAGGATGAGGGGCTCGATGCGGAGCTGCTGAGCCGTCTCACCCTCGCGGGCCTGGAGCAGTTGGCCTTGCGCCGCCGCTGGCCCGGACTCCAACAGGTGCTCGCCGCCCTGGACGCGGAGTTGGGACACCATGACGCTCGCCTGGAGCAGACGCTCTTCGGTTGCCGGTTCAGCAATCCCCTGGGGCTAGCGGCCGGCTTCGACAAGGACGGCGTTGCGGCGGCGATCTGGCATTGCTTCGGCTTCGGCTTTGCCGAGCTGGGCACGGTGACCGCCGAAGGTCAGCCGGGCAACCCCCGCCCGCGGTTGTTTCGCCTGGCGGCGGAGAAGGCGGCGTTGAACCGCATGGGGTTCAACAACCAGGGCGCCGCGGCGATGCGACGCAGCCTGGAGCGCCAGCGCCTGCCGCCTCCCGGCCGTCGACCGGCGGTGTTGGGGCTGAACCTGGGCAAATCCCGCCAGACGCCGCTGGACCAGGCGGCGGACGACTACGCCACCAGCCTGACCCTGCTCTCTCCGCTGGCGGATTATGCCGTGGTGAACGTGAGTTCACCCAACACTCCCGGCCTGCGGGATCTGCAGGAGGAGGGTCTGCTGCGCAGGTTGGTGGAGCGTCTGCGGCGTCTGCCCGCCTGCCCGCCGCTGCTGGTGAAGATCGCCCCCGATCTGGAGGATGATGCCATCGATTCGATCGCCAGGCTGGCTTACGAGGAGGGGTTGGCGGGTGTGATCGCTGTCAACACCAGTCGCGACAGGTTGGGTTTGGAGACGCGCGTGGTGCGCCAGAGCGGGCGCCCCCTGGCGGAAGAGGAAGGGGGACTGAGCGGTCGGCCTTTGAGGCAGCGGGCATTGGCGGTGCTGCGACGGCTGCGAGCCACGGCCGGCCCCGCCCTGCCCCTGATTGGTGTGGGTGGCATTGATTCGGCGGAGGTGGCCTGGGAGCGCATCGCGGCGGGGGCTTCCCTGGTGCAGATCTACACGGGGTGGATTTATGAGGGGCCGACCCTGGTGCCGCGGATCCTGGCGGGCTTGAGCGCACAGCTGGATCGTCAAGGCCTCGCAACACTCAGTGAAGCGGTTGGTTGCGGGCAGCCCTGGCGCTGAGAGTCGGATACGTTTTTCACAGAGGCCATCTCCCCATTGGAAGTCGCCGAGCTGATCGAAGATCTGAAGGGGAGGTTCCGCGCGCTCCAAAGCATCGTTTTCCCCCGGCTGGTGCTGGTGGAGCTCCACGACACCCGGATGATCGGACAAACCCTGCTCCAGGGTCAGCCCGGGCCTCTGTGCGTCGATCTCCCCCTGCCCGCCCAAACCTGCAAGGCGGGCTTGCCCATTGAAATCGAAGCCCTCTCCGATTTGATCGGTGAGTTGATGGTGCGGGAAGACCTCATCGATGCCCATGTTTTGGCCTCCCTGCCGCAGGAAGCCGTGCACTGGCGTGTGGTTGATTGGCCCGACGCCCCGGCCCCTGCGGAGGCGGTTCCAGTGTTGCGTGGTCTGGCTCCTGATCTGGGGTTGCCCTACCCCCTGTCGGAGGCCTCCATCGATCTCCAGCCGCTTCCCGAGGCGCCGGAAAAATTGTTGTTGGCCGCAACCACCTTGGAAGTGGTGGAGGCCTGGATCGAGGTGTTTGACCAGGCGGGCGTGAACCTGGATCGACTGGCCCCCCCACAAAGCTGTCGGTTGGCGGCGCTGCGGGGTCAGCTGGCGGCCAGCCCCGCCGACCGCCTCATCTTGCTGCTCTCGCCGGAGGGAACACGAGGCCGGCCCTTCATGGCCATCCGCAACGGCGTGCCCCTTTTTGAGCGGACCCTTGTAGAGACGGGAGATCGATTGATTCCGGAACTTGAACGTTGCGTCGCCTTTCTTCTGCGGGAGTTCCCCGAGGTGCGGGATCTGAGCCTCTGGCTGGAGGGTCCCCTGGAGCAGCTGGAGGCGCTGGAAGCCTCCCTGGGGCAGCCGGTCGAGCCGCTGGAGGTGCTTCCCTACGCCTCACTGGTGATGAACGGCCTCGCCATTCCGGAGCTGACCCTGTGAGCCGCTCTTCCGCACCTGCTGAGGACGCCAAGCCGCGTCCGCGCGTTTCCTTCCCGGGCCGCCTCGGCTCCGTTCGATCCTCCCTGCTGCCCTCGTCTGCCTTCCCGGCGCAGCCCCCGGACGCCTCCCCTCCGCTGGATCTGTTGCGGGAGCGGCGCCAACAGCTGGATCTGGAGCCGTTTTCAAGCCTGATGGCCTTGCGGCCGGTGTTGCTCCGCCGCGGCCTGTTGCTTGGCGGGCTGATCCTTGGCGCCTCTCTGGGGCTGTGCGCCTTGTTGTTGGTGGTGCAGCAGACGCTGCGGGCACGGGAAGCTGAACTTGCGGTCTACGAGCAAGAGGCCACCCAGCTGCGCGCGACCATGGCCAGCGAAGGAGCGAACGTGAACGCCTTGCGCGCTGCCAATCAGCAGTTTGTGAAACGGCTGAGCGATGTGCGCAGTTCTTCTGCGTTGCTGGCTGATTTGCAACTGCGGGTGCCGGAGGGTGTGCAGCTGACCAAGGTGCAGATGCTCAGCCCCACCGAGATGCGCTTGGAGGGCCTGGCGCGGGATCCGGTGGGCTTTGGCCGGGTGAATGCCATGGAACTTGTGCTGCGTCAGTCTCCACTGTTTCAAGCGACAGGAGTAACGATCGAAAAGGTGGAACGGGTGGAGGGGAGGGAGATTGATGTCAAGCCCAAGGCGAACGCCAAGCAGGGGCTCCAGTCCCTCAAGGTGCAACTGCCCAGCGCCGTCAGCTTTCAAATGAAAGCCACCCTCTCGCCGCTGACGCCCGGCGAGAGGGTCAACATCATGGACCGTTTGAAGGCGGAGGGCCTGCAGCGCCGGTTGGAGCTTCTGCGTCGGGAGGGCTTGTTGAAATGATCAACCTTCAGCTGGCGCGCGCCCAAAGAAGTGGCCAGGTGACCCAGGCCAACTTGAAGCGCCTGTGGCTCTGGGCACCGATTGTGGCCGGCGGGGCGTTGTCCGCGGTCTTTCTTCTGGCCGTGGCCTTGCCGCAGGGGCTGGAGATCCGCCGGGTTCTGGAGCACGTGCAGTCTCTGCAGCAACAACGCCAGGAGATCGAACTGTTGAAGCTGCAGGTCTTGAAGACCCAAGCGGATCGCAAGCAGGCAATCCGCCAGGGAGAGCAACTGGTTCGACTGGTGACGGGCAATGGAGATCTGGCCACCTTTTGGGCCACGATGGATCTGGAGGCCATTCAGGCTGGCGTGCAGTTGCGGCTGTTCGAACCTGTGCCCGCCGCCGGTGCCCCAGCCAGGCCGGGGTCGCCTCAGCCCCCCTCGGTCGCACCGACAGCGCCTCCCCCTGCCGCCGCCGGGGGGCCACCACCCGCTCCAGGGGGCCAGCAACCACCTGCCGCCGATGCCTTGGGCAAGGCTGGCCTGCGAGAGAAAACGCTGATGCTGGTTGCCAGGGGCACCTATCCCCAACTGCTCGACTTTCTGCGGCGCATGGAGTTGCTTGACGTGCTGGTTGAGCAAAAAGACCTCACCCTGGCCGTCGCTGAGGCCAAACCCGGCATGCCCGACAACGAACTGCCCCCCGTCGTTCCCATCGTGGAGGTGAAGCTGTCCCTCACCCTTTGGTCTAAAGAGGCCAAGGAAGACCGGAAGCCGGAGCCGGAGCCGGAGACCCCGATCCCCCCGCCCCCGCCTCCGCCAGCGCCGTCCGGCTAGTGAGGCAGCCGTCCTTGTGGGAGACGCTGCAAAGGTTTTCAGTGGTTCAATACCCGCATCCATGGTGGCAAGGGGATGCAAACGGGGAGGGGGCGTGCTGAACCCACGCCAAGCGGATCGCCTGGGAGGCGACTGACGGCTCTGGGCGTCCTGGTGACCCTGGCCTTGCCCGAGGCTGTTGGTTGGCTGGGGGGAATGGGCAGCGCGGCGCGAGCGCGGGAGGTGTTTTCGCCCAAGGCGCTTGATTCTCCCAACCAGTCGGGTCCTGCCAGGCTGGTCAATCCAGCGCCGTTGGGGCTGAAGGTGCGTCGGGTGCGGGATGCGGTGGAGGTGGTGATTGAAAACACCGGGGCCTCTCCTCAGCTGGAGCAGACCACCCAGGGCAGCAGCTGGTTGGGACGGCTGTACACCTCACGGCCTTCCGTATTGCCGCAGGGTCCGCAGAAGCTGGCGGTGCCAGAGGCGGGGCTGCAGAGCATCAGCCTCGAAGGGGGGGGCACGATGTACAACCTGAAGGTGACGCCGGTGACGGGCTTCGGGGTGATGCGGCCTCTGGTGAGCGCCGATGGACGGGATCTGGTGTTGAGCTTTCCGGCGCCAGTGCAGCCCTCGCTGCAGACGATGCGATCCAACGTCTTGACGCCAGGGGCAGTGGCCACCCCCAATGCGTTGCCGCCCCTGCGGCAACGGGCAACGGCTCCACCAGTGGGCGACATGGCCGTGGGCACGATGCTGCTGAAGGATCCGAGCTATCTCAATGTCAGTGGGCCGCCGGTGTCGCTTACCTTCAATGGTGTTCCGGCCTCTCTCGCCCTGCAGGCGATGGCTCGGCTAGGGCGATATGGGTTTGTGTACGACAACACGGCGGTGGATACCGGGCAAACAGCCGCAGCGACCGCTTTGCCCCAGGGGAAAACAAAGGAAGGTAAGAATGCCAATCCACCCGTTACAGCCACCTTCGTCAGGGAAAACTTTCGTACAGCTTTCAATATGGTGCTCACCAGCACGGGCCTGCAGGCCAAGCTGATAGGCAATACCATCGTCGCAGGGCCCGATGCCCTCAGCTCCAGTGCAGGAACATTGGCATCAAAAGTGTATCGGCTGAACCAGGCCTCAGCCAAAAGTGCGGCTGAATATCTGGCAAGTTTGGGCGCTTTGATTCGTGTTCCCAATACCTTGACAACCACTTCTTCCCAGGGCGCGACCACGAGCACAGGGGGTGGAGCCACCGCTGGCGGGCAGACGGCAAGCGCTACAACCTCCACAAATTCCACCTCCACACTCATTCAGACCTTCGGCGGCGGGGGTGGGCCCTTGACGGGTCTGTCTGGCACAACGGATCAACGCCTTGGCACGATCACCCTAGTGGGCCAACCCAATCTGGTGAGCATTGGCGAGCAATACTTGAGGCAATTGGATCTACGCCAGCGACAGGTGGCGTTGTCGATTCGCATTTTAGACGTCTCGCTTGATAATGATAAATCGATTGACAACAGCTTTGCCTTCCGTTATGGCAACAACTTCATCGTTAACAAACAGGGCGAGCTTGTCGCCAACTTTGGCTCCCTCAGGCCACCTAGCACGCCAGAAGCCGGCTTGCCCGGCTTGTATGACCCCATTCAGGGGTCCTCCCCGATTGTGGGCGCTGGTCGCTTCAAGTTGCCGGGTCTGAACACGGACGGCAATGCCTTTTCCAACCAGTTGTTTCCCCCCAACGAGCCCACCCCCTTTTCCAGCACAGACCCCAACTCTCTCTTGCGGCCTGGCTTCGGCAGCTTCAACAATCCAGGCAAGCCTGGCGTGACAACGTTTACGCCAGGCACGGCATCGACCAGGACCGTGACGGTTGTCAACGGAGCACTGGTTGAAACTGTCACACCAGGAACGCCAAATACCTTTGAATATGAACTGCCGAGCGCATTCCAATATCCGCGCAATCAATTCTTCGATTTTGTTCGCGCTACCATTGAATCCCGCACCACAAAAGTTTTAGCCAGTCCCACTTTAATCCTCTCCGAAAGCGCAGAATTATTATCGTCAGATTCAGGTACTGGTTCCGTGCCCACGGACAACTTTTTGGGCCAAACAAGCACCAACGATATCGTGCCCAAAATTGGTCGAAAACGTGCCAACGAATCTGCCGTTGTCGTGGGTGAACAGTTAATCACGAATTACACCGTACAGGCTGGGCAAAATGGTGCGCCAAACACCTGTCAACCTGAATTTGGAATTGCTGGCCTGACATTCGGAGCCCGCGTCAGCAAGATTGATGACAATGGTTTTGTCACCTTTTCTCTCTCCCCTGCCATCTCCGCCGCCACTCGCCGTCAATTTGTCGCGGGCTGTGGCTTCGTTGACATCCTTGCCCTGCGCAGTCTTGACACAGGCAATGCCCGGGTTCGCGATGGACAAACCTTGATCCTCACAGGTGTGATTTCCGATCGGGACCTGGAAGAAGTCACAAAATGGCCGATCCTTGGCGACCTGCCCATCGTGGGTCAATTCTTCCGCAACAGTCGCGGTGGTCGCGGCAAGCGTGAATTGGTCGTCATGGTCACCCCTCGCATCATCAATGACACCGAAGGCGGCACCTATGGCTATGGCTTCGAGCCCTCCACCCGGGAGACGCGTCAATTCATGAACACCTCTCCCTCCTCCAGCATGCCCAACGTCTATCCCCAGCGGTGAGCGAGCCAGCAGGCGCTATGCCAGCGGGCCGGCCCGTGGCTCTCGCCAGCCAGCCATGCTGGTGTTGCGCATCTGTCTAGATCCACCCACCACAGCCAGACGAATGGCGGCGGCCTGCCTAGAGTTGGTGTGCTCGCCAATGAGGCGGGTTTCATCTCAGGGAGTCTGAGGTCACCATGACGCATGATGTAGCCGTTCTGATTGGACGGTTCCAACCTTTTCATTCGGGCCACCTGCTGCTGGTCCAGGCCGCGTTAGCCAAGGCCAGGCGCCTGCTGCTCTTGCTCGGCAGCCACCACTGCTCGCCCGACACCCGCAACCCCTGGAGCAGCGCCGAGCGCCAGGAGATGATCACAGCGGCCCTGCCGCCAGAGCTGCGTGATCGAGTGCGCTGCATCCCCCTGCGCGATCACCTCTATTCCGACAACCTCTGGATCACGGAGGTGCAACAGACCCTGGCCGAGGCCAGCGAAGAGGGCGATCGGGTGTTGCTGGTGGGCCACCAGAAGGATCACTCCAGCTCCTATCTGAACTTTTTTCCCCAGTGGGATCGGGACGACCTCGCCCTGCAGGGGGAGCTCCACTCCACCGCCATCCGCCAGGCCTACTTCCTCGGCGAACCGCCAGCGGTGTGGGGAAAGGATCTGCCAGCGGGCGTGCGCCGTTGGTTGTTGGCCTATCAGCAAACGGACCGCTACCGCTGGCTCGCCAAGGAGGCGGCCTACATCGCCGACTACCGCAAGCTGTGGTCCGTCGCGCCCTACCCGCCCACCTTTGTCACCACCGACGCGGTGGTGATCCAATCAGGCCATGTGCTCGTTGTGCGGCGGCGTGTGCGGCCGGGGCAGGGGCTGATCGCCTTGCCTGGCGGCTACCTGCGGCAGGACGAAGTCTTGCTGGAAGGCATGTTGCGCGAACTGCGGGAGGAAACCGGCCTGAAGGTGCCCAAACCCGTGCTGCAGGGCTCGATCAGCTGCAGCGCTGTCTTTGACGCGCCCAACCGCTCCCAGCGGGGGCGCATCATCACCCACGCCTACCTGATCCAGCTCAAACCCGGTCCTCTCCCCCCCGTGCGCGGCGGCGATGACGCCGAAAAAGCCTTCTGGATGTCCCTCCGCGACGCCGAGAACCGGGAAGACGCCTTCTTTGAAGACCACCTCCAAATCATTCAACACTTCCTCAGCAAGCCCTAGTCCCCTACAGGGGGGCTCCCAGAGAACAGACGCGGCCAGAGGCGTTGCGGCAAAACCGTAGAGCGCCATCCATTCCCGTTGAGAAATCGCCGAAGCCCGGGGAAAGCGGGTGGAGGCACACCCAGCCACATTTGTGCGGAGCGCACCAGCATGGATTGCTCAATTCTTTTGGACACCGATAGCTACAAGGCCAGCCACTGGCTCCAGTACCCCGAAGACTTGACGGCGATGGGAGCCTATCTGGAAAGTCGGGGGGGCGAGCACAGCGAAACGCTGATGTTCGGTCTGCAGATGATCCTGGCGGACCTCTTTGCCAGACCACTCACCTCGGCCGATCTGGAGGAAGCGGCGGAGCTCTGGCCCTTGCATGGACTCCCCTTCCACCAGACCGGCTGGCGGCGGGTGCTGGACCTCCATGGCGGCTGGTTGCCCCTGCGCATTCGCGCCGTGCCGGAGGGCAGCCGGGTGCCGACCGGCAACGTGCTCCTCACCGTCGAATCCACGGATCCTGAGCTGGCCTGGCTCGTGAGCTGGGTGGAGACGGCATTGTTGCGGGTGTGGTATCCCATCACGGTGGCGACGCGCAGTTGGCATCTGCGCGAGGTCATCCTTGCGGGGTTGGAGCGCTCCTGTGACGATCCCCGGGCTCAGCTGGACCATCGACTCCATGACTTCGGCTCCCGCGGCGTGTCAAGCCGCCAAAGCGCGGCCATCGGCGGGCTTGCCCACCTGGTGGCGTTTCGCGGCAGTGACACCGCAGCGGCCCTGGTGGCCGGCCGCCGCTACTACGACTGCACCATGGCCTCCCACTCGATTCCAGCGGCGGAACACTCCACCGTGCTTGCCTGGGGTCAGGCGGCGGAGGTGGAGGCCTATCGGCGGATGGTGGATCAGTTCGCCCGGCCGGGAGCGCTGCTGGCGGTGGTCTCCGATGCCTACGACCTCTGGAACGCCGTTGATCGCCTTTGGGGAGAAGCGCTGCGGGAGCAAGTGATCGCCTCCGGCGCGACGGTGGTGATCCGGCCGGATTCGGGGGATCCCTTGGCTGTGGTGCCGGAGTTGTTGCGACGCTTGGAAACCCGTTTTGGCAGCCACCGCAATGGCAAGGGGTTCAAGGTGTTGAAGCACGTGCGGGTGATCCAGGGCGATGGCCTCACCGCCACCAACCTGCCGCAGTTGGTGGAGACGATCCTGGCGGCGAGCTACAGCCTGGAGAATGTGGCTTTTGGCATGGGCGCAGGCCTGTTGCAACAGCTCAACCGCGACAGCCTGGGCTTTGCCTACAAGGTCTCCTGGGTGGAACGGGCCGGAGCGATCCAGCCGGTGCGCAAATGCCCCCGCACCGATCTGGCCAAGACGAGCAAGGCGGGGGTGCTGGATCTGATCCGCTCCGCTGGCCTCTACCAGACAGTGGTGCGGCCCCACCGCGGCGACTGGTCCGATTCCTGCCTGCAAACGGTGTATGAGAACGGCCAGCTGCAACATCGTCAGAGCCTGGAACAGATCCGCGCCAGGGCCTCACGGGGCTGAGGGATAAGGATTGCATTCCCTCTCCAAGCCCACGCCGCCGCCATCGGGAGCGCTCCGTCTGAGAGCGGGACTGCACTGTTGCTAAGTCACAAAGATTGCTTGAAGCCAATACAGGTTCAGAGCCTGACAAGCGATAGGATGCGCTGAGGATATCCCCATTGATGAACGATCGGCAGTTGGGTCAGATGTTGGCAGCTGCTCTGCCAAAGCGAACATCGATCGATTCCAAACAGGTGCTTGCGGTGTTGCATGATCTTCTCGAGAAGAACGACCCCAGGATGGCCCCACTGGAAAAAATGGTGCGCCGACCAGAATTCCTGTTATTTGCCAGTCGACAACAGGTCTCCCATGCCTTGCTCCAGCGGGACATCTTGCTGAATGTGCTTGGCGAGACCCACTCAGCTGAGGTGGTGGATCGGCTGGGAATAGTTCTGGATGGTTGGCTGAGGCAAACAGGGCTCTCTTCTCCTCAGGAAAGCGATTCTCTTTTCTCTGATCAATCAAGCGACTCCCCAATATTTTCAAATCAGGTCTGGGAGCGACATTGGCAATCCTTCCAGCAAGCCTCCATCCCACAGCCCAGCGATCTCACGCCGTGGCGCGATCGACTCACCTGGGGGCTAATGGGTGCGGTGACGCTGGTCATTCTGTCAGCGGTCAGTCTGGGAGTGTTGCGGGGAAATTGGTTCTGTAGTTCCTACGGAGTTTGCTCAGTCGCCTCTATTAAAATTACCATCACAGCATTGGAGGAGGCCCAAAAGGCATCAGAGCATCTGGATAATGCCCGAGACATAAAGGGTTACAAACATGCCCTAAAGATCTTGGAGGATCAACTCCAGCGCGTTACAACCAACGTTGTGCTGAGCCAGGTGCAGCGAGACAATCTTCAGGATCTGCAAACCAAAAAACGCGAGGCGCACAGGCGATTAAAAAGAGAAAAGAAAGAACAGCAAATCTTGCGGCAGGTGAGCAACACGCGCGCCATGATCCCGCGTCTTAACCCACGCCGAGCTCAGCAGACACGTCTGCGGCTACTCCGCCAGCTTGAGCAGATCTCCTCCAACAGTTTCTCCCATCGACAAGCGGAAACGCTTCGCCAAGATCTGCAGTCGCTCCAACTGCTGCCGCTCCCTCGCTCCCGTCTCCTGCCGATCCAATCCCCACCACCGCAAACGCAAGCAGCCACGAGAGCCTTCCACTCCTCACCCCAGACCCCGCCCATTGCCACCACCCTCAAGCCACCCCCCACGCAGCGCATTGCACCGGCAAAACCTGAGCTTCTCAAGGGAGAGCACAACAGCGTGCAGGCTCCTCTGCGTGACGATCCCATTTGGTAAGTAGCCAGAGCAAAAAACTTCAATACACCAGCGACGACAACCCAAGCAGTCGCTGGAATGCCGTGCAGGTCATGTTACGTCTTGATTAGGCCGCAAGCTCCGCCAATCCCAAACCGAGCCACTCGGGCAGGAACAGAAGGCAAGCCCAGCCTTAACTTGGAATTGGTCCAGAGCACGAGCGGAACTTTCTGCCTAATCAAGTGTTACATTTATTTGGTCGGGCTACTTGGCAAGCTTTCTTCTTTGCCAGGCCTTCTTCTTTTCACTCACCTTCTCTCGTTCAATGATGCGATCACTGGAAGGCAGCTCGAAACATTCAGCTTTCCCTTCGTGCCCTGGAGTGAGCTCCCTTCCTGTCACTGATCTCGCTGGTTAGGGAAGCTCTGGACAACCAGTCGCCAGTGGAAGCTGTCCCTTGCAGCAACTGGGAGCTCCACGCTCTCACAGGTGCCGCTGAGGGGTTGTAGCCTCCTTCGCTGCGGCAGGCCAAAAGTGATTGTTCGAGGTGCCCATAAGTACAATCAAGCAAGGATAGTCAATTTTGCTTACCGAATAGAAGCATAAGCCTGCAATCCACAAGCAGCAGCAAGCTGACTGTGAGCAGAGAGAAAAATTTTCCACTCAAAGCTACGTGGATCGGTTCTGCTCTGGCTTTGGTCTACGGACTTGTGGGTGGTTAAACGATCCAAGGGAATCGCATAAGCGGCCTGCCAGAGGAGCACCTGAGCAGCGGCGGATCGATACTGGCGCTCGGTGTAACCAGAATGGGTGGGCGCCTCGCCACGACCATCAGGAGGCGAAACGAAACTCAGATGAAGAGCGACGTTATTGATTGAGCCAGGCGTATTGGGTTTTAGGCGAATTGTATAGTTAGAAAAGGCAGAGTTTCCTGCGCCAAAGGCACGATCTGCATCGGACACAATCCGTACTCGACGACCATCCTCAGGGATGAGCATGTGATAGCTAGCTTGATCGGATTCATCTGGATGGGGAGTACGAAAAAAATTGAGGGTATCCTCTTCTGATGCCACGGTTTCATGCAGCACAATCATCATCGGAACATGCTCCACAAGTTGACCCTCAGCGTCCCTTTTCTCGCGCCTGTCGTAATTGGTTGGGTGAGCTTCTTGAAAGGTTTCCTTTGGAATTCCTCCGGATTGCAGACAGCGCTGGGCGCCAGCCAAAGTGAGCATTGGTGGTGCCAGCCTTGTGGAGCGACTCGGGGCCAGTGTGAGTTGCCTGTCGGTTTGTGATCGGTTGCCATGCTGTCTAGAACTATCAGGCGATCGATCCGGGGAGGCGTAGAGCAGGCGATGGAGGAGCTCCTCCTCCTCTGAGACCTGGGGTTTGGAGAAGGGCATCCAGGCGCAACCACTCAAGAGCAACACGCTTGCCATCGCGGACAGGTGGAGAAGCCTGTGGTACCTCATGCGCTCATTAGCGCGGCACAGCCCCAGGCGGGATGCAACACAAGATCGCCAACAATCGGAGAGGCGAAAGGCAGGCATTTAATTCACCCGACCAGGGATCCAGGATGTCGAACCATTTTCATGGGAAATAACGATTACCGCACTGCCATTTCTGGTCTGATTACTCCAGGCAATCGAGTAGTTATTGCCGTCAGTTCCAATCATAGATCCCCTGCCTCCAGGATCAAATATATATTTTGTTGTCTTTCCATCTGCCCAGGCTACAGTAAATCCATTTGTCGAATCTCCTCCATCATCGCGACAAGCCCAATAATCAACAGTCTTGCGACTGATGATTACTTCTCCTCTTGAATCCGTCTGTGAAAAGGCACAACTATGTGGATAGTTCCCGCCGGGTAAGCGGCCGAATTTATAGTCCGAGGCTGTGCCCCAAACCCCTGCGACAGGGGGTGGAGCCGGTGGGGGAACAGGACGCTCCTCTTTCTTGCTAACAGGTAGAGAAGGCGGATTTGATGCGGGATCTAGCGCAGGATTTGGTGCGTGATTTGGCACAGGATTTGATCTGTTATTTGAGATGAGATCTGATCTGGGATTTTGCGTAGAATTTGGTGACGTTTGTTTGCTGACGGGATTGTCTCGAGCCAAGGAATCGGTTGCTGGGCGATCAGGAGATGCCTGCGACCCTGAGGGCTCTGATGCTTTGAGAAACAGGAGCATGGCTATAGCGGATGCCATGGCACCAAACGCCAAGGACCCGATCACAATCCAGGGGATGGCTGCCCGCAATCCGCCTGGCTGGGGGGATGGGCCTGGCACAGGGCCTGCAGGGCGTTCCAGTGCATCCAGCAGTCGCTTGGCTTCGTCCTCAAAGTTTTGGTCGTCTGGTTGAGCCATGGATCAGGACAGATGTGTCGGGCTGCGTCGGGGCACCTGACGGACTGACGGCAATTTGAATATAGGCTCATTTCTTGGAATGCGCCAGGTCGTGACAGCGACAGCGGCAGCGTCTTAGGAAGCTCTGGACAAGCGGTCGCCACTGGAGGCTGTCCCTTGCAACAACTGGGGGCTCCGCGCTCTCACGGGTGCCGCTGATGGGTTTTCCAGAGCCTGCTTAAGGATCGGCCAAGGTTAAAAACAGTTGATATTGATATGGAACCGTGAGGATCTCTTGCTTTGAGCCTCCCGACCAGGGATACAGGCCGATTCAAACGGTTCCCTGAAAAAGGCGGTTCAAGCCCAGCGGCCCCTCATCATGCTGAGCCCAAGCGTATTGTCTGCTCCGTTTTGCCAGGTCTCAGGATGCAGACAACGTAGCTACCCGAAAGGCGGGTCAGCGTCGTTGGATGTCGGTTCACTGTCCTATAGTTGGCCAGTGATAACGGTGGAACTTGCGCAAGCGCTCAGGCCGGGGGTCTATGTCTTTCTCCATCCGCTTGAGACGGGAGATCCGAAGAGTGCCCGCCATTCATGCCATGGTCTGCTCTGCTTGTGTTTCTCCGCAATTCAGCCTCCGCATCGTAGCAATATTCGGCCACTGGATCGCGTCTCTTGGCGGTTGCAACTGTGGTCTGGCTCGTTGCATCCATCCCTGCCCTTCCCGGACGGGGGGGCCATCACGCCGCCTGCTCAGCGCATCCGTGCTGAGTCTCCTGGCCTTGATTCCAGTGACGGGGTGCTCCAAGCTGCTGCCGCCCTGCGTCCAGGCGCAACCGGCAGACTCGCCAATAGCCAGTGCGGCCGCAACTGGCACTCCCGCCAAGGAGATCTTGATCGGGATCGATGGCAGCGGTTCCATGCTTGGCTATGCCCGCTCCGCGGACCCGTCCGTATGGCTGCGCCTGTTGCAGTCAGTGAATTTGTCAGCCAAATTACGGGGCCTTCAAGTCCGCGCCTTTCGGGTGGGAGGTGGAACAGCCACCACCCTCCCTGGCAGCATCGCCACTCCAGCCAGCAATCCTTGCTTTTTTAAGGGATGTGCGCCCTTCCAGCCTGTCGCCTCCAGCTTGCAGAGCCTCTGGCGGATCCCCACTCCGACACAAACGCTTCCCCTGCGATTGTTGATCAGCGACCTGGAGGTCAACCAAAGCGACATCTCCAGCCTCATCGGGGGCCTCAAGGCCGATCTCGCCAAGGGTGCCAGCGCGGGCATCCTGGCCTTGAAGCTTCCCTTTGCGGGCCCAGTCTTCAACTCCCAAGGTCAACCATTCGCCAAAGGCCCCCTGAACCGCCCCGTCTATTTATTGGCCACCGGGCCCGCTGATCAAGTAAAGGGCTTGCTGGAAGAAATCCGTAAAAATATGGCGCAAAAAGGCATCAAAAGCCAAGAGCTCTCTATCTTGAATCCAACGGCTGGCGCCAGGACGCTTACCGCAAAAGATGCGCAGGCCATCCCTCCGGAGCAGGGAGCGGTGGGATTGCCACTCCTGCTGAGCCATGGTCGCTTCGATCCAACCAGTAATGGTGATTACCGCTTCATCAAACTCATGCCTGGCGCCAGCGGGTTTTCGGTGATGACGCTCAGACCCTGGAGCGGGGGGACGACCCGTCCGGATCTGGGGCTGGTGAGCTTGGAGCGCATCCCCCTCTCGCCGGAAGAATCCAGCGCCGCGGCTGAAATCAAAGTTCGTAGCATGTCGGTGGCTGGTTCCCATCTGCGTCTTGATCTTGATGTTCCTGCCAGCGCCCCGTCGGGCGCACTCCGAGCAACTATTTCTGTTGTGCCCGAACGATGGTGGATCGACTGGGACAGAGATAATCCCAAGGCTGCCAAAGCCGGGGAAAGCACAGAGGGCCTGCTGTTGTTCCTGACGACGCTCGAATCGCAAATCCGGCAAGCGCGAGGTGCCGCGCCCGCAGCCACGCTCTGCATGGCGTTCCAAACCAACTCTTGATTGATGCCTTCCATGCGAAACACCCAATACATCTGGCTTGGCTTCAGCGTCATGGCTGGAATTCTTTGGATCTTCCTGATACAGAGCTGGTTGTTTCTAAATTTCTTCCATGGCATTCTTGCTGGCCCTGGTCTCAATTTGGAGATCTATCTCCAAACCGGTAGCGGTCGATCTTTCGCCATGCTTTGGTTCAGCTGTATGGCCGCACTCATGATCTGGCTCATCGCAACTGCGAGGGCCAGACCACGGAACAGTGAAGAGGTGCGGAGCGTGCGGCCTAGATGGTGGCTGACCGCCTCGCTTTTGCTGCTGTTAGGTTGGCTTTATCTGCTGTTATTCACAGTCATTGTCTGGCAAGTTCGCGGCGAAACGCCCACTGGTATCAGAGGCATGAATTATTTCCCGATTTTGCCAGGAGGTTGGCTCTTGCTGATGTTTTTTGCCCTGATGGATGTCATCTTGCTATTTTGGCTGCCCACCCTTCTGGCCACTCCCCGGACCTATCGTCTTGTAGTGCCAGGTGCCGTGAAACTTCTGGGAGGTCGTTGAGATGCAACTCATTGCCATTGGAGTTGGTGGCAGCGGGGCTAAATGCCTGGAAGCCCTCATCCATCTTCACGCCTGCGGTCTGCTGCGAGACAAGGACAACAACCCCGTGCGACTTGGCACCTGCCTGGTGGAACCCGACCAAGAGAGCAGCCTCCTGAAAAGGACAGAAATGTCTATTGATCGTTACCGCGACATGCGAGGTATGCTCGATAAAAAGACTGTCGCCTTAGCTCGTGGTGACTTGCGCCACTACGGGGTCTGGAGTCCCTTGAACAGCTCGGGTGGGGCGATGCGGCTGGATCAGGTGTTCCACAAAGCTGCGCTTTGTGCCAAAGCGCCAGGTCTGGCTTCCCTATTCGACTGCCTGTTTCCACCAGAGGAACAGAACGCAGATCTGGGCGTTGGCTTTCGCGGTCGTCCCCCCATCGGTGCGGCGGTCATGAGCTGCGTGGATCTGGCGAGTGAAACTCAGTCCGGGCCGTGGCAGCAGATGCTGGGGGATATCTCAACCGCTTCCGGCTGGGGTGAGACAACGCTCATCCATCTTTTCGGCAGTGTCTTTGGCGGCACAGGCGCCTCCGGCGTGCCCAGTCTCGGCCAAATCCTCAAACACTGGCTCAGGAAACAGGACTTGCTCAGTGTGCGCGTTCAGGCCTCTCTGCTTCTCCCCTACTTCGATTTTGAGGTTCAAGGGAAACAAGGGAAAGAAGATCCGGGGGTGCATGCCGAGGCGCGCAACTTCCAGCTCAACAGCGATGCCGCCCTTCAATATCTCTGCAGCAGTGGTCAAAACTGCTTCGATCGTGTCTACCTCATTGGCAGCGACATCAAAACCCGCTACGACTTCAGCATTGGCGGCCGCTCCCAGAAGAACGCCGCCCATCTGGTTGAGCTGCTCGCATCCTTGGGTGCGCGGCACAGTCTGAAACCCGGTAATGAAAATGGCTATGCTGGTTTTCTTAGCCGTACCTTTCAACAGCGAATTGTCTGGAATGATATTCCCGATCATGACGTCGTTGGCGAGGCTCTGGCCCGTGGCGCGCGCTTCGCGGTGGCCTGGCTGAACAACTTCAGCCTCGAACTTGACCAGGCCCAGGAGTTATCCATGCCCACCTTCCTCAGCGGAGCTCCCTGGGCACGCCAATTTTTCCACCCGACGGACCAAGCCAGCGGCTCCCGACAAGAACGTCCGAGCATCCGTGGCAGCGATGAATGCAAGATCAAACTGGCCATCGATGCCTACAGTGAATCTCTCTTGCGTTGGCTGCAGCAGGTTAGCGATGACACAGGATCTGGCTTCACCCAGGAGCTCTTCAGTTCCGATCTGCTGCGGCGCAACAACGATCACGAAAACATCCTTGCCATGGTGATACGCGGCTCCGCACGGCCGATCCGACAAGCGCGAGAGGACACCGTTGAGGCCATCAAGGTGCGCATGGATGACTTGTCCCGTGAGCAGATTGCCAACAAAGGTGTGGCCGGCCTGGCTGACACGCTCTGGTCTCTTTGCTTCTGAGCCCAGCCGCCCCCCATCGCCTCCGTTTCCATGGAACCAGTTGAGAACACGGCAAACATCCATCCCCATCTTTGGTTTCCCAAAACCGATCCACCTTTGGCGGGCGGCTCCCGTTCCGGCGAATGGCTGTTCCGTGATCAGCGGATGTTAGGCACCGTTGCCGAAAGCCTGGTCTATGAAGTGGCCAGCAGTCGCGTCAACGCCCTTCCCTCCCCCTGGTCCCGTGCCCTCCAGTTCGAGCAGGCCGTCCTCAACGACCGCTACCCGAGCCGAAGAGACCTTCTCCAGGAACTGTTCGGCTGCTTTGCCAGCGTTGCTCTTTGGGAGATGTTTGGGCTCAGGCTGGATGGGCAGCGGGTGTCCTTAACGGAGCACACCAGCGTCGAGGATGAAGCCATTGGACCCTTCGCCCGCAGTCTCTCCGGATCTCTGCCCAGCGCAGAGAGAACGCTTTACTCCCTTGCCGATGGCAGCCATCCCTGGGAGGTGGTGCATGTGTTGAAGGTGGATGAAGTCGTAGTCGCCTTCACCTCACCAACCACACTGCTTTGCCCAGCAGTGCATTTGCCACGGGCCCTGCCTGGCATGACATGGACTGCCGGCGGCCATTTCAAAGAGCCCACAGAGTTCCTCAGCTCTCAGCAAAAGCAGACCCTGGCCGACTGGTTGATCCATGTGGCCGAAGGAATCCTCAAAGCCCCCGACGTCAATAGCCAGATCATGGCGAACCAGTTAGCAAAAGTGCTCAATGATTTTGCACGCCAACTCACAGAACAACCGATGGGCAACCCCATCCTCTCGGCTACCAGCGTGGCGACCCTGCCGCCCTGGCCACGAGCGATCTCCCTGCTTGCTCGAGCCGCCAAGGCTCGGGAGAAAGCCCCTAGCAGGGCAACCCTACGTCTGGGAGAGCGGCGAGAGCGACCTTTACAAGACACCCCTTCTTGTCCGGTGATCCTGCTGGATCCGAAAATGCCTGACCGCTTGAACCTGCCCGCAAGGGATCTCACCCTCTACGGAGCTGCCACGCTGGAATCGGTTGGCTGCGATAAGGAGCGTTTGGAAAAGCTGTATAGAGAAGAGATCAAGGTAATCACGCCCGATGATATCTTTCTGCCGGAGCTGTATCTGTTACCTGGTGAGGCTGCCCTGGAGAATTCTTGGTTGAGCCGGAAACTCGACGGGAGGCCTGTCATCCAAGGCAGGCCTGTCACCCCCTTGCTGCCACTGCATTGCCGCATCCGCGAACTCTTCAGCAGCGCCGAACTCGAGCGTCAGTGCTCCCTGGAACTGGTCAGTAATGCAGGGGGAATGAAACTGAAGGTTAGCCTACAGCTACCCTTGGAAGGTGATTCTAATCCCTACTCAATCACACGCATTTACCCCATCAAGGAGACCAACCTGATTGATGAGGATCTGCCAGTCATTGCTCTTTGGCCAAATCTAAGCGACTTGAGCTGGAAGCGATATATCATTTTCTCTGAAGATCGTAGCGTAGGCCTGTCTGTAGATGGGTTCTCCGATTACGAACTGCAGAAAGGATATAATGAGCAGAAAGGATATAATGAGCAGGAAGATGTCAAGTATTTCTCTTGCGAGCGTTTTCCCGATCTGATCAAGCTCAACGAACGCAATCACGAACGCAATCAATACAGAGGATTGATTGCCGTCAATCCACCACCGCCCCCTGGCCATTCCGCTAGCAGCTGGCGCGTAGGCATTGACTTCGGCACCTCCTTCACCAACTTCTTTATTGATGAGGGCTCTGGCCCCGTGCGTAAAAGTCTGGAAACGCGGGTGATTCCCCTGACCTTGGCAGAGAAAGAGAATCAGATGAATTTACTTTATAAGTTCTTCATTCCCGAAACGTTGTTACCCAAGGATGCCAATCCACCCACATCGACGGCCTTGAACACCTACGGCTGGCGAGAACTCCCTGGAAGCACGCCAGACCTGTTCCACCAAGCCAGAGTGCAGTGGCCGAGCAGCAATGCCAGAGCCCTCCTTGGTCCTGGCATACGCACTGGATTCAAATGGCGCCAACTGCAATATCAACAGCCCTTCCTGGAGGAATTGGCGCTGCTGATCAGCTGCAATGCCGCTGCGGCTGGCGCAACAGCCGTGGAGTGGGCCGTTTCCTACCCGAGTGCCTTTTCAAGCAATGAAACACGTCGCTATCGTGACTTATGGGAAGATCTTTGCAATAATGTTGCTGACCGCAGTGGTCTGCGACAACAAATCCTTAAAGAAGGAGGTGAAGGAGGACTTCAGACGGAAGCTTTAGCGTTTGCTAGCTACTTCCGCAACTACAAGGAACTCCAGATGCAGCATACCGCGTGTTTGGATGTGGGAGGTGGCACAACAGACATCAGCATTTGGCAAAATGGCTCTTTGCTTCATCAGGTCTCTATCCCCTTTGCTGGACATGAGATTTGCACCAAGATCATGAAGTCGAAGCCTTCCTTTATTCGATTCCTGCTTACATCACAGCTGACAGGAGACATCGACGAAAACGAGAATAAACTACGGCACGATCGGAATTTTAATAGTTGGCTCGACAATCGGCTGCGTTATGAATCGGATCAGCTGCTTTTAAAACGAATGCGGAACCATCGTTCCGAAAAACATCAACAGTTATTAGCTTTTATCAGTTTAATGGCGATCAATTTTGGTGGTCTTTATCATTATCTTGGCCTGCTTCTCAAGGCCTTGGCAAAGGAAGGCAAACTGACGAAAAAAGACGCCATGCCTGTTTACATTGGTGGAAATGGAGCTCGTTTTCTGAATTGGCTGGATGAAAGTAGTGCTTTCAGTAAAGGCTGTGATGCCGATCTGCTATTGGAAGAACTACAGCGCAAAAGCATCATAGTTGATCGTAGCCCTACCCAAGGATCAAGCGGCACAACCCTCTCCAATGATTTCAAGAATGAAACTGCCTGTGGACTTATCAGCAGGAAAAATAATCTTGATCTCGATGCTGATTTCAATCTTGATCTCGATGCTGATTTCGATCCCCACCGCAAGGGTGATGGATTGATTGCTGGCGAAGAAATGAAAATTAATGACAAAACCTTCGGCGAACTAGAACGTGTCCCCCTTGTACCTGAGATCGATACCGTTGAGAGTTTTGCTGTGCCGAAGCTGACACAGCTTAAGAAGTTTGCAGAGAACTACGATGAAGCCCTCAGCGACTTAAGAATCAATACTCTCCTGCCCATCCGCAAACTGATCTCCATGAACATCCTCTGGCCAGATGTGGAGAGAGAAGTGTTGGAGCTCTGTCGCGAGCGGATCAACAAGGACGTCAACGATCTGGAGCCCGAGCCTGGCTTCATCATTGGCCTGCGTGCCCTGAACAAAACCCTCATCCGTTCATGGTCTGAGAAATTTTGATCTTTGCCTTTGCATCAAGATTTTTTCCTGTCATGCGCCTGCCATTCTCCCGCTGCCAACCTGTTCCCATGAGACCTCTTCCGCGATTCTGCCTGACGTATCTCGTTTGCTTACTGGCATCCTCCATCCCATCAACGGCAACTGGTTCTACGGTCAATGCGTGTGATGGAGCTGACAATGAAAACTATGTCTACTCGATTCAAGGTACTGATAAAGACGACGGCATGACTGGTTTGGGCCAAGATAGTATTATTGGCCGTAACGGCAATGATAAATTAAACGGCTGTTCTGGTAACGATCGCTTAGATGGCGGCCCTGGCCAGGACACCTTGACTGGTGGCTCTGGTAAAGACACGTTCGTCTTCAACAGTCCGATCAGCAAAACCAATAAAGACAGCATCACTGATTTCAAGGCTAATGAGGATAAGATTAGCCTCGATCGCAAAGTATTCAATTCTCTACGTACCAGCAACAATGTGTTGAGGCTCAATCCCTCTGAATTTGCCAAGAGATCAAAAGACGCTACACCACAAAGTCGTATTCTGTTTGACGCCGATAAAAGAGAGCTTTTATATGACAAAGATGGCAATGGCAAGGCCACGCCTGCCTTGGTGACGACCATCGCAGGTGTTGATCCGATCACAGCAGAATCCTTTGTCTTAGAGGGCAATGCTCCAGCAACCCCGCTTAATACATTGATGAACGCAGTGAAACAACAGCTCGCCCTAATTCTTCTGGGCATCTTGTTGCTCGATCATTTGCTACTACTGCTTGGATGTGGATGGATGGTGTATCAACGTTTAAACCGCCGTAGCCTCAAAAATAATCGTAGCAATCGATCTGGCGAGCGATCCCAAGAACAACAGATCATCAAATCAAAACTAGAAACAATATCTCAAGATATTGATGCACTGAAAAGACATTTTATTCATGCTGGTCAGTTTAAAAGTGAGATTGATCTAATTCGTTCCAGCTTAGATAAGGACGAAAATCCTCTCTACGCAACCAACGAAATAGCAGAGGCTGCAGCCATCGGCTCATTGTCTTTGCTACCGCCTGTGGCCGCTCCCACTCCTTTGCCACAGATTTTTGATGCGAGCACTAAACTTCAAGCCTCTGTGATCAATTCTGTTGAGGAAATTGTTGCTGATTTTCAAGAAGCCTACTCCCACAGCGATCGCGCTGCACTGCGTGGCATGGCCAGGGAAGAAATGAACATCACACAGGATTCGGAAGATGCACTGGTGCGAACAGCTGGCTCAACAACACAACTCCAGAGCGTCAAAGGAGGAGGCAGTTATCTCCTGATTCACCGTGACGACAGACATTGGCTGATTCCCACTTTCCAAACCCTCAACAGCTTCATGACTAGTCAGCCCGCCAAAGGAATCTTCTCCTATGAACGTGAAGCCATTACCGGTGCGGAGTTGCGGCGGCCGGCGGAGTTAAGACAGGCAGGGGACGTCTGGGAGGTGGTCAGCATGGGCGTGGTGGCCGTTCCCGCCTGATCTCATTCGGGTTGCTTGCTTTCTAGCTGGTCAAGGCGTTGTTCAAGGCTAGCCAGCCGCTCACTGAGATTCCCCCGCAGGGGATGAGGGGTGATGCTGAGCAGGCCCTTCTCCCGCAGTTGCCAGCGCTGTCCAACCACAACGGCATCAAGCTGGGCGGGACGAATCAGATGCAGCAGCCCCGGCAAGAGACGCACACCCTCGATGGCGTAGAGATGATCGAGAGATTTCAAGATGATTTTGCGCTCGAGGGAGCCAGGTCGCGGGATCAAGAGCCAGCCGCAGGGTTGACTTTCCAGCACCCAGGTCGAACCTTGCGCGGCAACTTCTAATTCTACCGTGCCAATCTCTCCTGTGAGAGTACGGGCTGTGAGACTGCAGGGACGGCTGAAGGGCTCCAACAAGATGGGATTATTTGCATACACTTCTACAATTGTTTCCAGGGGTAGATTAAGCACAGGTACTCGAAATTCTGCTGTTCCCTGAACAACAGGCAGTTGAGTATCTACAACCGCCCACCTTGCTCTCTGACCAGCACCGTCACTCTCGTCATCGCCAGCAGCCTCCTGCAGCTGTTGTTCCAGCCACTCCAGGCGTTGGCGCAACGTTTTCACCTCCGTTATCACACCATCCAGACTCCGTTTCGAGGTGACAAACCGGTCGCTAAGTTTTCTGATACTGGTCATCAGAAATTTAATTGTTTCAACAACGTTGTCATCAGGCGCCATCTTTACGCAGGGCACAGCTGTGACCAGCATAGATCTAGAAGTCTCTTTCCAGCTGCCGCTGGTGTTCTTGCGCGGATGGTCCAGCCGATGGATCCAAGCGTGATTGATCAGATGGAATACATCATTCCTACTCTAAAATACACCCTTCTTGCTTTGATGTTAGGGAGGCTCTGGAAAAGCCCTCAGCGGCACCTGTGAGAGCGTGGATCTCCCAGTTGGTGCAAGGGACAGCTTCCACTGGGGACCAGTTGTCCAGAGCTTCCTTGGTTGTTGCAGCGGTCTCCTTTCAGGGCACCTCGAAAAATCACTTTTGGCCTGCCGCGACTGGCCAGCGAGGTCAGTGACAGCAAGGGGTTTCACTCCGGGAGGCAGGGCTGATTCAAACTTGCCGCCCTACGCCCGGGTGTCCAGCAGCTCCGAGGGCCCGAGTCCAGCGTTCACAGGGAGCTCAGCGTGGAACCTAAATCACAATCGTGGTCCGGCGTCTCCATCCGACTACTTTGAAGCAGCCCTG
>JBKDSV010000124.1:0-36766 GCA_046340795.1 Cyanobacteriota bacterium | reverse complement strand
CGGTGAGCACCACCACCGCCAGGATCTCCTCCGGCCGCCGGCTCTGGCGCAGCCAATCCCGGCCGGCCAGCACGGCGTTGTGGAGCAGGGTGGCCCCATCCGCCCGCAATCCCGCCACAAAGGCCGCGGCCCGCTCGCGGTCGGCGCCGCCACCGCGCACCACCACCGGCTTTTGCACATCGCTGTCGAAATCGATCAGCGCCACCACATCACGGGGGCCGATCTGGTTGAGATAGACCTGCAGGCTGCTCTGCACCGCCGACAACTTCTCCCCCAACATTGAGCCGGAACTGTCCACCACCAGCGCCACCCGCGATGGCTTCTTGACCAGCTCCCGCCAAGTGCGGATGATCTCTTCCACCACCTCCGCCTTCGGCGCCCGCAGAGAGTTGTAAGTGGCTCTCGGGTCCACTCCGAAGGCGGGGGTCACCCGGCTGGCGGGCACGGCGGGGTTGGCGGGCCGCAACCCCGCCGCCGCCACCAGCTGTTGCATCGCCGGCTCTTGCAGACGCTCGATCAAACGCTGGGCGGCCTGCCGCTCCCGGGCTGACACCCAGGGCGCGGTGGGAAGAATCACCCGCATCGTGCTGGAGTAGGTGTCCGCCGGATAGATCGCCACCAGCGGCTCCTGGTCAGCTGAACGGCGGCTGTTGGTCGCCACCACCGAGGATTCGTACACCGAGGCCACCGAGGCCCAGAATGGTCCGTTGCGCTGCATGGCCCGAGCCAGCTCATCGGTGGAGCTGCCATAGCGGGTGACGTGGCGCTCCAGGGCCGCCAGGGCGGGGGCACTGGCCTTCACATCACTGATCCGCAGCTGCTCGGGCGGTTTGCGGGCGATCTCGCTCACCATCGCCACCACCGTCTGCAAACCGGAATTGGAGCGGGTGGGGGCGGTGTGCAGGAAGCGGATCGGCTGGGACGGTGCGGCGGGATCAAGCTGCCGGTGGCTGCTGTTCGCTCCCAGGGCCTGGTAGGGGGCGGCCCGCCGCAAGCCCTTCGCCAGGGGAGGTGTGGTCATCAGCACCATCGGGCTCGTGGCCAGGGCCGGCGCGTCCGCCAGCGGCGGCAGGAGTTGCTGGGTGGGGGCCAGGGCCTGGAGGCGATGGCGCAGCAGCTCCAGGTAGATCTCTCCGTCCAGCGAGAGCAGGGTGGGAATGCGCGGGTCAGAGGCTTGCGTCCGGCCTTGGAGCACGGCCCTGGCGTGATCCTCCATCTCCTTCACCACATCGCCGCTCCCCGCCTTGCGGCAGGCGAGCAGCACCCGGGTGCCGTCCTCCAGCCGTGGGGGGTCTTGGGCGATCGCTTGGGCGGCCTTTTCGCAGACCTCCCCGAGGGCGCTCCCGACCATCATCGTGATCGTCTCCGAGCGGCCGGACCAGCCCTGGCAGCCCGCCAGGGAGGGCAGCAGCAGCACCCCCAGCCAACCCGCCGCCCGCCACTTGGCTCCCCGGGGGGCCACTGGCATGGGCCCACGCAAACTGACCACGGCTCAGGTGTGGAGACTTCCCACCATGTTGTCGGCAAATCCACCGCATTCACGGGCCATCGTCAGGTTTGCGACGATACGGTCGCTGCCCCTTCCGCGGGTCTTTCGACTCTCCACGGGCTTCCTCCCTGACGCCGCCCGGCCCCGTGTTCACCCGTCGCCGCCTGCTGTCTCTGACCATCGCCAGCTTTGCCCTGGTGTTGGCCGCCGCTCCCCTGCCCGGATTGCGGCGTCCTTTGCTGGTGAGCGTCGGCTCGGAGCTGGAGGAGGCCATTCGTCGCCTGGAGCCGGTCTTTGAGCGACAGGAGGGGGCCATCGACCTGCGCTGGCAGGTGGAGGGCTCCCAGGACATGGTGAGCAACAACCTGGAGCCGCGACCCGAACGGCCGCGGGTGCTCATTCCCGCCAACCAACAGCTGCTGGAGCAGTTCGAAGCCCGGGCCACGGCCATGGGGCAGCCCCTGCCCTTCAGCGACCGTCCCACCCCCATCGCTCGCACCCTGCTGGTGGGGGTGTCCTGGCCGGAGCGGGCCCAGCGGTTGTTTCCCGCGCATCGCTTCTCCTGGGATCGCCTGCGCGCCGCCGTCGCAGCCGGCCAGTGGCAGGCCCTCGGGGCGCCGGCGGCCTGGGGCAGCTTTGATCTGCGCGGCACCGATCCGCTGCGCTCCAATTCCGGCCAATTGACGCTTGCTCTCTGGACGGGCGGCCGGAGCGATGCCGCCGCGATCGCGGCCCTGCGGCGAGCCCTCTACCGCCCGGCGCGCTCCACCGACATCCTGTTGCGGGAGTTCATCAGCGGCGGCCCGAACGACGGCGACCTGGCCCTGGTTTACGAGGCCGGTGCCCTGCGGCGGGCGCCGGAGGCGGCCCAGCGCTGGCCCGGGGGCTACCGCCTGTTGATGCCCAATCCGACGATGGAGGTGGTGCAGGCCGCGGTGGTGCTGCGGGGCTCCGCCAGCGGAAGGCAGGCCGATGGGGAACGGTTGGTGGCGTTCCTGGCGGGCGCTCGGGGGGGTGAGCTGCTGCGGGCTGAGGGCTTTCGTGATCCCGCCGGCCAGGGGGGCAGCCCCCTGGGCCAAGGCGTGCGGCGCTTGCCGCCCCCCTCCCCGTCCCAACGAGAAGAGCTGCTGCGCCTGTGGCAGCGGGCGGGCGACTGACGCCGGCCTGTGCGCAGCTCGGCCGGGGGCTCGGCCAACCCGGATCTCTGCGGATGACAGCGATGGGAGAGGATGATGGGCCGCGCCACGTCGCTCTGATGGCTTGCCGGTACGGCATCGTGACGCCGCCCGCGATCGGGCATCTCAATCCGATGGCGGCGCTGGCGCTGGAGTTGATCCGGCGCGGACACGCGGTGGTGGTGTTCACGGTGGCCGATGCCGCCAGCAAACTCGCCCAGCTGCCACTGGAGGTGGTCACGATCGGTGCCAGCGCCTTCCCGCCAGGAGCCGTGGAGGAGGCCTATGCCGCCCTGGGGCGCTTGAGCGGGCGGGAAGGACTGCGCTTCTCGCTGAACTATTTCCTCCGGGAGCAGGCCCTGTTGTTCGCGGAGTTGCCCGCCGCGGTGCGGACGGCGGCGATCGATGTGCTGCTGGTGGATCAGCTGAACCCGGCGGCGGGCTCGGTGGCAGAGGCGTTGGGGCTGCCCTTTGTGACGATTTCCAATGCCTTGCCGATCAATCGCGAGCCAGCGGTGCCGCCCTATTTCACAGACTGGAGTCCAAGTCCCAGGCCCTGGGTCCGCTGGCGCAACCAATGGGGCAATCTGCTGCTCGATCGGCTGACGGCGCCGTTGTGGCGCGATCTGCAGGAGCAGCGGGAGCGGTTGGGCCTCAAGCGGCACCAACGCAAGGAGGAGGCGCTCTCCCCCGTCCTGCAATTGGCCCAGCTGCCCGCCGTCTTTGACTTTCCGCGGGAGCGGTTGGCGCCGCAGTTTCACTACGTGGGCCGCCTGGCCGATCCTTCCGGACAGGAGCCGTTGTTGCGGGATGTGCCGCCGTTTCCCTGGGAGCGGCTGGATGGGCGACCGCTGGTGTACGCCTCGCTGGGCACCTTGCAAAACAGCCGCCCCGAGATTTTTGCGCAGATTGCCGCAGCCTGTCTGCCCTTAAACGTGCAGCTGGTGATCTCCATGGGCAATCCCAAAAGCGTGCCCCTCAAGCTCCCCGGCAACCCGCTCGTGGTGGCCTATGCGCCCCATCAACAGGTGATCGAACGCGCCACGCTGGTGATCAGCCATGCGGGGCTGAACACCACGCTCACCGCCCTGGGCTCAGGCGTGCCTGTGCTGGCGATTCCCATCACCAACGAACAGCCCGGCATCGCCGCCCGCGTGGCCTACAGCGGCGCCGGTCGGGTGATGCCTCTGCGCAAACTGCGTGTCGAGGCCTTGACGAGCCTGGTGGCGGAGATGTTGACCAATCCACAGTATCGAGCAAAGGCTCAGAGGCTGCAGGGGGAGTTCAACCAGGCTGGGGGGGTGGTGGTGGCGGCGGATTGGATTGAGGGGATTGGCGGCGGGGCTGCTTTAAAGCGGCCGAATCGTAAACCAAGCCAGGATTAGGGAGGCTCTGGACAACCCCCAGGGCTGCCTCAAGGTCAAGTTGAGGTCCCGCAAATGGAGCTGAAGAACGCGGACCGTCCTGGCTGGGCACAAATGACGGCGGGTCTGCCGATGGACAGGCGCCCTGATCCCCAGCCTCCACAGGACTTTTGGTCAGCCCTGGGACAACCCCTCAGCGACACCTGTGAGAGAGCGGAGCTCCCAGTTGGTGCAAGGGATAGCTTCCACTGGCAACCGCCTCGCCTGTCGTGACAGCACCCTGAACCCCGATCCCAACCAAGGAGACTCTGGACAACCCCTCAGCGACACCTGTGAGAGAGCGGAGCTCTCAGTTGGTGCAAGGGATAGCTTCCACTGCTGACCGGTTGTCCAGAGCTTCCCTAAGCCACCACGGAGGCCATCACCTCCAGCCCATGAATCCCCTCATAAAAGAGGTAAACAGAGAACAGCAAGGCCAACACCCCCACCAAAGGTTCAGCCCGATGTTGCAGCCAGTTTTCCAGTCGCTCAATGGCGGCGCGGATGCCCCCACGGCTGCCGATCCAGGCCAGGGGCGGCAGCAGCAGCAGGGAGCTGGCCATCAGGGCGTAGAGGCTTGTCAGTTCCAGATCGGCGGACAACCCTGGATGGTTGATGAGCATCAAGCCAGCCTCTTTGAGATAGAAGACCAGATTTTCTGGTGTAAGCAGGGCGCCCGCGGCGCCAATGGCCACCAGCACGCCGTCGCTGAACTCCGGCAGCCGGCCCATCAGCCGCAAGGCCATTCCCTCTTCGCCGATGGTGGCTTGGGGGGTGAGTTGATAGAGCCCCAGGGCGAGCAGGCCACCGGCTCCCACTAGATCGATCAACACCTGCTCCCGCTCCCCGTGCGCCAGGCTCAGCTCGAAGTGACTGCCGAGCAGGAGCAGCACCGCCACCGCCAGCACATTGGCCAGGGTCCAACCGAGCACGTAGGCGAAGGAGCGACGCAGGGGCGCGCGGCCGAGCAGCAGCAGGGTGACCACACCGATGTGCAGCGGGCTGAAGGCGATGCCGATGCCAAACAATGACGACTGGGTGAACAGGCCAGGACTCATGGGGGTGCCGTACCGAAGCGGCGGGGTTGGCGCAACCTACACAGCACCAGGCCGGTTCCGTCAGCCGCTGGCGGCCTGGCCAGGGGAGCGGACCCGGCAGAGCGGCAGCCTTGTCGAGTGTCGCGCCAGACGCTTGGCGTCTGAAGGCAGCTTCTCAAGACCTCAGGGCCAGGGATGCGGGTTCAGGGTGTTCTCCCCAGGGTTTCGCGCCTTGTCCTCGGGGAGGCCTTTCGCAAGGTGCATTAAGCCCGGGTGGTCCAATCCGCGGCGTTGAGGGAGGGAAAGAGACCGTCCTCCCGCTCCACCGCCCGCACCCACTCCAGCTTGAGGGGCGTGTGATTTTCGATGGCGTCCATCAGCCGCCAGAAGCGATCGAGATGGCGATGGATGCGCTCCCGGGCCAGCTCCGTAGTGGTGCCCGCCCGCAGGATGAAACTCCAATCGGAACTCTGGGCCAGGAGCAGCTCCCGACCGGCCTGGGTGAGCCAGCGGCGCTGCTCCGCGCTGCCCACGCCTCGGTTGACCCGTCGCACCATCGCCCGGGAGGCCCGCTGCCACTCCGGCACCACCCAGGCGTTGCTGTCATTGAGCCAATAGTCGTGATAGCCCCCCTGGCCCCAGCTGGAGGGGGAGGGCTGACAGACCTGCAGCGGCTGGCCGTCCGCCAGCACCTCCCGCAGATGGGTGAATTGCAGCTCCATCGCCGGTCCCTGACGAAAGAGCTCGCCAAGAAAGCGAGGGCCCTCAAACCACCAATGCCCGAACAGCTCCGCATCAAAGGGCGCCACCAGCAGGGGGGGGCGCTCGATGGTGCTGGTCAGACCATGGAGCTGGTCCACCCGGCTCCGCAGGTAGGCCGTGGCATGTTCGGCCACCCGGACCTGGGCTTGGGCGGGCCCGTAGGGCTGCTTGTGCTCCAGGGGGCAGCCCTGGGCAGTGACCCGGTGGAGCTTGAGGCCGAGGGGGCGACGGGTGCCGATGCCCAGGGCGTGGAGGTGGTCCTCGGGCAGATCCCAGCCCAGATCACGATGGAATTCCCGATACACCCCGTCCCCTGGATAGCCCTGGCTGGCACTCCACACCGGCAAAGTGGAGGCGCTATCGCGGCCGAAGAACGCCACCCCCGCAGGTGAACAGATCGCTGCGTACACGCCATAACGCGGACGGGGCTGGGCATGGAGCAGGCCATGGCCATCAAGGAGGCTGTAGCGCAGGCCGCAGCTCTGCATCAGCTGATCCAGCCCCTCGTAATAGGCGCATTCCGGCAGCCAGATGCCAAGGGGCCGCTCCCCAAGGAGGCGCTGATGCTCACGCACGGCGGTGAGGAGCTGGGCCCGCACAGCCTCAGGGGAATCGCGCAGCAGCGGCAGGTAGCCGTGGGTGGCGGCACAGGTGATCAAATCGAGCACACCCGCCTGGCGCAGCTGACGGAAGCGTTCCAACAGCCGCCCCCCACACGCCTGCCACTCGCGGGCCACGGTGTCCAATTCCTCGGCCAGGGCAGCGGCGGGCTCTTGGAGGTCGGCCGGGCTCTCGACCAGGAGCTCCCGTCGCACCCGCAACCAGGGCAGAAACCCCTGATTCAAGGCCCTGTCACTGAGCAGGGAGAGGAGGGTCGGCGAGAGACCGACGGTCAGACGAGGACGCTGGGCCGGATCGGCCTGAGCCGTCTCCAGGGCGCGCAGCAGGGGGAGATAGCACTCCTGGAGGGCCTGGAAATACCAGTCTTCCTCCAAAGAGCCAACCTCTCCTGAGCGAACGTAAGGGAGATGGGCGTGGAGCACCAGGGCCAAAGCTCCTGCGGCCATGGGGATCCTGCGGTGGGCCAACTTTACGGCGCCGTGGGGGCCGCCTCAGGACCGCCAGGGGGCGATGGCCCGTTGCAGACAGGCCTTCGGCGAGCGCGGTTCCAGCCGCGGCAAGGTCGCCTGGCCTGCTGTGGTGGCGCAGATGCAAACGATCCCGGGGCGGATGGGTTGCACCCACCGTTGCCCAACGCTGGGGATCATGGCGCTGTGCGAAAACGTGATCCTGCGGGTGGAGCCAAAGCAGCGCCGTGGATCAACCAACGTCAGTCCGGGTGGTTCTTGACGGAAGTCATGGATTGCTCCGGCATGGCGTGGGAGATCAGCGGCCGCAACGTACCTTTTTTGATCGGGTCCGCCGACTGGGTCCGTGGCACTGGAAGACCTGCTGGTCGCTGGCATGCCCCTACAATGGTCAACTCATAGTCAGTCCGCTTTACACCCCCACACTCTGCTTCCAATGGCCCGCGATCCTGGCCGCGTCTTGATCTTCGACACCACGCTCCGCGATGGGGAGCAATCCCCGGGGGCCAGCCTCAACCTTGAGGAAAAGCTCGCCATCGCCCAGCAGCTGGCGCGACTCGGGGTAGACATCATTGAGGCGGGCTTCCCCTTTGCCAGCTCCGGGGATTTCAACGCCGTCCAGCGGATCGCCTCGCTGGTGGGCACCCCCGATGGCCCCGTGATCTGTGGCTTGGCGCGAGCCGCATCAGGCGATATCAAGGCCTGCGCCGCTGCCGTGGCCCCCGCAGCGCGTCGCCGCATTCACACGTTCATCGCCACGAGCGACATCCACTTGGAGCACAAGTTGCGCAAAAGCCGCGCGGAGGTGCTCTCGATCACCCGCGAGATGGTGGCCTACGCCCGCTCCCTGGTGGATGACGTGGAGTTCTCCTGTGAGGACGCCGGGCGCAGTGATCCCGCCTACATGCATGAGGTGATTACGGCAGCCATCGAGGCCGGAGCCACCACGATCAACATTCCCGACACCGTGGGTTATGCCACACCGACAGAATTCGGCGAGCTGATCGCCGGCATCAACCGCGCGGTGCCCAACATTGATCAGGCGGTGATCTCCGTGCACGGCCACAACGACCTGGGCCTGGCGGTGGCCAACTTCCTGGAGGCGATCAAGCATGGGGCCCGTCAGCTGGAATGCACGATCAACGGCATCGGCGAGCGGGCGGGGAACGCCTCCCTGGAAGAGCTGGTGATGGCCCTGCACGTACGTCGCGCGTATTTCAATCCCTTCCTCGGCCGTCCGTCTGAGAGCTCCGAGCCGCTCACAGGCGTGCAGACCGAGGAAATCACCAAAACCTCACGCCTGGTCTCCAACCTCACCGGCATGGCCGTGCAGCCCAACAAGGCCATTGTGGGGGCGAACGCCTTTGCCCATGAGTCCGGCATCCACCAGGACGGCGTGCTCAAAAACCGCCTCACCTACGAAATCATTGACGCGCGCACGGTGGGTCTGGCGGACAACCGCATCTCCCTGGGCAAGCTGTCGGGCCGCAGCGCCTTCCGGGCGCGGCTGGAAGAGCTCGGCTACCAGCTGGAGCGCTCCGACCTCGACGAGGCCTTCACCCGGTTCAAGGAGTTGGCGGACCGGAAGCGGGAGGTGAGCGATCGGGATCTGGAAGCGATCGTCAGCGAACAGGTGCAGCTTCAAGATGAGGCCCGTTTCCAGCTGAAACGGGTGCAGGTGAGCTGCGGCACCGGGCTCCTGCCCACGGCCACCGTCACCCTGGAAACCAGCGACGACGGTGAGCGCAGCGAGCGCAGCCACGCCTCCATCGGCACAGGGCCGGTGGACGCGGTGTGTCAGGCCCTCAATCAGCTCGCCCAGATCCCCAATGAGCTGGTGGAGTTCTCGGTCAAAAGCGTCACCGAGGGCATTGATGCCATGGGGGAGGTCACCATTCGGCTGCGTCGCGAGGGCACGTTGTATTCCGGTCATGCCGCTAACACGGACATCGTGGTGGCGGCGGCTCAGGCCTTCGTCAATGCCCTGAATAGATTGGTCGCCGGCGAGCAGCGAGCTCCCCTCCATCCCCAGAAGACGCCTCTGCCCCTGGCGGAGCTGCCACGGCTGTGAGGAGCGGCCGTCCCGACTCGGGCCCTCGTTCCCTCCAAACCGCTCTCCAGCTGGCCCTGCTGCTGTTGCTGGCCCTGCTCACCCTGCTCCCCCTGCTCTGGTTGGTGACCACCTCCCTGAAAGGCCCCAGTGAGGACATCTTCACCAGCCCACCAGCACTCCTGCCCAGCCGCCCGAGCTTGGAGGCCTACGGCAGGCTGTTTCGTGACAATCCGATGGGCACCTACCTGCTCAACAGCACGGTGGTCAGCGGCCTGGCGGTGGTGGCCAATCTTCTCTTCTCTTCCCTGGCCGCTTATCCATTGGCCCGCCTGTCGTTTCGCGGCAGGGGCGCTGTGCTGGCCCTGATTGTGGCCACCGTGCTGATTCCCTTTCAGGTCGTGATGATTCCGCTGTATGTGCTGATGGTGAAGGTTGGCCTGCGCAACACCCTGATCGCCCTGGTGTTGCCGCAAGCCACCACGGCTTTCGGCATTTTTCTTTTGCGTCAGAGTTTTCTCTCGGTTCCCAAGGAGCTGGAGGAAGCCGCTCGCATTGATGGCTGCACCCCTATCGGTGAGTGGTGGAATGTGCTCATTCCAGCGGCTCGGCCAGATCTGATCACGCTGGGAATGCTGACGTTCATTGGCACATGGAGCGATTTTCTCTGGCCCTTGATCATCATTGATGAGCCGCAGAGCTATACTCTTCCCCTGGGTTTGCAGCAGTTAGCATCAAGCTTTTCCCTCGATTGGCGGCTTGTCGCCGCCGGCTCTGTGGTATCCATCTTGCCCGTGCTGGCACTGTTTATTGCGTTGCAACGAACCATCCTCCCCACGGCGACGGCTGATGCTGTGAAAGGGTGAGTCTTCCACTTGGATTTTTGCCATCTCAAGGCATGAATCGTGGCGGTGGTGGCAGTTGAAAGGCGGGGATCTCCTTCTCGCTTCCAGTCGATGACTGATTTTCAGTCGCCAGTTCACGCAATGCGGTTTCCAGTTGCCGCAGGCGTTGTTGAATCGTGCGTTGCTGCGCCTCAAGCGCTGGGCTGATATCCAGCATACGACTGTTTTCAAGCAGATCCATGCGTTCATGCAGCCGGGCAATCTTTCGATTCACCTCCTGAAAAGCCATCACTTGATTGACAAACAACACCAACAGGGCGGAGCTGAGGCCCAGCTGCACCCACTGCAACCAGTTGAAACGATCGGGGCCGAGGGGACCATCCCCCTCTGGCGCTGGCCCGTAGTTGCCAAAGAGGTTGCGCATGGTCGAACGGGCCACCTTTCAGCCAGCATCGTGCCGCAAGGCTCTCCCTCTGGCGGGCGCCGTCTGGGTGGCCTGCTGGATCGTCCGCTCGGCTTCTCGCCCTCGTGCTGGCCTCGCGGCGCCGCCAACAAGCGTGGCAAGGCTGTGCCCTTGGCAATAGGGTTCTCCCATGGCGTGGATCCCCCCCCTGACGTTGCTTCCCCGACGGCCTTTCCCCGCGGCTCCGGCCTGGCCAGGGACGTGCCACCCGTGCGGGCTGCGCCGGTGGCCCCGCTGAGTGCCGAGGGTCCTGTTCCTCCAGGGGTCCTTGTCGCTCTAGGGGCCGTTCCCGGGGCCTGGATCCGCTGCTGGATGGTGAGCGGTGGCGGCCAATGGCTACCCCAGCGCCATTGGGCTACCTGGCTGGTCAACATGCTCGCCTGCCTTCTGCTTGGGCTCCTGGTGGGCCTGCGGTCCCATTGGGGGAAAGCCACCCAAGACACGCTGCAGCTCGCCTTGGCCATTGGTTTTTTGGGGGGCTTGAGCACCTATTCGACCCTCATCGCGGAGCTGGTGACCGCTTGGCGGCGTCATGGTTTCCCCTCGGCCCTGCGCTTGGGCACGGCCTCCCTGCTGGGGGGCCTTCTGACCTGCCTGCTGGGCCTGACGCTGGCGCGGGGCTGGCGATGAGGGGATCCCTCCCGCGTCCGGTTGTGGTGTTGCTTTGGGTGGCCCTGGGGGCGATCCCGGGAGCCCTGCTGCGCTGGTGGCTGGCCAACACCCTGTTGACCAACACCCTGGGATGTTTTGTTGTCGGTGCCAGTGGACTGCTGGGCACTCCCTCCCATCGCCGAAGGCTGCTGGTTGGGGTGGGTTTCGCGGGTTCCCTCACCAGCTTCAGCAGCTGGGTGCTCGCTCTGCTCAACCACCTGCAGCAGGGTCACTGGGCCGACCTCCCGGCTCAGGTGCTGCGCGATGGCGCCTTGGGGGTGGGGGCTCTCCTGCTCGGTGCCGCGGCCCATCGACGGCTGAGCGGCCTGCGCCCGCTGCTGTTCAGGCGCTGAACCCCTTCCCCGCCGGCAAGGGGTAGGCAATGCGGCGATGTCGCATCCGTCGCCAAACCCGCACGAAGGCGCGGATGATGAGCTCCAGCTCCGCCCGGCTGATGCCACTCGCCGCCAATTGCCCGTCCTCCTGCCTGGCCTCCACGATGCGTCGCACGGTTGTCGTGGCCTGGGCCTCGCTGGTGTCGGGCGGCAAGGCCCGCAGGGCCGCCTCGCAACCATCCGCCAACATCAAAATGCCTGTCTCCCTGCTGCGGGGAATGGGACCGCGATAGCGAAAATCCGCCTCTCGCACCCCGGGCTGGCGCTGGCGGGCCTGATGCAGGAAGTAGCCCATTTTCAAGGTGCCCTGGTGTTCGGGAATGAAGTCAGCCAAGGGCCTGGGCAGGTGATAGCGACGGGCGAGCTTCAGACCTTCATCCACGTGGGCCTGAAGGATCTGCGCACTGGCCCGAGGATCATCCAGGGTGTCGTGAGGATTGCTCGCCCCGTCCTGGTTTTCGATGAACCACTGCGGGCCATGCAGTTTGCCGACATCGTGATAGAGGGCCCCGGTGCGGATGAGATCGACATCCGCCTGGATGGCCCGGGCGCCCTCCTCCGCCAGACCCAAGATCATCAGGGTGTGTTCAAAGGTACCCGGAGCCTCCAGGGAGAGCTTTCGCAGCAGGGGCCGCTCCAGATCGGCCAGCTCCATCAGCCGCGCTCGGGTGAGCAGCCCAAAGGAGCTCTCCACCAAAGGGGCAAGGAGCAAGCCGGCCATCAGCAGGGCTCCGACCATGACCGCTTCATTCATCAGATCGGGCGTTCTGGGCAGGCGCGGTTCGCCGTTCCAGACCAGGCTGGCCACCTGGGCGATCAGCGCCTGCGAGAGCACGGCGGCGGCGGGCAGCAACAGGGCGAGCTGCAGGAGTTGGGCCCGGTTGCGTTGTCGGCCCGCCAGGATGGCGGCCAAGGCGGCCACCAACGCGGCCAGCAGCAACCGCCACTGAAACAGGGGGTCGAGGGGATGGGGCCAGATCAGGCTGGACACCGCCAGCCAGGCCAGGCCAGGCGCCGTTCCCAGCCCCTGCGCCAGCAACAGGGTCGGCGGAACGAGCAACGCCAAGGGTGAGGCCCGGGAGCCCAACCAGAGCTTGACGCCCTGCACCACCAGCAGCATGGCGAGCGCCAGCAGGGCCTGACGCGGCTCCAGGCTGGCCTTCCAGCGACGCATCACCAACACCAGCACGCCGCAGGCCGCCGCCGCCTCGCCGAAATGGCCCAGCCAGACCAGGGGTTGGGGGCGGCTGTTGATCCGCCCGAAGTAATCGAGCACATCAAACTCCTGCGTTGTGATCGGTTCCCCCTGGCGGCTGATCAGATCGCCGCTGCGCACCGTGATCTTGGGCAACCCCTCCTGGGTGACGAGCTCTTCAATGCGTTTTTGTTTGAGGAAGCGATCACTGCGCAGGTTGGTGCGCCCCTGCAGGCTGCGCACCACCAGACGGCTGCCGACGCTTTGGCCCGGCACAGGCTGGTTGTCCAGTTGCAGACGGGCGGCGATCAAAAGCGGACCGTCGGCCACGGAAGCCACCACGCCCTGACTGAGCATGCGCAGCTGGGCCTTCTGCACGGCCTGCTGCCAGGTCAGGAGCTCTTGTGGACGCAACCCCAACAGCCAGGTGCGCTCGGCGGCGGAGAGGTTGAAAGGATCCAGTCGGGGCTGGCTGCTGCTGATCTGGTCCTGCAATTGCTTGAGGAGCTGATCCAGCCCATCCTGCAGCGCACGGCTAGCCATCTCATCCACCACCTGCACCTGGGAACGCGCCCCCATCACGCTGAGGCGCTGCTCGAGGGCGGCACTGTCGATCACCCAGGCCGCCCTAGGTGCCCGCACAGAAAAAGGGGCGGGCACACCAGGACTCAGGTTGGGCCGCAGCAGCCAGGGCCAGCTGGTCACTAGTGCCACCAGCACGGAGGCCAGCACCACCGCCGTCACGCCGACAGAGTTCCAGTGCACGACGGCCTGCCTTGGACGCTCCAGGCGCGACAACCACCACCAGAGCCTGCGGGCCCAACTCTGAAGCCATGGCAAGGCCCGTGGGAAGGATGGCAAGGCCCGAGCCATGGGTGGCCGCACGCCCTCGCAATCTAGCCTCGGTTGTCAGCCTGTGGAACGCGACGGGAATGCATGCTGGTCTGATGCTCTTTGCCTGCCTCGATCGTGGCCGCAGTTCTTGATGGGCGGCGCCTGGCCGCAGACATCGAGCGGCGCCTGAGTGCGCTGATCCGGGAACGACTGGCCGGGATCGGCCGCCCGCCAGGCCTCGCTGTGTTGCGAGTGGGAGACGACCCCGCCAGTGGCGTCTATGTGGCCAACAAGGAAAAAGCCTGTGAGCGGGTGGGCATCCGCAACCTGGGCGCCCATCTCAGCGCCGCCGCCTCCGCCGCGGAGGTGCAGGCGCTCATTGAGCGGCTGAATGCGGCCGTCGAGGTGGATGGCATCCTGCTGCAACTGCCCCTCCCGTCCGGTCTGCGGGAAGGGCCGTTGCTGGCGGCCATCGCTCCGGAGAAGGACGCTGACGGTCTGCACACCCTCAATCTGGGCCGCCTCGTGAAGGGGGAGCCCGGCCCTCGCAGCTGCACTCCCGCCGGCGTGATGGCACTGTTGCGTCAGGCCCGGGTCCCCTTGGCGGGCAGCCGTGCGGTGGTGGTGGGACGCAGCATTCTGGTGGGCAAGCCCATGGCCCTGATGCTTCAGGCCGCCAATGCCACCGTGAGCATGGCCCATTCCCACACCCGCGATCTGGCGACGCTCACCCGCCAGGCTGAGGTGTTGGTGGTGGCCGCTGGGCGGCCACGGATCATTGGCGCCGAGCATGTGAGCCCCGGGGCCGTGGTGGTGGACGTCGGCATTCATCAGCTGCCGCCCCCTCCAGGCGCTGGGCCAGCGGCGAAGGCCAAGCTTTGCGGAGATGTGAACGCGGAAGAGGTGGAGCCGCTCGCCGCCGCCCTTTCGCCGGTGCCCGGAGGCGTGGGCCCGATGACGGTGGCCATGCTCCTGCTCAACACTGTGGTGGGCTGGTGCCGCAGCCATGGCCAGCCCCACGACCTCGATGATCTGCTCTGTTGACGGGGCCAGGGGCCGCTGGCCCCGTCAACACCTTGCCTGGAAGGGGTTGGCCGGGAGGGTGAGATAATCCGCCGATCCCATGCCATCCGCCATGGCCGCGGCGGTTCACACCTCTTTTGATTTTGGCGCCTATCTCCAGGCGGCCAGGGAACGGATCGAGAGGGCCCTTGATGCCTCCTTGGGGCCGGAAGAGCCGGAATCTCTCCGGGAGGCCATGCGCTACTCCCTGTTGGCGGGGGGCAAGCGCTTGCGGCCCATCCTTTGCCTGGCGGCTTGCGAGCTGGCGGGCGGCTCCGCGGAGGCGGCCCTGCCCACGGCTGTGGCCTTGGAAATGGTCCACACCATGTCGCTCATCCATGACGACCTGCCCGCCATGGACAACGACGACCTGCGCCGTGGACGCCCCACCAGCCACAAGATGTTCGGCGAGGCACTGGCCATTCTGGCCGGCGACGCCCTCCTCACCCGAGCCTTTGAAATGGTGGCTCGGCGCAGCCCGGACGTCAGCCCAGAGCGCCTGCTGGCGGTGGTGGGCGAACTGTCCCTGGCCTCCGGCGCTCCTGGTCTGGTGGGGGGGCAGGTTGTGGATCTGCATTGCGAAGGCAAGGATGTCGATCTGACCACCCTGGAATACATCCACCTGCACAAGACGGGTGCCCTGTTGCGGGCCTGCGTGGTTTGCGGTGCCCTGGTGGGGGGCGCCGCCGAGGATCTGCTGGCGGCCTTGCGGGTTTATGCGCGAGGCATTGGCCTGGCCTTCCAAATCATTGACGACATCCTGGATGTCACCGCCAGCAGTGAAGTGCTCGGCAAGACCGCCGGCAAAGATCTCACCGCTGACAAAACCACCTATCCCAAGCTGTTGGGATTGGAGGAGTCTCGCAAGCGGGCCGAGGCGTTGGTGAGCGAAGCCAAGGGTGCTCTGTCACCGTGGAGCGCGAGGGCGGAGCCACTGCTGGCCCTTGCCGACTACATCACCAGCCGTGATCGATGACCCACCCCCTGATCGATGTTTCTGATAATGCAGTGCTGGCCTGGGGTCTGGCGGCCTGTGGCGTGGCCCAGCTCTCCAAGCTGTTGATCGAGTTGGTCGCCCATCGCCGCTGGCGCCCGGCGGTGTTGGTGGAAACGGGCGGCATGCCTTCCAGCCACTCGGCCTTGATGACCGGCACCAGCGCGGGGATTGGCTGGCTGCATGGCTTTGCCGACCCCCTGTTTGCCCTGGCTGCGGTGGTGACCTTTGTGATCCTCTACGACGCCAGCGGTGTGCGTCGAGCGGCGGGGTTGACCGCCGCTCGGGTCAATGGCCTTCCCGATGGTCTGTGGGACATCCATCCCGCTCGCGGCAGTGTCGATCAGGAGCCGGTGATCCATCCCCTCAAGGAAAACCTTGGTCACACCCGCTTGGAGGTGCTTGCGGGCAGCTTGATCGGCCCCGCCGTGGCGCTGCCGGGTCTGGTCTGGGCGGGATCTCCCTTGCACCTGGCCCGCGGCTTCCTGCACGGCATCGGGTGAGCCCCCCTTCCGCTCCACTCCCTGCCGATGTGGAGCTCAGCGGCGATCAAGAAGCCGCCGCCCGGGCCTTCCTGGCCTGGTTGGCCGCCCCGGAGGATGGCTCCCCCTTTCTGCTGCGCGGCTATGCCGGCACGGGCAAGACCTTTCTTTCGATGCGCTTTCTCGCCCACGCGGAAGCGCTTGGACTCTGTTGGACCGTCGTCGCCCCAACCCACAAGGCGGTGGGCGTGCTGCGCGATCACCTGGACCAGGTGGGCCTGCGGCCCACCTGGTTTCCCTCCACTCTCCATCGCCTGCTCCGCTTAAAACTGCGGCGGGAGGGAGATCTGGAGCGCTGCTCGGAAACCGCCCAGACAGCGACGGCCTTCGAACATCTTGGGCTGGTGTTGATTGATGAGGCCTCCATGGTGGATGGCCAGCTTCTGGAGATCACCCTCCGTTGTGCCCGGTCTTTTCGCTGCCGCCTGGTGTTCATCGGCGATCCGGCTCAGCTGCCGCCGGTGGGGGAGAGGGAAAGTCCGGTGTTCTCCCTCGCCCGCGTCCGCCAGGTGAGCCTGACCCATGTGGTGCGCCATCAGGGCCCCGTCCTTCGCCTCGCCTCAGGATTGCGCCAGGGTGTCCTGCCCTGCCGCCGTCCGCCCCTGCTGCCCGTCTGTCGCACGGACCTGGGCACGGTCGCCCTGTTGGACCGGCAGGAGTGGCTCCTGGCGGCCCAGAAGGCCCTGCGCCGCTGCACAGAAAACGATGATCCCGACCTGGCGCGCATCCTCTGCTACACCAATCGCACCCTGGAAACACTCGTGCCCCTGGCCCGACGGGCGCTGCACGGCGACCTCTCCGACACCCGGCCCGTGTTGCCGGGGGAGGTGCTGATCACCCGCGCCCCGGTCATGGCCCCAGCCTGCCTGGAGGACACCGTGGCGCGGGAGGATCCAGAGATGTGCCTCAGCTCCAACCGAGAGGTGGTGGTGCGGGATGTGACGCCCGGGCTCTACTCCCTGGAGCTCGGAGGTCTGGGGGAGAACGACCCGGGGGAAGGGGACCTCTTCGGGGCAGAGCCGCAGGCAAACGTCATCGAGACGCTGATGGTGCGTGTGGACACCAACGACGATCGCCTCACCCTGCGCCTGCTGCCGCCGATCGGCAGCGCCTCCCGCCTGGCCCTCGATCAGGCCCTGCAGCGGCTGCGTACAGCGGCCCGTGGCGCCGAACCTGCCGACGCGCGCCAGATCTGGCGACGCTTTTTCCTCCTGCGCGATGCCTTTGCCTCCTTGGGCCCCGCCGCCGTACTCACGGTGCATCGCAGCCAGGGGAGCACCTTTGGCGAGGTGTTTGTGGCGCGCGATGTCTTCTGGCCACAAGATGAGCAGCTGCGCCGTCAGCTCGCCTACGTGGCCGTCAGCCGGGCCAGCCGGGGGGTGACCATGGAGGCGGGACCCGCTTCTGCCGCCGATCAGACGCTCTGGCGCGACTGGCTGACCAGCGGCCCAGCCTCCGCCCCTGCCCCTCAAACCGGAGCCAGTCCCACTGACGCCTAGCGCACCATCGCCGCCATCGCCGCAGTGGTGAGACGCAGTCCCTCCACACCCTGCCAACCCACCAGCAGGGCCAGGACGATGAAGATGCCCCCCAGCAGCAGTTGCCCGTAGCGATCCAGCCAGCGTTTGAGCAAGGCAAGAAAGGGCCGCAAGCGCTCCGGACCCACCACGGCGCAGGCCACCACGGGCAGGAGCAGCAACAGGCTGGTCATTCCGCTGAAGCCCAGGGTCAAGGCTGTGTCCTGCAAAGCGTCCCACCCGGGATGAAACAAGGCGCCCGCAGCCTTGGCGTAGAGAAACAGGTCGTCGGGACCGGCCAGCTGCAGCCCCGCGCTGAACAGCAACAGCAGAGGCAGGGGTAGCGCCAACAGCCGATCCAACTGTCGACTCCATTCCGCCGTCCCATCCCCATCGGCGGGAAGGCTGGTAAGGGTTTTGAGTCCCAAGGCGAAAAACGCCCCTGCGGCGAGCAAATCCAAGCCTGTGCGATGGCTGGTGCCTTTCTCCATCGATACCACAAATTCCTGCCCCACCCCCAGCAGCAGCCCAATCACCAAGACATTCATCAACAACCAGGAGACCACCAGCAAGCCACCTCGGCGCAGGGGGTGCGGGCCGAGAAGCAAGAGCATCAGCAGAGCGAGATGCAGTGGACTGAAGCCAATGGCCAGGGCATAGCCCAGCAACGCTCCCCCCTGGGCCATCAAGGTTTGCATCTTGGCCTCCAGCGGCTCCCCTCCAGGGCCTGCGGCTGGGCTGGCCTGAGCTCAGCGGCGAATTTCAAACCAGTCGCCTCCCACAGGAGCGATCCGCCGGGCGTGCACGCTGAACACGTTGGCTGGCAGGGGACCCCGCTCACACCACAACACGAGGGTGGCCAGCTCCCGGGGCCGTCCCTCCGCCTCCACTTCCACAGTCCCGTCCGGAAGGTTGCGCACCCAGCCGCTGAGCCTCAGGTCCTGGGCGCATTGGCGGCACCCTTCCCGATAGCCCACTCCCTGAACCTTGCCGCGCACGATCAACCGCCAGCGCTCCGGAATGGAGGCGGAGCTGGAGTCGTGGGGCGAGAGGAAGCGCCGCTCCGCGGCGGCCTCCCGACGCCCGCGATGGCGGCGGCCAGGCGCCAGGCAATCCTCGGGAAACCAGCCCAGTGAACATGAAGCCAGCTGGCGTGCAGGGTCGGTGTGGGCCATCCCTCCAGGCTCCTCGTTACACCCCAGCCTTCAAGTTGCCACAGCGAGGGGCCGGGGGGCTCCAGGGGGCAGGGATGCAGTTGCCAGCGGTGAAACTCATGGCCCCGCCAGCGCTCCCCCGCTCGCACCAGCAACCCGTCCCGTTCGACCCGGGCCTGGCGATATCCCAGGCTGAGGGAGCCTGGGCGGGCTTCAAAGGGCAGCACACCGGCCATCGGCCAGGCCGCGCCGCTGGCATCCACCAGCCGCTGACCGAGCAACAGCAGTCCGCCACACTCGGCGAGGATCGGCACCCCCTGGCGACTGGCCCGCACCAGGGAAGAGCGGCTTTGCCGGGCGGCGGCCAGGCTGGCGCCATGGAGCTCGGGATACCCGCCCGGGAGCACCACCGCGCCGCAATTGTCGGGCAGGGGCTCATCCGCCAGGGGACTCCAGCTGCGCACTTGCAACCCGAGAGCCGCCAGCAGCTCGTCGACTTCCGGGTAGAGGAAGTGAAAAGCCGCGTCCCGGGCAATCAGCACAGGCTTGCCCCATGGCGCCTCCGCTCCGCTTCCCCTGCCCTCGACCACGGCCAGGGAGGCGGCCTGGTCCGGTTGGGCTGCGGCGAGTGTCGTTGTGATGGGATCGCTTGGGCATGCCCGGTTGGGCTCCGGGGCCAGTAGGGGCCAGAGGCGATCCATGGCCAAATGGGCTTCCGCCAGCTGAACCCACGCCTCGATCCGCGCCCGCAGATCCGCGACCTCGTGGGGGGGAAGGAGCCCGAGATGGCGGGAAGGAAGCTCTAGGGCCGGGTGGGGGGGGAGCACCCCCAGGACGGCGACGCCCAGGGAGGTCAACGACTCTTCCAGCAAGGCGCGATGGCGGACGCTGCCCACCCGATTGAGCACAACCCCCGCCAGCCTCACCCGCGGCGGCCCATGGTCGCGAAACCCCCTCACCAGCGCCGCCACGGAGCCCGCTTGTCGCGAGGCCTCCACCACGAGCACGACGGGCAGATGGAGCAGCTCGGCCACTTGGGCCGAACTCCCCTCGGCGGTCGGCCCTCGGCCATCAAACAGCCCCATCACCCCCTCCACGAGCACGCAATCGGCCTGGCTGGCATGCCACTGGAAGCTGCGCTTCACCCAGTCGTCGCCGCAGAGCAGGGGATCGAGGTTGCGGCAGACCCGTCCGGAGACCGCGCTCAGCAGCTGGGGATCCAGATAGTCTGGGCCAACTTTGAAGGTCTGCACCCGGGCGCCTCGGTGTCTGGCCAGTGCAGCCAGGGACAAGCTCAGCAGGGTTTTGCCGCTACCACTGCAAGGGGCGGCAATCAAGCAGCTCAAGACGGCGCGAAGCCCTTGGCGCCGACGGCGTCGGGCAGGAGGCTGGCGGCCAGGGGTGCGGCCGCGGCCAACAGCGGGTTGGTGGAATCGTGGCCACCAGCCAGCAGACGGGCCATCTCCTTCTCCTCGCTCTCCTCCGGCAGGGGGACCACTTCCTCCGCCAGCTCCATCGCCGCCATCCCTCCGGACTCCAGACGCATGCAGCCCCCGCTTTCGGAGCAGAGAATCACGCACAGCGGCGGCCGTTGCTGGGGATGGCAGATCAGCCGCAAGCCCACGATCGCCCCCGGATGGGCCTTCGGCACGCCCACCGGCACCGGCATCAGGCGAAAGCGCACCGTTTCACCATCTGTTCGCTGAAACTCGGCGGCGATCCCTGCGATGGAGCCATCCTGGAACACGGGATGGGAACTCTCCAGGTGCCAGCCGAGGCGGTCGGCCATCCAGGCCGCCAGGAGCAGGCCTTTGACGGGATGGTCCCCCTCGACATCAATGTCGAGCTGCACCACATGCTGCAGGGCGTCGCGCCTGGAGGGGGGATCAAACACCATGGCCAGGGATTCGCGCCAGCTGCGCAGCCGCAGCCAGTTGAAATCATTCACGGCTTGTCCAGTCTTGATCCGATTGACGAGCACCTCCAGGCAGCGCGCCGGTTGGCCGCGGGAGGTATCGATCACCAGCCGTCGGGGGGGAGGGGCCAGGGCCTCCAGCACCTCGGTGGGTTCATCCAGGCTGCTGTTCCACCACACCCAGCAGGGCAGGTCCTCCCGCACAAGGGGCTGCACCATGGGGAGCGACTCCCGCAAGGCGCCCAAGCTGCCCCGCAACACCACCACATCTCCGCAGGCCGCCCCGGCGCCCCCTTCGTCAGGGAGCGGGCAATAGGCCGCCACCAGGGTTTCCAAGGGTTTGGCGTCATCAATGGTGGGGGCCAGGGTGATCAGCCGGCGAGGCATGTGGGTGCTGATGGCACTGTCAACAAACTGACCGCGAAGATCCTGGGCCTCATGGCGCCCCGGCTGCTGGCCCAGGGCCCAGGTCAGACCGGGATCCATCGGCGCTGTGCTGGGCGGAAGGCCCAGGTTGCCCACCAGATCGCGGGCGGAGGCGTGCACATCGGCTCGGTCGAGACCGGTGATCGGACCATCGACACGTCCGATCCGCACCAGTTGCTGTTCCAGCCAGGAGGGTTCCCACACCACCAGGGTGAAGGTGGCGGCACCCGATGCCCCCTCCAGACCCTCGTGCCAGAGCTGCTGCAGATAGGGAACAACCTCAATCGGGGGAATTTGCAGAGGGGCCTGAAGCGTGAGTTGGGCAGACATGGCAAAGCGACAGAAAAGGGGGTGGGGGGCGGACTTCAGGGTCGGCGCCAGATCAGACCGTCATCAGCCAGCATGTTGTCGGAGGCTCCCGGGCCCCAGGTGCGCGCTTCGTAGGGGTGCACCGGGATTTGCCAGGGGGAATCCTCGATCAATTCCAACAGAGGGGTGTAAAGACGCCAGGCGGCCTCTACCTCATCGCTGCGGGTGAAGAGAGTGGGATCACCCAACATGGCATCGGCCAGCAGCCGAACGTAACCTTCATCGGAGGGTTCGCCAAAGGATTCGTCATAGCTGAAGGCCATGTCGACAGGCCGACTGCGCATCCCCGAACCCGGTGCCTTCACTTCAAATTTGATCTCAGCCCCCTCATCCGGCTGGATGCGCAAGATCAGCTGATTGGGAGTGGGAGCCCCACCGGCCGCGTCAAAGAGGTGCACAGGGGCCTCGCGAAAGGTAAGCACCACCTCACTGAGGCGCTTGGGAAGGCGTTTGCCTGTGCGCAGGTAGAAGGGCACCCCTTGCCAGCGCCAGTTATTGATGAACAACTTCATCGCCACGTAGGTCTCCGTGGTGCTGTTGGCATTCACCCCGGGTTCCTGCCGGTAGCCGGGCAGAGGCTTGGCCGTTGTACCACCAGCGCTGTATTGACCGCGCACGCAACACCTCCAGGCCTCGTTTTCGTTGGCGAGATGGGCTGCCTGGAGCACTTTCGCCTTTTCGTTGCGAATGGCTTCCGGATCAAAGCGGCCTGGTGGCTCCATGGCGGTAAGCGCCAGGATTTGGGTGAGATGGTTTTGCACCATGTCCCGCAGGGCCCCCGAAGTTTCGTAATAGCCAGCCCGCTCCTCAACACCGACAGTTTCTGCGGCCGTGATTTGGATGTTGGCAATATAGTTACGGTTCCAAAGGGGTTCAAAAATGGTATTAGCAAATCGAAGAACCAAAATATTTTGGACGGTTTCCTTGCCCAGGTAGTGATCAATGCGAAACACCTGGCTCTCCTTGGCGCAGGCCTGCACCACTTTGTTGAGGGCCTGTGCACTGCCATAGTCACGGCCAAAGGGTTTCTCGATCACCACCCGACTCCGTTCGGAATCCGCCAGCAGCCCTGCGGCGGCGAGAGCACGACAGCCGCTGCCGTAGAACTCAGGAGACACCGAGAGATAGAAGGTGCGATTGCCTCGGGTGGCGCGCAGGCGATCCAACGCCTCCAAGCGCTCAGCCAAGCGAATCAAATGATCACTCTGTTGCAGATCAACCGGCTCGTAGAACAAACCCTGACTGAACTGTTCCCAGCTCGTGGGATGTTCAGCGATCTCCGCCGCCAGAGCTTGCCCCATGCGCTGGCGAAATTCCTCATCACTCCAGGGGCGTCGGGCACAACCCAGAACAGCGAATTCACTTGGTAGACGGCGCTGCCGATACAACTCGAACAGCGCCGGCACCAATTTTCGATGGGTCAAATCCCCGCTGGCTCCGAAAATGACGAGGCATTGGGGCGAGATCACCCTCTCCTGGCGCAGCCCCACTCTGAGGGGATTGGTCAAAATCGCAGTCATGGCGGTTGAACCGATACCTCAGGTTTAACGAGGTTGTAGGCAAAGCGCCGCCAACGGGGAAATTCTTCAACAGTTCTGTGTGGAATCTCTGATCAGTAGGTCTCCACGTGCCAGCGTTCTTGCTTCTTCAGGCTGGGACGAAGTTCAGACCAATTCAATCCTTTGGCCTTGGCTGCCGCTGTCATCGCTTCGTCAATACCTGGCTCCATGCCCTTGAGACCACACATGTAAACGTGGGTTTTGGGATCTTCGATCAGGGAGAAGATCTCATCGGCATGCTCCAGCACACGATCCTGGATGTACATCCGACCATCGGAGGCATTTTTCTGCTCTCGGCTGATGGCCTTGGTGTAACGGAAGTGGTCGGGATAGGCATGGAGATAGATCTGGAAGTCGTCCTCATAGAGAAGATTGGGAGTTGTCGGCACACCCATGAACAGCCAAGCTTTGCCTCGGAACTGATACTCAGGATTCTTGGCCCGCTCTTGGGGATCAAACATCCGACGCAGATAGGCGCGCATCGGTGCGATGCCCGTGCCCGTGGCCAGCATGATGATATTGGCTTCCTCGTCCGCAGGCAGGAGCATTTCCTTGCCAACGGGGCCCGTGATTTTGACTTTGGCGCCTGGCTCGATATCGCAAAGGAAAGTGGAGCAGACACCATTGATCAGTTCGCCATCCTTCTCGTATTGGAGCTGGCGCACGCACAGGGACACGGTGTTGTCATGGGTGTCATCACCGTGACGGGTGCTGGCGATGGAGTAGAGGCGCAGCTGGTGGGGCTTGCCGGCGGCATCGACACCGTCGGGGATGATGCCGATGCTCTGACCTTCCACGTAGTGAAGCTTGCCGCCTGACAGGTCGAAGGTGATGTGATTCACCCTGCCGATCGCCCCCTCGGCAAGAAGGCTGTAGTTGCTCGTGACCGTGCCGATGAAGGGGTCTTTGGGCTTGTACAGGTTGACAGGGACGTCGGCGTGGGTCACTGCTGCTTTGGAAACAGAGGGTGTGGGGGTGGGTGTCGGCGCCGGGGCGACGGCTGGATCGGCGGCCTGCGGCGTGGACCCGCCATCGCCAGCACTGACAACTTTGATCCGACCACCTTTCTGAGCGATGGTCTGCATCAAAGACTGCAGTTGCTGGAAGGGCACGGTCATCACCCGCTCGGCGCGTCGCTGCGGCCCCGCACCGAAGCTTTCGATCACCACAGTGAACATCCGGTTGTCGGAGCTTGCGCCAAGGCCGGTGGAGACACGCATCTCAGAGTTCCCAACACATCCGGACGATCATAGGAAACGCACCCGCCGCTCCGATCCGTCCCAATCGGGCTAGCCTGGCCTGGTGAGGTCAGACACGTGCGGGCGCAAGCCAGGGCACATGATCCAGCTCACATCAGTCAGCGTCTCCTGTGTTTGTCTTGGCGCATCAGCTTCTGGCCACTCACTCTTCAGCCCAGCCCGAGGAAATGTCCTCGCTCCTGGATCCGCCCCAGACCTGCAGTCTCGATACCATCCAGCAAGACATGGAACGCATGCCCCAAGGCAGGCGGAGATTGGCTGTGCAGCTGCGACTGAAAGCAGAGACAGCCTTTGTCTGGAAAGTTATCACAGATTATGACAATCTCCACCGCTTTATCCCCAATCTCGAACATTCCCGGGTGATCTGGCGTCGTGACGCCCAGGTCGGGGTTGAGCAGGTGGGCACGCAGACTCTCTGCGGCTTGCGCTTTTCTGCCCGCGTCACCCTTGAGCTGACCGAGCAGAAGGAGGCCGGCCGCTTGGCCTTCCGCATGATCCAGGGGGATTTCCGTTGCTTTGAGGGGGAGTGGCGGCTGGGCCGCGACAACTCCAGCAGCTGGCTGTTCTACGACTTGCTGGTGCAGGGCAAGCCAGGCATGCCAATCGGTCTGATCGAGCAACGGTTGCAGCAAGATTTGGCTAACAATCTGCGCGGTGTGCAGCAAGAAGCGTTGAAACGCCAGGGACTGGTGGTCCCCTAGTGCGCCGTCCCGCAAACGTGCTGTGAATCCTTTGATGGGCACCTCGCCTGGAGCCCTTGCCGAGGAAGGCATCTAGAGGCACGGACCAAGCCGAAGATGACGCATCAACTTACGGGACCGCACACTAGTGTGCAGTCCCGTAAATGCACCGTCGATCCTGTGATGGGTGTCTCGCCCGGAGCCCTTGCTGAGTAGGGCATCTGGAGGCACGGACCAAGCCGAAGATGACGCATGAACTTGCGGGACTGCATACTAGGAGCCTGTTACGCATAGAACAACTGGGTCAACGGTCACAGACAAGAGCTGCAAGACGCACCAACCGAGGGCTCTTGAGGAGTTCATTGAGCTGGCTCAAGCAGACAGGTTCTTCAGAAATCCTTTTTTGGAAGCAGATTCGGCCTGGATCCAGTCGACTCGGAGCTCGATTTATCGCAGAATAATTCCGTCTTGGGCTCGAATTATCTTGATATCCTCGCCTGGACATCTATGCGCAACAGGCTCCCAGGCAGCAGTTGAACGCTTCTACGTCTCGCTGGGTTCTGGTCTGAGGTGGCTGCCTTTTATTCGACAGATAGGCTCGACGCCCTGTCACACGACATCAAGGGTCTTTTGGAGCTTTTCGCCTGGCGAGAGCCTGGTCGGCAAATGAGTTCGGCTTGACTTTTAATCAGCCCTGGGAGCCTCGGGTTGACGTTGAGGCAGCCCTGAACAAAGACCGCGAGCTTGAATCGGCCTTGCATCGCTCCCCCATGCAGCCCGTCCAGCACTGACCAGGACCGTTTCGGCATGTCCAGAGGGGTGCGCCAAACCACGATCGGATATCGGATTCGGAGTCCACACTGAAACTCAGGGGACTCCGTGGGGCTGCCTCAAAACGCCCAGATCACTGAAGGGCACCTCGAAAAATCACTTTTGGCCTGCCGCGACTGACCAGCGAGGTCAGTGACAGCAAGGGATTTGACTCCGGGAGGCGAGGAGGAGGCGGAATTTTTCGAGGTGCCCTGAACTCCACCAAGATTGAGCACCGAGCCCCATGCCGAGATCCCCAGTAGGGCCGTACCCAGGCCAGAGGCACAACAGACCCCTGCCCGAGGACAACAAAGCTGAACCAGCCCTGCCCAGGAGTTGCCTGGAGTGGAAGGCTATGGAGCGATCTGAATGTTCAGACCATCCACGCAATACCCCCAAGGGGATTCGAACCCCTGTCGCCTCCGTGAAAGGGAGGTGTCCTAGGCCTCTAGACGATGGGGGCGAGGCCACAGCGTTCTCCACAAAGGAGAGCATCGAAAAAAACAGACAAGATCGACTTAACACCCTGGGAAGGGAGTATAAGTTTGACTTGCCGCCTCTCAATGATCTTGCAAAGAATTAGAGCAACATCAGAAAAGATGCTGTCAAACCTCTGAGCAGGAACCTGTCGAGAGAATCGATCGCTGATGTCTTGGAAGCTAGGGGCTGGACGCACCCTTCGTCAAGGAGCTCTGCGCAGACAGATGGCCAGAGGCGGCTTCAGGGCCATGGAGGTTCCCTCTCCGAGCTGTCCAGAGGGCCACTCTGGCCGTTCCATACCGGCACGGTGAAGTGGAAGCAGGCCCCTTCGCCGGGTTCGGAAACCACCCAGATCCGACCGCCATGCACCTCGGCGATCCGGCGACACACCGACAGACCCACGCCGTAGCCAGAGGTGTGACCTGAGGTCTGGGGAAGCCGCACCCGTTCTTGAAAAATGCGCTCCTGCTCTTCCCGCGGGATCCCCGGACCGCTGTCACAAACGCTGACCTGCACCCATTGGCTGGTGCGGTGCAGAAGCGTGAGGCTGACCCGGCCCCCGTTGGGCGTGAACTTGAAGGCGTTTTCGAGCAGGTTGAGCAACACCTGTCGCATCCGCCGCTGATCGGCATAGAGGTCGGGAAGATCGGTGGGGATGTCGGTGACCAGCTCCAGCTGCCTGCCCACCCAGAGCTTCTCCAGCTCCAGGATCGCATCGGCCACCACCTGCCCCAGGGCGAGCCGCTGGGGATTGAACAGAGCCTCCCAACGGGTGGTGCCCACCTCCAGCAGGTCCCTAGAGAGGGCTTCGATGTCATCCAGGCGACGATGGAGCACATCCTGAAAGCGATGGTCATCGATCTGACCAAGACCATGGCTTTGCAGGGCCAGCTTGGCGGCCGTGAGGGGGGTGCGCAGTTCGTGGGCCACCATGCGCAACAGCCGCTCCTGCACCCCCAAGCGCTCGATCAGTGTTTCGTTCTCCTGGCGCAGCACCAGCAACTGATCCTCCAGCTGCACCTCCCGCTGGCTGCGGCTGCCATCCATCTCCGCCGGCCGCAGGCTCATGCCCAGGGTGCTCACCACCTCCATCTGCTGCCAGCGTGGCAGCCAGCTGCGCACCTGGGTGGGGAGGGTGCTGCCGGCGAACACCTGTTTAGGCAGGGGAGCCAGCTTCACCAAGGCCGGCGTCGCCACGAGGCGATGGAGTTCGAGGAGCTCAGGCTGTTTGGCGGGGTCGACCACATCCAGCGTCACGTCAAATCCCGTCTCCTCCCCCCGCAGAAGGGACACCAGCGTGCGGAGATTGGGACTGGCCAGGTGATGGGGGTTGGCGAGCAGCAGCAATTTCAGGCTCTGGGGCCCACCAGGGGATCCCCCGGTCTGGACATCAGCCGGCCTGTCCGCCGATGGGTCCTCGCCACCGCTCACACCACGCTCCCACGACGTTCTTCTGCCCACCTTATGGAGTTTTCAACGTCTTCCCAGTTTGCTTGCTATGAAAGAGCTGTCCCCAGCCGGCGTGCTTCGCGCCATGACCACCTTGCCTGAGCCGTCTGGGGCTGATCACGCCACCGATCTGCAGCGGATGCTGGCGGGCGCCAGGGTGTCCCCCGTGGCGCGTCCCGCGTCCAGTGCGCCTCCCCCCCGCAGCCGCATTCAGCTGGACAACACCCTGAAGCGCTGGTTTTCCCGCAACTTGGGCCTGTGGCGATCCAGGCGCCTCTACTTCTTCGCGGATGGGGAGGTGCTGCGCGTGGACATGCTGCTACGCGTGGAAGGCTTCAGTGAACCGATCGAGGGGGAGGCCGCCTACCGCTTCACCTGGTGGCCGGAGAAGGAGTACGACTTTTTTGATCGCAAGCCCCGCTACGTGCGGAATGGCACCATGCAGGCTTACCTGTGTGGCCACCAATTGCGGCGCAGCCAGAGTTACCTGTGCGGTTCTCCCAGCAAAAGCCAGATCCGCCAGGTGGATGAGCATGAATTGATTTTTGAGTCCCATTACCAGGAATGGGACATTCTGGAGCACATCCGCTTGGTGGATCAGGACCGTTACCGTGCCCGCTCCATTTATTCCTGGCGCAACGGCGAGCTGGAACTCTCAGAGATCCACCACGAGGAGCGGATGGAGGGAGCGGGTGCGCCCCTTCTTGAGCCGTCCTGAGGGCTCTGGCTGCTGACAGGCGATGGATCACGATGGAGGGGCAACAGTCGTTCTCTCCCATGCTTGCCAAGCGTTCCGCCCTGGCATTGGCCCTGGCCCTGGTGGGCGCTTCCCTCGGCGGGCCTGAGCGAGGCCTGGCACAACCCCAGCCTCCCGCAATCAATCAAAAGGCGGCCACCGGTGAAGAGTTGAACACCTACTTGGGCATGGCCGCCATCAATATGTGCACCCTTTCCCAATCCAAGGTGGTCTTCAGGTCGGCCATGGAGAGCAACCTCAACATGCTGGTGTCCGTGCTCTCCAGCAAGCATGGCAGCCAGGTGCCAGGTTCCACGGGGCCCCTCAGTCGCGAGCAACTGGCCAATGGCTCCCTGTTTCAGCTCGTGCTGCGAGTGGACAGTCTCTGCGGCAAGAACCTGCCCGCCGATTGGAAACAAGAGTTTGATCCTCTCCTCGCCCAGGTGAGGCAAGCCATTCAATCCGCCAGCCAAGGCTCCAAGAAGTGAAGGCCATCGGCCCCGACGCGCCGGAGCCCCCCTGATCTGAGGGATACTCGAAGCCAGGGAGGGTTCCCCTCTCCCTGGCTCTGTGCTTTCGGCTCCCGATGCCCGTCGTGCGACGCGCCGACTATCGTCCGGCTCCCTATTTGGTGCCCCGCACCGACTTGACTGTTCAGCTTTTCAGCGACCATGCGTTGGTGGAGAGCACCCTGGAGCTGACCCCCAATCCCATGGCCACCGGGGACGCCGCCTCCCTGCCGTTGAAGGGGGTAGACCTCCAGCTCCTGGCACTGCTCCTCGACGGGGAGGCGCTGCCCCCGGAGGCGTATGCGCTCCATGCCGAGGGATTGACCCTGTTGTCCCCGCCCCAACGCCCGTTTCAGCTCACCAGCCGGGTGCGAATCGAGCCCCAGGCCAACACCAGCCTGGAAGGGCTTTACGTGAGTGACGGGATGGTGACGAGCCAGTGCGAAGCGGAGGGCTTCCGTCGCATCACCTTCCATCCGGATCGCCCCGATGTGCTGAGCCGCTACCGCGTGCGCATCGAGGCCGACCTGGAGCGAGAGCCGGTGTTGCTCTCCAACGGCAATTGCCTCGCCAGTGGCCTGCTACCGGAAGAAAGCGGATCCAGGGGCCGCCATTACGCCCTCTGGGAGGATCCCTTTCCCAAGCCCTCTTACCTCTTTGCCCTGGTGGCGGGCCGTTTGGAGGAGGTGACGGAGATCTTCACCACCGCCTCCGGGCGTCCGGTCCGCCTGCGCCTGCATGTGGAGAAGGGCGATGAGCCCTACACGGCCCATGCGCTGCGCAGCCTGCGACGGGCGATGGAGTGGGAGGAGGCGGTTTACGGCTTGGAATATGACTTGAGCGAATACAACATTGTTGCTGTACGCCACTTCAATATGGGCGCGATGGAAAACAAAAGCCTGAATCTGTTTAACTCCAAATTGGTACTTGCTGACAGCGCAATTGCCACAGATGCTGAACTGGAGAGAGTTGAAAGTGTGATTGCCCATGAATATTTTCATAATTGGACGGGCAATCGCATCACCTGTCGAGACTGGTTTCAGCTCTCCTTGAAGGAGGGGTTGACCGTTTTTCGCGATCAGTGTTTCAGCGCAGATCTGCACGGCCATGCCCAGGTGCGTATCCAAACCGCCGCCATGCTGCGCAACACGCAATTTCGCGAAGATGGAGGGCCTACCGCCCATCCAGTTCAGCCAGATCACTACGAAGCAATCGATAACTTCTACACCACCACCATTTATGAGAAGGGCGCGGAGGTGATTCGTGTCCTCCATACCTTGCTGGGGGAGGAGGTGTTCATGCGCGGGATCGCCCTCTACGTGGAACGCCATGACGGCACAGCGGCCACCTGTGAGGATTTTGTGCGGGCGCTCCAGGACGCGGCCGAGCAGAGCTGGGCGGCGGCGGGCACGGCGCCATTGTTTGACTTCGGCCAGTTCCGGCGCTGGTATCACCAGGCGGGGACGCCCACCCTCACGATTCGGCGCCGCTGGCGGCGCTCCAGCGGCACCCTGGAGCTGGAGATCCGCCAAGCCACACCCCCCACCCCCGGCCAACCGGAGAAGGAACCCTTGGTGATTCCTCTGGCCATTGGTCTGCTGGATCAAGCCGGCAAGGCGCTGGAGCCCCGGTTGGTGGGGGATCCCCCCGGAGAAGCCTCGGGACGGATGTCGCCCGCCCGTTGGGGCGCGGCCACTCGTCTGCTGGTGATCGACCAGCCAGTGTTGCGGCTGCGACTGGAGGGGCTGCCCCCACAGGACCCCCCTCCCTCCCTGTCCGTGCTGCGGCATTGTTCGGCGCCGGTGAAGGTGAAACTGGGTCGTCCGAATCGCGAACGGGTGCATCTGCTGGCCTGTGACAGCGATCCCTTCGCCCGCTGGGACGCGGGCCAACAGCTGCTTCGCCGGGCGGTGGCGCGCCGGGCCGCGAACCGTCCGGATGAGGATCTGGAAGCGGCCCTGGTGGATGCCGTCCAGCGCCTGTTGCTCGATCCCTCCCTGTCGGAGGCCAGCCGGGCCCTGTTGCTCTCCTTGCCCGGGCTGCCGGAGTTGGAGGAGGAGATCCTCGAGCCCGATCCGCCGGCCCTGTTTGCGGCACTGCGGCTGTTGGAGCGCAGGTTCGGCGAGGCTCTGGCGGGCCCGCTGCACGCTGTGTTGGAGAGCTGCCTGTCCGCCTGGAACCTGCCCTGGCCCCAGGGCACCGGCGCACGACAACTCACCGCCACCATCTGGAGTTGGCGGGTGGCGGCCGGAGATCCCGGCTGCATCGCGGCGGCCCGGGCGGCAGTGGATGGCTCTTCGATGACTCTGGCGCGCGCTGGCTTGCGGGCCCTTCAAGGCCACCCTCTACCCGAGCGCCAGTCCGCCATGGAGGCGTTTTATGAGCGCTGGCAGCACAAACCGGTGATTCTCGATTCCTGGTTCGCCCTGGAGGCGGCGGCACCGTTCCCCGATGGGTTGGCGCGGGTGACTGCCCTGCTGGAGCATCCCCGTTTTGATCCGAACGCGCCGAACGCCGTGCGGGCTGTGCTGGGAGGCCTGGTGGGGAACATCCCGGTGTTTCACGCCAGCGATGGATCGGGCTATCGCTTTCTGGCGCAGCAGATCGCCAGTTTGGATCAACGCAACCCCATCACGGCCTCACGCCTGGCCAAGGTGTTCAGCCGCTGGCGCAGCTTCGGACCCCAGCGGCGGCAGCAGATGGGCGGGGCCCTGGAGCAGCTGGCAGCCAGCTCCCTGTCCACCAACACGCGAGAGGTGGTGGAGCAGACCCTGGGCCAGCCCACGTGAGACTGGCGGGCCTTGAGGCCGGAGGGAGCTGCTCTGGTTGGCGAAGCCAGCGGTCTGCGGCCGCCCCGCGCTCGCGGCCAGGGGCGGCGGACAGATCTGACATGCTGTGCCAGCTATCACGCCCTGGCTATGCCCTTTGGCCTGCCTCGCTTGAGCCCCACCTCCGCCTCCTCCACAACGGCATCCACTGAGCTCCCGGTGAGCTGGCGTCATCCCTTGGGGGGCCGCTGGGACAACCCATACACCGTTCGCTACGCCAGCAATCTGGACGACGGTCCGAATCACGGCATGCCCCTGGGCGGGTTGGGAGCCGGCTGCATCGGCAGGGCACCGGACGGGGCCTTCAATCTTTGGCACCTCGATGGGGGAGAGCATTGGTTTGGCGTGCTGCCCGATTGCCAGTTTGCTCTGCATGAAAGCAATGAGCACGGCAGCCGGACCCGTGCCTTGGCGACCGCCCCGACGCGGGAAGACAGCCGCCCGGCCCAGGAGGCTGCGGGGGATGAGCGGGCTGCGGCACCCCTTGCGGCCTGGGAGTGGTTGAGGGCGGGCAGTGGCACCTACGCCGCCCGTTATCCCCTGAGTCGCACCGACTACACAGGAGTGTTTGAGGCACAGGTGAGCTGTGAGGCCTTCAGCCCGATCCTGCCGGGCGACTACCAGCGCAGCAGCTATCCCGTCGCGGTGTTCGTGTGGAGCCTGCACAACCCCACCGCCGCTCCCCTCACCGTTGCGTTGCTGGCCAGCTGGCGCAACACCTGCGGCTGGTTTACCAACACCGATCCAGCTGCAGCGGTGCACTTTCGCGATGACGGCAGCCCGGAGCACACCTATCTGCCTGCCATCGGCCGCACGGAGGGGCAACGCAACCGGCTGGTCACTCGGCCCGGATTGAAGGGCGTGGTGCTGGAGGGAGGAGAGCGTCCGCCCGCCAGCTTGCCCGGGGAGGGAGATGGGCAATGGTGTCTGGCGGTGCCAGAGGAGAGGATGTTTGGCGGTGCGCCCGTGGAAATCTTCCGTTGCGGCCGTTGGAACCCCCTAGGCAGTGGGGAAGAGCTCTGGGCTCCGTTTTCCCGGGATGGGTCGGTGCCGCAAAGCGACAACACGCGCCGCAGCGGTCGCAACGATCCAGCGAGCGCGGCGCTGGCGGTGCGCTGCCGGCTGGAACCGGGTCAGAGCCTGGAGGTTCCGATTGTGGTGGCCTGGGATCTGCCGGTGACGGCCTTTGCCACGGGTAGCCAGGCTCTGCGCCGCTACAGCGACTTTTTCGGCGCCACCGGCGATCAGGCGGCGGCGATCGCCGCCGAAGCACTGCGTGACTGGCGCCATTGGCGGGCTGAGATTGAGACCTGGCAGGCGCCACTGGTGGCACGAAAGGATCTGCCGGAGGCCCTGCGCATGGCCCTCTGCAACGAGCTCTACGACCTGGCCAGTGGCGGCACCCTCTGGACCGCGGCCACTGCGGAGGATCCCCTCGGTCGCTTCGGTGTGTTGGAGTGCCTCGACTATGCCTGGTACGAAAGTTTGGATGTGCGGCTGTATGGCTCCTTCGCCCTGCTGCAGCTCTGGCCGGAACTTGACAAAGCTGTGTTGCGCAGCTTTGCCCGTGCCATCCCCACCGCCGACCCCACGCTCCGGCCGATTGGCTGGTATTTCACCCAGGGCAAAGGCCGGGTGGAGGCGCCGCGCAAGCTGGCGGGCGCCACACCCCATGATCTGGGCGCCCCCAACGAGCGCCCCTTCGAGGCCACAAACTACACCGCCTATCAAGATTGCAACCTCTGGAAAGATCTGGCCAGTGATTTTGTCTTGCAGGTCTGGCGCACGTTCCGTCTGGCGCCCACGGGTGAGGATCTGACCTTCCTGGCCCAGTGCTGGCCGGCGTCGGTGCAGGCCCTGCGCTATCTCAAGGGCTTCGATGCCAACCAAGACGGCCTGCCCGACAACGGCGGCGCACCGGATCAGACATTTGATGATTGGCCCCTGAAGGGGGTGAGCGCCTACTGCGGCGCCCTCTGGATCGCCGCCCTGGAGGCGGTCCTGGCGATGGGGCAGCACCTGCAGTTGGAGCTGGGTTTGGACACAACGGCGGAGCAGCGAGAATTCGGTCAGTGGCTGGAACAATCACGCGCCAACTTTGATCGCTTGCTGTGGAATGGCGAGTTTTACGCGATTGATGCGGACAGTGACACGCCGGTGGTGATGGCCGATCAGCTCTGCGGCGATTTTTATGCGCGGCTGTTGGGGCTACCACCGGTGGTGGCTGACGAGCGGGCGCACTCTGCCCTAGGGGCAATTCGTGAAGCCTGCTTCGAGAGCTTTGAGGGTGGGCGCCTGGGGGTGGCCAACGGACTGCGTCGGGATGGCACACCGCTGGATCCGAAAGGCACCCACCCTCTGGAGGTATGGACCGGCATCAATTTCGGCTTGGCGGCGTACTACCGACTGATGGGGGAGACCAAAACGGCGCTGGCGATCGCTGGTGCTGTGGTAGAGCAGGTGTATAGCGGTGGCTTGCAATTCCGTACGCCTGAGGCCATCACCGCCGCGCGCACCTTCCGGGCCTGCCACTATCTGCGGCCGATGGCAATCTGGGCTCTCTGGGCCACCCATACGGGATGGGAGCCAATCCCAGGGGCGGAGCGACAGCCTTGAGCTTGTGTCTCAGAGTGAACAGCTTTCCCAGACCCTGTGAACGGAGCTGGCCGGGCCGTTCTGGGCGGGGTCCATCGCCAGCCTCTGAGGCGGAGCACCGCCCGGACCATGGACGTGCCAAAGGTGAGCCACCGACAAACCCACGGGCCAGCGTTCAAGGCCAAGGTTCCCATGCAGACGATCCGTGGCCGCAAACCCTTCAGCGGATCGCCGCCGACCATGCTTGCCGCCCATCCAGGTGTAGGTCTGATTAAAACTTACCACCCTCGGCCCAGTTGCCTATTGTGCAGCGGTCTTAAGTCGTGAGTTGCCTTCGCTCTCAGAGTGGGACCTGAATCACAAGGGCATCTCGAAAAATACCGGTTTCGTCTGAAAGCGCCGATTGAGACTCATGTCTTGGTCGGCGTTGGCCTTGTCCATTGGTCGCTGCAAAGCCGATTTTTGGAGGTGCCCGCAAGCGAGAGCTTCCGTATCCATAGGGGGCACTTTAAAGCAGCCCTAGTGAGCCAGACAAAGAAGCAATTGCTTGATGGAGCCAGTGAATTCTTTGCCAGAGGATCCCGCCTGGCAACCGTTCAGGGGGTCTGATCGGCTGGGGGCGCTACCGGTAGACATCGGATGACTTCTGAACATCAAAAGTCGCCCCACCAAATCGCCCAGAGACCCATGGCTGACTAAAAGTCCTGTAGATGTCAATGGTCAAGGCGCGTGTCAATCAACAGACAGTTGTTATTTATTCTCAGCCAGGAAAATCTACATTCTTCAGCCCCTTTGGCGGAGCCTCAAGTTGACTTGAGTCAGTCCTGCGCACAGGCTGGATTCAATACTCCCATCGGAGCCACTCGCGTGAAGTCCCGCAAGTTTCATGTATCGTCTTCGGCTTGGTCCGTGCGCCTAGATGCCGTCATCACAAAGGACTGCAGGCAAGACACCCATCAAAGAAGCCACAGCGCATTTGTGGGACTGTACACTCGGCACATGTTGCGCATAGATGTCCAGGCAAAGATATCGAGATAATTCAAGCCAAAAATAGAGTGACTTGATTCGGCAGAAAGCTTCGCTGGTGCTCCGGGCCAATTCAAAGTGACGACTGGTCTTCTCTTCTGTTCCTGCCCAAGTGTCTCGGGTGGGATTGGCGGAGCTTGCTGCCGAATCAAGTAGAGTTATTCACTAATCAGTCGAGACCAGACTTGACTGGATGCAGCTCAAATCCGTTTCCAAAAAAGGATTTGTTGAGGAACTGTTTAAGGCCACCTCGGACACTCCTCTTCCTTCCCGCCTCACGGAGTGAAATCCCTTCCTATTACTCAGGGCTGCTTTAAAGTGGTTGGATAGAGGCGCCAGGCCACGATTGTGATTCAGATCCCACGCTGAGACCCCTATGAGCTCGGGACTCAGTTCCTCAGAGCTGCTGGGCACATGAACGCAGAGTAGCAAGTCTGAATCAGCCCTGTCCTATTACTGATCTCACTTGTCAGCTGCGGCAGGCCAAAAGTAATTTTTCGAGATGTCCTTGATTAGGGAGGGTCTGGACAACCCCCCAGCGGCACCTGTCAGAGCGCGGAGATCGCAGTTGGCGTAAGGGATAACTTCCACTGGCGACCGGTTGTCCAGAGCTTCCCTAACAGCAAGGCTTGGATTTTATCCGGGGTATTATTCCAACATCAGCACTAATCAAGACCTGATCAGCACTTACTTCGCGATAACACCTGCTTTAACTAAGAGACTCTTTACCGTTTCGGTTGGCTGAGCACCATCGGTAATACGTTGCTTAATATTATCTATGTTAAGCTTGCTTTCTTTGGTGCTGGGATTATAAAAACCCAGTTCTTCAAGTGGTTTTCCATCTCTACGACTGGTACTATTTACGGCTACCAACCTAAAACTACTCTGATTTTTTTTACCAAAGCGCTTTAAACGGAGCTTGATCATGGTCTTTAAAGAAACAACCTCTTTCGATCCTACACCACACACTCCTCGATCTCCTCAGGGCTGACCAAAAGTCCTGGGGAGGCTAGGGATCAGGGCGCCTGTCCATCGGCAGACCCGTCGTCATTTGTGCCCAGCCAGGACGGTCCGCGTTTTTCAGCCCCATTTGCGGGACCTCAACTTGACGTTGAGGCAGCCCTGTCGATCTCCCCATCTCTCCAGGGCTGCTTCAACCTCGCGATCATCGGTCAGAATACCTGCCATACCTCGGGCCTGAGCCCCGAGATCTGAGCCCATTACGGTCTCAGCATAAGACTCTGGGTGCAAGCCTGGCTCGCCTATCTGGCCAGGTTAAAGCGGCTCTGCTTGTCCCTCAGCCGTCCTGATCCGACCAAGCGGTGCAGGGCTGCTTTAAAGTGGTTGGATAGAGGCGCCAGGCCACGATTGTGATTCAGGTCCCACGCTGAGACCCCTATGAGCTCGGGACTCAGTTCCTCAGAGCTGCTGGGCACATGAACGCAGAGTGGCAAGTTTGAATCAGCCCT
>JBKDSV010000123.1:0-17961 GCA_046340795.1 Cyanobacteriota bacterium | reverse complement strand
CGCACCGCAAGGAGTGTTGGTGGAGTTCCAGAAATACAAGCCCTCCAGCACGGATGATCAAGCCCAAGCATCGGACGTACCTGAGCACTATGTTGCGCTGATACTCAAACCCGATGGCCGCGTCAGCCCGGTCAAGCTGGGTGAGGCAGCCGCGATTGACGAAGCTGTTAATACAGCTCTATACGCTATTACCAAGAACGAACTACGCCATCGCCAAGCCCTGTCAAACCTGAGTCAACTTCTGATCAGGCCGCTGCAAAGCCATCTCGGTGGTGTGGATCAATTATTCTTGTCTCCGGATGGCGAACTGAATCGTGTGCCGTTTACAGCCCTGCCGAATCCGGTAGAACCCGACCGATACCTGAGCGAATCCTTCCAACTGCGAATTTTAACTACTGGCCGAGATTTGGTGCGATTACGACAGCCCATCAAGATCACTCTTCCCCATTCTACTGCATCAAATGTGCTGATGGCTGATCCTGATTTTGGCCCAATCAGGCGTGCCAGTAACGGAGTAGAAGATCCCCTTTGGGCGCCATTGCCTGACACGAAGACGGAGGCAGAAGTGCTTCAAGCCCTTCTGCGAGTGCAGCAGCCCTTCACCGGAAAAGGAGCAACAACTGCTCGCTTATTGCGATTAAGAAGCCCTCGTGTAGTGCACATTGCGACCCATGGTTTTTTTCAGCCTGAGTTGTCCAGCCAAGGTCTTAACACTGGCACTGGTGAAAACAACCGGCGCCTCCAGCCAAGACCTTGGTCTGATGCCACGGCCAAAGATCCCATGGAACGGATCTATTTGGCGCTGGCCGGCGCCAACCTTCCCAAGGCCACGCCGTCCGATGACGGCCGCCTCACCGCCGCGGAAGCCACCGGTATGGATCTGGAAGGAACCGAGCTGGTGACACTTTCCGCCTGTGAAACAGCCCGCGGCCAAATCCGCAGCGGAGAGGGCGTCTATGGTTTACAGCGCGCGCTCACTGTGGCGGGTGCCCGCTCCACGTTGCTCAGCCTCTGGCGGGTGAATGATGAGCGGACAGCCGTCTTCATGAAGGAGTTTTATAGCCAGCTCAAGAAGGGCAAACCCCGCGCTGAGGCACTTCGAGCCACCCAAGCCTTGTTCCGAAATCATCACAACCCCATCTACCGCGACGTTTACGCCTGGGGCGGCTTCCAGCTCACGGGCGATTGGCGGCCGGTGGAAGGGTTGTGAGGAGTGAGAACAATATGAATTGGGAATCTGGCTTCCAATGTGAATAGGTATGAACAGTGCCCACGTCTCCAGCACGGGCTGGCCAAGTAATTCCAGCATCGATCTATTATTGGACTTGCAAGGCCTCCATAAAGAGGCCGACGGTTTGATCAATGCCACCGTGGTCAGCCCCCTTGGAAGCGAAGTGTTTCGGGTTCGCCAGCCTACCGAACTCGCCCGCCTGTTTAACGAATGGCTGAGAAACTACACTGTGCTTCACGACGTTAACATCCAAAGGAATCGTTCAACTGGCGTCACCGCTGACGGTGAGAGCCAAAAAGCTCGTCTCTTGCTGGACAGGCTCCAGGAATGGTTGAACGAACCGGAATGGGAGCCCCTCCAAACCCTCTTGCAAGAGCTGCCCGAATTGCCTTTGCGGCTGCGGATCACACCAGCTGGATCTCAACTGGCGCGATGGCCATGGGAGGGGCTTCCCCTCCATCGTCCGATCTGGAGGCTGGCCTCAATCCGCCCAACGATCACGCCGCCCCAGAAGCGGCCCGTGCGCAAGCCTCGTCTGCTGGTTCTCCTTGGGCAGACTGCAGGAAGGGAAGACACAGAGCAGATCACTCTGGATTTCAAGCAGGAACTGTGGCACCTGGAGCGGCTGAACCTTCAAGGCGGGCTGGCGATCAAAATTCTTGCGGCCAATGTCAACTCCAGAGCGGAGTTGCTTGGTCAGTTGAGTGATCCTTTGGGCTGGGATGGTCTGCTTTTCATGGGGCATTCCAAGGCAGATACCCGCTCGGGTGGGTTGTGCTTGGCGGATGGATCTTGGCTGTCTGGAGCTGACCTGGCCGAGTCGCTCCGCCAAAGCGCGGGCGGCTGCCCGGCATTTGTCGTGCTTAACAGTTGCTCCGGCCTGGAACTGGCGGAGGCCTGCATCACGGCTGGCGTGGAGTGGGCGATCGCCTTTCGCGAGCGCGTGCCCGACAAGGCGGCCTCCTTTGCCCTGCGTAGCCTGCTGGGGGAGCTGCAGGCCCATGGTGATCTGGCCATGGCGGTGACACAGACAAGACAGGCTTTCAAGGCTGCTCCAAAGAGCAACTTCGATCAGCACCAGTTAGCCGGTTGCCACCTGCTTCTCAGCGCCGTTTGCGCCGACACCGCCGCACCCCTCTGTCTGCCACTCACCCGCAAGCGGCAGTTTTTCAGTCGGTTAAGCCGTGCCACTGGCTCGCAAGCCCTTATCGCTGCAGCAACCGTTTTTCTCGGTTTGGGGATGGATCTCATTCCAGCCAATCCCCTCAGCACCTGGCTGCTGGATGGGCGTCTGGAGGCACAACGCCTTTGGCGGCAGGGCACAGGCAACCTCGGCCCCAAAGGCAGGGCGCTCCCCCTGTTGCTGCTGAGAAACAACCAGTTGAAGGCTGATTTTGGGGTGCAGCCGTTGAACGATCGTCTCTCCAGCCAAGCGTTGACCGAGGTGCTGCGGCGTGCCCCCAACCCAGCCGTGCCTGTTGTAGCGCTGGATGTCATCCTTGATGACCCCAAACCCGATCCCATCGCCCTCGCCCAAACCATCTCGCGGCAGCAGCCACGCAAGGTGTTCGCTGGCTTTCCTCCCGGGACCAGTGCTGTTGATGGTGCAGGGACGGCCCTGCCCATCAAGTTGCTCCAAAACAGCGGCCTGACTGCCTACGCGATCGATGTGGGCACCAGCGGTGAGCGCGGCAGCGACAACCTGCAGCCCGTGCCCCTGCAGCTCACCCAATCGCAGGTGGGATCCCATACCTTTGCCGCCGCTGTGGCCCGCTCCCTGGCTCCGCGCCTCGCCAGTCCTGCACTACCGCTGCATGCGGTGATCGATTGGTCGATCCAGTGGCGGGCTTTGCTCACCTTTCAACGAGCGGATGGGTTGAGCAGCTTGCGGGCCCCCGTGCTGCTGGTGGGATCGGATGGAAGCCAAACACGAGAACCACGCGATCGCGACCTGTTTCAAACCCCTCGCGCCCTTGCTGGCGCGCTTGCTGGGGCTCGTGAACGTGAATCCGGTGAGTGGGGGACTCTTCAGGTCAAATTGCCCGGAGTCGTGCTTCAGGCGGTCTTGGCCCAGAGCATGGCACTCGGCCACTGGCTCACTCCTTGGGCCACGGGGCCCACCTCTGCTCTGGCGGCAGGCCTGGGGGTGCTGGGGGCCGCCGCTATCCCTTCCCGTCGCTGGCGTGCACTGGGTTGGCTGGTGGTGAGTGCCATCGCCGTGCCCTTGTCCCTGCAGGCTGCCGTCACAACGAAGACACTGGTGCCGTTGACTTTGCCCCTGTTGGCCTGCGGTGCTACCGCACTCGCTGGTATCGGGCGCTCACCGGTCAGGGGAAAGCGTCGGGGGACAACAGAAGGGGCTTGGGCAACTTCAGGGGCGGCTGATCGCCGAGGCTGATCGCCAGCTCCACCGGCTGCGCCGTTGGCGGGAGGGTCAGATCCAGGGAGGTGGTGGTCTGGCTGGACACGCTGAATGTTTGATCGGCCGTGCTGGCCACCAGACGCAAGCCATCGGGAAGCAGGGAACCCGGAAGATCGCTCAGGAGGCGAAACCGCAAATAGCAGCTGGACGCCCTGCCCATCGCCATCACCTCCAAACGCAAGGTCTCCTCGTAGCGACCCACCGACCGACCCAGGCGCAAACCCTGTCTCTCCATCGCCACAGGCAGCACAACCATCGCCACAAGGGGCGCAGCTGCCCTTTCCTTCGTTGCTGGTGGCGCACTCTCACCCGAGCGGAATGCCCCCGCGGTGACGGGCTGCAGCTCAGCTCCCACGGCGGAAAGTGTGTCGTCGATGCGGCCTCGCAGCCAATCGAGCACGGCCACCACGCCAGCGCTGAGGGAGGCCTTGAGCCGATCCGCCAGTGGTGGTGGCAGCGCACGGCGAGGAATCGCATCCAGCTCCATCAGCTCAACCACCGTGAGCAAACGATCCAATCCGCCCTGAAAGCGGTCCAGCGGCAGGGTGATCGACCCCCCCTCCGTTGCGTCGTCAGCGCCTGCCCCCGCCACGAATTCGGAGGCGGTCAACACCCCTGGAAAGGAGACCACCAGATCATCGAGATCCACTTCAGCCGCTAAGAGCAGCTGGGGCGCTGTGGCCTCTTGCAGCCAGGGGCGTGGATCCACCGATACCTCGGAATGGAACAGCCCCGTGCAGACCAGTTGGATGGCGAAGTGGTTCAACAGCAGCAGACGGTCAGGCTCTTCCGCCACCTCCGAAGGCCCGAAAGGCAGAGCCTGGAGTTGGCGCTCCGCCAGCGCCTGCTGGAGGGCGGCGATGGCCAACTCTCTCGCTGTTCCTGACGGGTGATCCTCGGGCAACAGCACCGCGCCTTCAGGAATCGGCAGGAGTGGATCGTTGATGGGTTCGGACATCGAATCAGTGCTGAGTGTTGAAGGTGAAGAGCTCATGGGTGGGAGAAGCGATTCGTGATCCAAAGCCCAACCATGCACGGCTTGTGTTGGTCATGGCGTGCATCTGCTGATCCAAGGGGTTCCACCAGCCGGCTCAGCAGGGCCTGCTCCGCCTTCTCCGTGGCTCCAAGATCATTGCCTATTGCATCGGTACAGTGGCCATTTCGCTTGAGTTCCTTGAGGGCCTGTTTGGCCACCGTGCGCAGACGGAGATTTAATGGCCCTGTGACTTTCTTGCTCGCCGTGCCTGCACTGCAATGGCACTGGCTAGCAATCTGCCGATTGTTCATGCCTTGGGCATAGGCCAGCCAGATGCACCGCCGCTGTTCGTCCATGGCCTCAATGTTCGGCAGCAGCGATGGCATGTGCTCGTCTAGGGCACGCTTCAAGGCTGAGTCGATCAACTCCAGTTGCTCTTGATCCTCCTCAAGACTGTCGGCAAGAATGTTATTCAGTGCAGCCGGCTCGGCTTCTTGAGGAGATGCTTCAGCTAACGAGGGATTATGCTGGGGATCGCGAGTTTGCGGCCAAGAAGCCTGACGGTCTCGCAAGGCCTGCGCCATGGCCAACAGTTGCTCTTCCGTTTGCTGAGGTTCTTGGTCAGGGGCCACGGCCTTGAAAAAGCCATTGGATGGCCGCCAGCCGCGCCGCTTTCTCTCATCATTGCTTTTGTAGATCTCTTGATAATTTGCAAGCAAGGCAAGCACGCGCTGTTCTTTTAGGGGGAGTGATCCGTAATGCAACCATGCTTCTACCATATTGTTGGGCCCGGCATCATGAGCCAGGATGGACCAATCGCTTTTCAGGAGAAGGCCAACGGATCGGAAATAGATGGCCAAACACTTATTCGATTCGGATCTCTTTTGTGTCCATGTGTTTAGACCAGCGCCCTTCTGCGGATCGAAGCTGCGCACAACCCCCATCAAAAACGACTCATATCTCACATCTCTCGGTGAGGGCTCCACTTCTTCTGCCTTCCAAAAAACTTCAGAGCGGCCATCGTCATTCAGCAGACAAGGAACCATCTCCATAGGCTCCAAGTGATAATCACTAGTCACGTATTTTGCAAAGATGGCCTTGAGCCAACTCAGGGCCGAGTGGCTGCATCGGCATCGCAAGCAGAGGAAAGCGCCTGGATCATTCTGAGTCGCGCAAGTGGCATGGAGACGCCGATCAAACTCAGCTGAGGCTTCTACATCGGCCACTTGATGCGCTTCTGCTGCATCCCTGGCCTCCATCGGGGAGATCGAGGCAATCAAGGCCTCAGAAAAAAGGTGAACACCACCTGTTTGCCTCTCGGTGGAAACATCTTCTCCTGTAGGGCCTATGGGAATCGTTGAGCGCAGAGTTCTGAGTGTGACGTAGTCGCCGGCCATTCCCGTCTCAAGGGCGCATGAAAGCTTATCCCAGGCCCAAGCAGCCACCCAAACTGTTTCCTGTTTTGGTGATCGACTGCCAACCCTCTCTTTGGCTTCTAAACCCTCACAAGCCGCTTCCCCACTGGCAATGGCCCCTAACCCCTTGGCCAGCCCCAGCCATGAGCGACCCCAAGAGCCGGCTTTACACCCGGGTGGAGGTGTTCACCCGAGCGACGACCGATGCCTTGAACCGGGCCATCGGCGAGGTGCTCGATGCCCGCAGTCCCTGGCAGCTGCTGTATCGGCTCAGCCGGATTGTGTTTCTGGGGCTGGTGCTTTATCTGGGCTGGATTTTGGTGGTGGTGCAGCCGGATCTGGCGCGGCGCTTGATGCTGCCCCAGACGCCTAACTTCCAGCAGCGGTTTGCGGTGCATCGGGAGCAGGTGCAGGGGGTGTTGCGGGCGGCGGTGGCGGCCCAGAGCTTTGGACTCCACAGCCTGCTGGTGGCCCAGTGGGATGGGGGGAGCAGCCTCAAGGTGTTGGCCGTGCAGGGCCGCACGTTGCAGCAGCCGCTCCAGCCCGGGGAGGACGCCCTGGTGGGGGTGGCGATGGCCAAGGTGATGGGCCACGTCGCCCTGGGGCTGTGCGACAGCGAGCGGCCGGCGGCGCTCTCCATCGATGAGGCGCAGCTGCCGCCGGGGAGCACGTTGCTGGTGTGTCCGATCGGATGTGCGGTTTCGAGCGCGGGGCAGGGGGTGTTGGTGGGGATCTTTGCCCCGGCGACTGCTGTGGCGCCGGCTCCCGCGGCGGCAGCGGCGGCGGCGGCTCCAGGAGCCCAAACCCCTCCGCCATCCTTGCCGCCGGCGCGGGGGGCCAGCGCAGCATTGGTGGAGGTGCCACCGTCGAGGGCGGTTGCCCTCAGCCAGGCGGGGGTGGGTCAGGAAGAGCAGCGGCTGCGGCGGAAACGGGAGCAGCTCATGGTGCTGGCCCGCAGGCTGGCTGGGGTGTTGCAGTGATCGCCAGGCCGGCAGCCAGGGGCGGCGGGTGGCTGAGTTTTCGTTGTCGCCTGGCGCCAGGGTCTTCCAGAGCGGTTCAGCCCCTGCCGGTGTCTGCTGGATCGGGCCTTCCCCTGCCCCAGCGGCCCCCGCCTCGGCCCATCAGCCCCATCGCCTGGCGGCTGCCTGGGCTGTCGCCGCTGGGGGATGGGGGTTGGCGGTTGGGGTCCATGAAGTAGGTGGCGGCGGACTGCCCCGCCAGGGCAATGGCCGGCAGCGCCATCGCCCAGCGGCTCTCGCACAGCGCCACCTCCTTGGTGCGCACCTCGCACACGGCCACATAGGCCATCAGGCAAAAAATCTCCGCCCCCACCAGGGTGAGGATCGGCCAGGTGTTGCAGCTGTTGGCTTGGCGGGTCATGGCGCTAGGGGGGCTGGCCGCTGGGGGGGCCTGGGGCTCCACCAGTTCTTGCCAGGGGGTGGATTAGCTCCTTCCTTGGAGTCGGTGACTCTGTTCAGCCAGGTGTCAACGGACGCAAAAAGCCCTGGGGTATTTCTCGCTGTCGTCTGACACCAAACAGTGGCGCCAGGGGCAGGTCGGGGCCGAAGCATGTCGGGCGGGGGCTGGCTGGGCACGGCCAACCGCGTGGGAGCGGCGCGGCACTTGGGGGGGCATCACGCGCCCAGAACTGGAAATCACCCGGAAGATTCCGCTGGGCCGCTGAGACCACTGGCCTGTGGATGGCTTTCGGGCCCTGTTGAGAACTGGCGGCGGATCAGCCATCCCGAGCGGCCCACCCACACCTGTAACCCGAAGGGCGAGCAGTTATGCATCACCCCCCCGCGCAGCTGTGGATTGTTGATGGTCCTGGCCTCTCCGTAGCACCGGGTGATTGAGCTGCTTCCCCCGCCATGGCTCCCCTTGATGGCCCCCTCCAGCCCCTGCGCGTTGGCGTTGATCCCCTCCATGCCCATCTCCTGCGGTCAGCCATCAGTGGCCAGGAGGTGGAGCCCCACCTGGCCTTCTGGCGCGCCGCCGACGCGGTGCGGCAGCTCAAGTCCGGCCGCCTGGATGCCGTGTTGCTCCCTCTGGCCGGGAGGGTGGGCCCCAGCGAGCCGCCGGAGCCACCCGCGCTGTCGGCCGTGGCCGCCTTGAACCCCTCCCTCGGTGATCCGGAGGTGGTGTCGCTCGCGGTTGCCAGAAGCTCGCTGCCCTTCCTCGTCGCCGGCCACCACCTGGTGCTGCCCACCTCCGCGGCAAGGCTTTCGGACAAGGTGCCGCGGGTGGCGATGCTTCTGCCGCCGGCGCGCCACCAGCCGGTGCTGCATGCCAATCTCCTGCGCCAAGCCTTGCTGTCGCTGCGCTGCTGCAGCGAGCTCGAACCTGCCGTCTGGATCGACCCGCTGCAGCGGGAGCGGCTGCTCCTGCCTGCTCCCCTCTCCCTGCTGGCCCACTCCCCCTGGCGGGAAGCGGGCTTGGCGGCTCTGCCACCGGTGGATCCGCTCTGGGAGGTCCTGGGGCTGCTGGTGCAGCAGGAGCAGCGGGAGGCCGAATGGGTGGAGGAGTTGGTGGCGGGGGTGCGGGAGAGGGGGGAGCTGGTGGGTGATTGCGGCCGTGCGCCGCGGCAAGCCGGCTCCGCAGCGCGGAGCCGGCTTGCCGTACTGACGGAACCCGCCGGCGGGTCTATTTGTTGATTAAGGGCCAGGACCCGGATCAAGCGAGCCTCAGTCCGGCAACCGGCCCAAGGCGCTCTACACGGGGCGCCCTTCTTCATGGGCGGCTGCACTGCGACAAGCCGAAGGGGCCAGACCTGCGAGTCAGAGGAAACCGGCCGGGAACCCCCGTCCGGCTGAGGCCCGCGCCTCAGATCATCGACACCGTGGTGCCAAAGCGGCCCTGCAGCTTCTTGGCCAGCTCTTGGGCCCGAGCCATGGGCATTTACCGGGGCTTGCGGACGGGCTTGCTGCGGCGGCCGACGTAGACGGTGTGGCGCTCATGGCCATAGGCCTTTATGCGATCCGGGTAGACGTGCATCACCAGGGCGCGGATCTCACAGCGGGGAGCGGTGCTGATCGCCTCGAGGCAGGTGCGAAGGACCTCGACCCCGCGCACGGTGCCGCCATGGAAGCTAGGACCGCGAAAGCGGCCCGGCCTGATCATTGCCGCTGTGGTGGTGCGGAGCAGTGCTCGGGGACGGTCGGGGAGCAAAAGTGGGCTGATGCCGGCAAGAGAGGCAATAATCTTGCTTTAACCAGAACCTATAGCTAAGATCAAGCCTGCAAGCTACGCATAGTGGGCGGTGGAACCCACCAAGCCAGCGAGCCCTCTCTAATGCAGCCTCACATTTCACCTCGGTGCCGTAGAGCTGCTGGAACTCAGACAGGGAGACGCATTCCTCGATCTTGATAGGGCTGCAAACAACAGCATTGATGGTGGTAATGTACCAGTTTACAACTAGGCCTTGCTGCTTTCGGAGCGAGCCCAGTGGCCAGGTTTTTAATTGACATAGCCAGAGCTTCGGTGGGCACAATCCGACTTATAGTGTACATAGATTATGGTCCTTGCAATTATTTTTAGAATGCAATCACTTGCTTCATTAGTAATATTTCCGTTTGCGTTTCTTTCGGCATTGCCTGTCGACGCTGCAGATCGCCAGTTTAGCCCGCAGGTTTCTCGTGATTTGATCCTCTCCGCCCAAGCATCGGGAAGATCTCAATTAGTCATCCCCGCCCAGATACTGAGATGGCTTCAAGATGCTCTTGACGCTTATATCGATGGGGATATCAATAGAGCATTAACACTACAAAGACAAGTGGTTGACTGGGCCGAGGCCAATCTGCCTAGAGTTCATCCGTTCCGAGCAAAAGCATTGTCTACGTTAGGTGAATTACTCAGTGCTTCCGGAGATATTCAGCAGGCTTTCGCAGTTAGCAACGAAGCCCTAAAGATACACCGAGAACTGGTTAGATCCAATCCAACCGAAGCCGTTCAAAGAGATTTTGTGATTATACTGAATAACAGCAGTATTCGCTACAGTCAACAGGGAAATCCCCGACAGGCATTGTTGCTTACTGAAGAGGCTCTTCAAGTTGTGCGAGGGCTGGCTCATGCGAACAAATCTGCCTATCAGGCTGAGTTGGCTAGAACATTAACTCTTCTTGGCGTGCGTTACACCGAATTGGGCGACAATGAGAAGGCTTTGTACAATACTAAGGAAGCAGTTGCTGTTGCTCGTGAGCAAGCAGTGTCAAATTCATCTTCTCGGTATATGCTAGCGTCAGCCTTGTTGAATCTTGGTCCGTGCTATAATGATCTCGGCTTAACAAAGGAGGCACTAGCATCCACAGAAGAGGCTGTCGGAATTCTGCGAGAGATAGTCAATAGCAATCCATCTGCCAAGGGTGAACTAGCGCTTGCTTTGAACAATCTTGGCAACAGCTACAATGATCTAGGACGTCGACAAGAAGCCCTGGAAGCTGCGGACGAGGCAGTTACCATATCGCGCCAATTTTCTCAGATGCACGGTGGCTCTCTAGATAGCCTGGCGGGAGCACTACATAATCTTAGCTACCGCTACAGTCAGTTAGGTCGTCACAAAGAGGCAGTTGCGCCTGCGGAAGAATCAGTAGGTATTGTGCGACAACTCGCCGATAGACGCCCTAGGGCATACAAGGGAATACTGGCCAATTCGCTATCATCCCTAGGAAGTAGTTATCTGGCGAGCAATTTGCCCCGCGAGGGTTTTGCCATGGTCCAAGAGTCCGTGACAATCTTGCGACAGCTTGTCAAGGCCGAACCGCAAATATATCTTGATGATCTGGCAGGAGTGCTTACCAACTCAGGGGTGTTTTATGGCTCGCTGGGTCGACCCAATGATGGCCTTGCTCCGAGCATTGAAGCAGTTCAGATCTTTCGCACACTAGCGAAGAAAAACCCTGCTTACACTGATAACTTAGCTGATTCTCTAAACAATCTTGGGGTTCGCTATCGAGAATTAAGACTAATTGAGAAGGCTCTTTTGCCAGCCAAAGAGGCAGTGAATATCAGGCGTGAACTGGGAGCAACTAATTCTGCTTACTTAGAGCCACTTGCCAAAAGCCTTGCAAACTTAGCAAATCTACAGCTTCAGCTTCAGAATAAGAGTTCCGCCCAGAGTCTGCTTCGGGAAATGGTAGGAGCAGAGGTCCGCTTTCTGCATCGTGAGGTGCCGCTTGTCCCTGAAGAGCGACGATTCGAACTGGTTCAGGGGATTTTAGGTAAGCGATGGCAGATTCCCTTCTCTCTGGCGCAGGATGGGCACGGTGGGGCATCCCTTGCGATCTTCACCCGCTTGAATCGCCATGCGCCACTACAAGACATCGAACGCCGACAGGGGATTGCCGCCCGTGCCAGCGGCCCAGCAAAAGACGTGTTGGTTCGGCTACAGGCTTTGACAGCACAGATGGCCAACCCTCTACTGCCAAGCGACAGACGAATGCAGGCCGAGACAGACAGTGAGAAACTGCAGCGCGAGTTGGTTCGTCTGCTGCCCGAATTCGAAACACGGCTGGTGGAACCAACTGAAGTAGCCAAGCGGCTTCCCGCAGATGGAGTGTTGGTGGAATTTCAGCGTTTTTCGCCCTACGACTCGAGCAAGCCAGAAGGGAAAGAATGGGGAGACCTACGCTACTTGGCAATGTTACTTGATTCGAGTGGGCAGGTGAGAGCTGTGGACTTGGGTCTCGCCGAGAATATTGAATTGAATATCGCAGTTGCCCTGCAACATACCCGCGCCGGAGAACCCAAGGCGAGGGAGAGTTGGCTACGGGTAGAAAATGCGTTATTCGGTCCGATTAAGAACATTATAGCTGGTTCTCGTCGTCTGCTGATCGCTCCAGATGGCGAACTACACAGGGTACCATTCAGTTCATTGGGGACGTTAGCAGACCACAACGCTCTGTCAGCTGGGATGTTACTGCAGACGATTGGCAGCGGCCGTGACCTGTTGCCCATACCAGGTAGAAAACCCGATGCCAGTGCGTCGCTGGTGCTGGCTGATCCAACCAGCAAAGGTTGGCCGGAGCTGCCCGCCGCCTCCGAGGAGGGCATTGCAGTGGCTGCAAGCCTTCAGGTACCACTCCTTCAGGGTTCCGCGGCAAAAGTGGGGGCGCTTGAGCAGGCCCGCAGCCCGCACCTGATCCACCTTGCTGCCCACGGCTACTTCGACGATCGAGCAGTAGGCGATCCTCTGCTGGCAAGCGGCATCGTGCTGGCTGGTGCCGATAAGGACCGCCTACCGAACCGTAATGTAAATGCTGTTCCTCCTGACTCTAGCCCCCTCGATGACGGCTACCTCACAGCCAAGGAGGCAGCTCGCCTTCAGCTCGATGGGACCAGCCTGGTTGTTCTTTCCGCCTGCGATACGGGGCTTGGTCAGCAACGCACTGGTGAGGGAGTGTTCGGCCTTCAGCGGTCCCTTACTGTGGCCGGCGCCCGTGGCACCCTGCTCTCACTGTGGAAGGTTGACGATAGAGCCAGCAAGGTATTCATGGAAAACTTCTATGCCCTCTTGAAGCAAGGTCTGTCGCCCGAGAGGGCACTGCGCCAGGTGCAGGAAAAATTCCTGCGTCAGCCCGAGGTCGGAGGCTGGAGTGCTCCACGCTATTGGGCGGCCTGGCAATACAGCGGGGTACCAAGCGAGGGGATGCCCTAAGGCGATGCGGCGACATACACCATGCCTCTGCTCGCAGTTACCAATGTGCCCGAGGACCAACCGCTTCTATGCACTCCTATTCCTGAATCATGCCACGGAGGCTGGCTACCGTTCACCGTCAGGAGATCAGTTCCACACCGGGCTAAACTGGCACGCGTGCAGTAGGATTGATTTGGGTCGGTCTTAATAACACGCACATCCGATGTCTCCTTCGCTTTTCCTGATTCTGCGGACGCTGTCTGCTTACAGTGGTAGGCGGATAAGTCTTGCACTAACTTTGAGTAGTATACGGCTGTTCGGGTTGTATCTCCTAGTCTGTACCTTCAGCTCGCCGCTTTTGGGTGCGCGTGCGGCCACCATTGAATTGATCGCCGTGAGCGATCCGCAGATACAAGAGGTAATACTCCAACTGCGACGGGTGTGGCAGCGTGAGCAGGCTACCGCTAGTCGCCCCTTCCCCATGGTGCTCCAACTGGCGACGATCTCACCAGGAGCCTGTCATAAGGCTCCCTTCCCTTCAAGCCTGCCGCTTCTTCTGGCCTGCCCCGGCGAGGAGAAGATTCTGCTGAATCACCGGGCGCTGGTGGGCCCACGCAAGCACTTTGGGCCGGGGAATGGAGCTGTCGCATTTCTGGTGGCCTACGGCCTAGGCCAGAGTCTGGTCCCCCCCCCACCCGGCTCGTCGCTGCCGCCAGCCACGTCGGGGTTGCGTTCCGCCTGCCTTGCTGGCACCCTCCTGGGGGCTATGGCCACGGGCCATCAGCCGAGCGATTCTCAACGCATTGACGCCGCTATCCGCTTGGCGGCTCAGGCCTTTCCCGATAGTGCGGCCGACCAGCTGGGCACAGGCCCTCAACGTGCTTATGCCGTACTCAGCGGCCTGGGAGCCACCGCTCTCGACTGCGGCGCTGATGCAATGGCCAGACTGGCCGATGGGCAGGTGCCGGTTGATCCAGATCTCGGTAGCCGGGGGCCAGGCTCCATGGACATGGAGGTAGCGTGCCGAAAGCCACCTCCGTGTCCAAGGCGGATACCGTCAGGCGAGGGTGGTGTCTGAGGCCAGAAAGACCTCCAGCGTCTCTTGGGTCTGGCGACTGAGAGGATGGTCATCTCCCCAGGCGATAGACGTGAGTCGCGCAGCATTCCTGTAGTGAGCCTCGGCTTCCTTGAGGTGGCCGAGCTTTTCAGCGACCACGCCCAGATTCATAAGCAACACCCCCCGACTCGGATGATCTACCCCCAGCGCGAGAGCAGCCAACGCCACGGCCTCCTGTCGTAAAGAATGGGCCCTCTCAAGATCGCCGGTGTCTTCCGCAAGAAACGAGAGATTATTTCGGGCCTTCACCGCTACCTCACAAGTTTCATCCTCCAGCGTGGTCAGCACCTTCTGGTAGAGCGCCTCGGCTTCCGGGGCACGGCCCAGCCGGCGCAGGCTCATCGCCAGGTTGGTGCGGCTGATCTGCACCAGGCGATCGCCTCCATCGAGCTGCTGGAGGCGCAGGTCCAGGGCCTGGCGCAATGCCGCTTCCGCTTCCGGTTGGTCTTGGGCCAGCAGGGCAAGTCCCAGCCCGTTCAGCCCCTCCGCCCGCTCCAATGGAAACGCCGACCCCGGATCGCCCCCATCTGGGTCCCCCGCCTCCACCGCCTCCAGCACCGCCAGCGCCTGGCGGCACTGCGCCTCCGCCTCCTGCAGCTGTCCGCGCTCCCGGGCGATGCCGGCCAGGGCCACCCGGCAGCCGGCCTCCAGGGCCACATTGCAGGATCCGGCGGCCGATTCCCGCAGCTGCCCCAGCGCTGTCTTCAACGCCTCCTCGGCCGGGCCATAGGCCCCCAGGCCCGACAGCAGGCGCCCCCGCGCCAGGTGCGTCCAAGCAACGGCTGCTCCCCTCCAGCGCCCGGCGGGCCCGTGCGCAATGCCCTCCAACAGCGGCAGGCAGCGCTTCTGGCGCTCCCGGCTGCGGGCCTCCAGCACATCGCTGATCCCCGCGAGCCAGGGCACCAGGGCGTCGGCCAACGGCGCCCTGAGCTCCGCGGCCTCTGTTTCCCCGGCCTGCGCCGCGAACAGGTCGTGCAGGAGCGGGTGCATCTGCAGCAGACGGGCAAAGGGCCGCTCGATCAGATGCTGCTGCTCCAGCTCCAGCCGGGCCTCCTGCCAGTCGTGGGGATCGATCTCCGGCGGACAGCAACGGGCCAGCAGCTCCCAGGGCACGGCGGTGGAGGGAAGCTCCGCCAGCAGCCGCCCCAACCTCCGCTCCAGCGGGCTCAGCCCGTCCCAGATCAACTGGAACCCGGCGCACAGGCCACGGGCCTGAAGCGGGTCCGCAGCGCTGCCCTGCAGCTCCCGTGCCAGGGCTCCCCGCTGCTGCAACGCCTGCAACAACTCGGCCAGCTCCAGATCCTGATCGCGGGCCAATAGGCGGCCCAGCAGCAGCAGCTCCAGGGGCAAGCCCACCACCTCGGCGACCAGACGCTCGGCCAGGCTCCGCTCCGCCGCACGGAAGGTCCCCCGTTCAGCTAGCTGCTACAGCAACGACACCGCTACGGGGCTCAAGAGGGGCTCAAGCGGCACCCGCTGGCTGGCGACTCCGAACTTCCTGTTGCTGGTCACCAGCAGGCGAAAGCGGGGGGGCAGGCCCTTCCCCAGGACTTCCACCGCTGCGGGATCCTGGAGCTCATCGACAAGCAGCAGCACGGGTTGGGGCCGGGTCCAGTGGCTGTAGAGCCATCCCAGCCGCGCCAGCGGTGCCAAAGGGACCGGCACCGCCATGTCGAAGTGCACCAGGGCGAACTGCTCCAGCTGCTCCACCAGGCCCGTCAGGGGCTGGCACCCGTCGAGCATCACGACCCCGCCTTGGTAGTGATCGATCTGTTGGCGCAGGTGATGCAGGGCCAGGGCGGTCTTGCCTACCCCGTCCATGCCCGTGATCAGCACGGGGGCGGCGCCCGTCTCCAGCAGTTGCGCCAGCCGGGCCAGGGCCTGGTCGCGGCCCACGAGAGGAATGGAGCTGCTGCTGCCCTCCGGCAGGTTGTGGGGGATGGCGCCGGCGCCGTCTCGCTCGGCCGCCACCAGCAGATCAAGCACAAAGGAGCGGAGCACCCCGGCGGCCAGGTCGTCGTGACCGCTGAAGACGGTGGCGGGGTAGCGGGCCACGCTGCGCAGACGGGCCAGGTGGGCCTGCTGGAGGGCCTGTTGTGCTGGGTTGGGGCGGTACGTCGCGTCCCGAGGCGCCTCCTCACGGGGGGTAGCGATGTAGAGCTTCTTGCCGTGCCGGAGCGCCAGCCACGCCTCCCACTGAGTGTGGGAGAGCGAGGGCCCATCAGGCTGCAGAAACTCCGCCAGGGGAAAGCGGCTGCCCAGCTCGGGATAACGCCCAGCGATTGCGGCCACCGACTGCGCCCTGGCCATCGCCCCGGTCATGTCGCCCACCAGGTGGATCACGCCATCGCAGCCCTGGATGTAGCGGTCGAGCATCTCCAGGGTTTCATCGCCGGTGACGATAAAGTCCTCCTGCACCTTCACCTCCACATCCGGGCGGGTGAGCAGGTGGCGCAGCCGCTCGCGGTAGCTGAGGAACTCAGCCGAGACGGTGGAGAGGAACAGCTGAACCCTCGCCACATGCCGCCGGACAGATAAGTCGATGCTACCGAGATCCGGTGGGCGCTCCTGCGCCGCTTGGGCAGGTGCGCACAGCAGCTCTCCAGGCGCTGTGCGCACCGATGGCGTCTGCACTCCCCCTGGCCGCAGCCCAGCGACGCTGGCTCCAGGCTCCGCTCCTGAGGCTCAGCTCCGCCCTTCCTACCGTCTTGCGCCGAATCCTCACCAGTTGAGGCCCAGCTGGCCCCGGACCTCTGCTGGATTCGGTCCCGCCGCTGCGCCCGGGCTGTTCTGTGGGGGTATGGCACCAGCACCTGCTGCCGCCGGTGGCTCCGGGAGCTTGCAGCTGAACCGATCCCCCGGAATCCTGGCCTCCGCTCTGTAATCCTCGGGAAACATCACCGTGGTGATCGGCCCCTCTCCCTCGCCCAGGATGTCGTCGGCGATGATCCAGATCTTGCCGTGCTCGGCAGTGCTGTAGCTGGAGAAGAGGCGCCCGTCGCCAATGCGGGCAGCCTCATCGTTGGCGGCCTTGTCGTCCTCGCTGAGTTCGCCCCAGTCGCCTGCGGCATGGCGATCGAACAGGGCGGTGATCTGGTGGTGGGGCACGGCGGCGGCGGCCACCACACGGCCGAGGTTGTGGAGCATGGCGGGAGGTGCGGCGGTGGATAGGGAAGCGGGGCCTGGGTGGCCCCGCTGGTGGTGGAGGCAGTCTGCCGAGATCAGGCGGTGCGGGCCTGAGGCTGGCCTTGGCCGAGGCCCTGGGCGAGGTAGCGCTGGATCCAGAGGAGATGGCGGTGCTGGGTGATCAGCCCCGCGATCGAGGGGGTGGATTCCGGCACCTGGAAGGCAGAGCGGAATGCGCGGGAGAAGGCCGCCAGCTGGGGCGTCAGCAGGCCCCGGATGTGCTCCTGGAGGGAGCTGATGGTGGGCGGATCCAGCGGAGAATCCGGGCCGGGGCCGCCAGGGGCTGAGCCGTCGCAGGCTGGGTCGCCGGGCTGGGAGCTGCAGCACTGGTGGCGTGGGCGGGTCGTTGAAGGCCGCGGCCACCGGATTGGCCGCCGTAGCTAGGAGCTTGTTGCCCGTAGCACCGTCGCCGATGCTATTTCCCGCCGCTGTGCACTTTTCTTGTGCCAGCTGGAATTGATCTTACCGGATTCTTTGTAAGTGGAATGCTTGAGCCACCCTGCCAACCACGTTGGCGGGGTTGCGCCGCTCACCCCATCGCTGACGCCTCCTGCAGCCTCTGTTTCTTGAGGTACCGCCATAACTTATCCTGATCAGCAACAAAGCTCCGCAAGCCCCCAGACGCCTCGCCAACCAGCCGCTACACTAGTACTAGTGCACTGTTGGAGGTCCATCGCGTGCCCCAGAGCAAAATCCAGTACCAAGAGTGGCTTTCCCTTTCCGATTTCATCCAGGCCTATGGAACTGAGGAAAAGTGCCTCGCGGCATTGGAGCTTGCCCGCTGGCCTGAGGGATTTCGCTGCCCGCAGTGTGGAGAGGGTGAGAGGTTTGGAGTAATCCGAGATGACCGCCGCAAAAGGTTCCAGTGCAACCAGTGTCGCCATCAAACGACGGCAACGGCAGGAACAATCTTTGATTCTACCAAGCTACCTCTATCCAAATGGTTTCAAGCCATTTATCTGATCACCCATGCAAAGAATGGG
>JBKDSV010000122.1:0-2663 GCA_046340795.1 Cyanobacteriota bacterium | reverse complement strand
AGGGCTGCCTCAAGGTCAAGTTGAGGTCCCGCAAATGGAGCTGAAGAACGCGGACCGTCCTGGCTGGGCACAAATGACGACGGGTCTGCCGATGAACAGGCGCCCTGATCCCCAGCTTCCACAGGACTTTTGGTCAGCCCTGTCCCTTGCACCAACTGGGAGCTCCGCGCTCTCACAGGTGCCGCTGAGGGGTTGTCCAGAGCTTCCTTTGCCGTGTCGCCGAAGGGCGGAGGTCAGCCGAAATGGCGATAACCACTCACCACAATCCTGTCTCCCCCCGGCGTTGACTCGCTCCAGGCGCTGGCGCCCTCCCCAGGGGCACTCCAGCGCACCTCGCCCCGGGGAGCTGCCACCAGCCCTCCGATCACCCCACTGCCCGGCAGGGTCGCCACCAGCGCCAGGGCCCAGGCTGGCTCCAGGGCCAACACCAGCTCGAAATCCTCGCCGCCCCCCAGGCACCAGGCTTCCGCCTCCGCCAGAGCCGCCATGGCGGAATCGAGGGGCAGGGCGGTGCGTTCAAGCCGGGCGCCGCAACCACTGGCAGTCGCCACCGCTTCCACAGCCGCCGCCAGACCATCACTGCTGTCGCATCCCCCCACCCGCCAGGTGACGGCCGCGGGGCGGCTGGCGATCAAGGCCTTCACCGCATCCAGCCGCGCCCGGGGGCGGCGGTGAGCCTGGATGGCTCGTTGCCGCAGAGGCCCGTCGACGCGGGCGGCAAGGGTCCCCTCGGGATCCTGCAGCAGATCCAGCCCCAGCCGGCTGAGGCCATGGGGCCCGCTGCTCACGAGCCAGTCGCCCGGACGACCATCCCCCCGCCGGATCGCCCCGGAAGGGGCGCGAGCCTCCCCCCCGGCCGTGGGACCCAGTCGCCCGATCGCTGTGATGGCCAGCAGGCGCTGCGTGCCACCGCTGCAGTCGCCCCCCAGCAGCACGCCATCCCAGGTGTTCAGGGCCTCGACCAGGCCTCCATACACCCCCTCCACCCAGCTCCAGGGGGTGGAGGGGGGCGCCACCAAACCCACCGTGAGGCCCACCACCTGCGTGCAGCCCATGGCCGCCAGATCGGAAAGATTGGCCATTGCCGCCCGCCAGCCCACGTCTGCCGCTTCGGTGGTGGCGTCACTGAAGTGGAGTCCCTCCACCAGCAGATCGGTGTTGACCACCAGGCTGCCCGCCTCCGGGCTGGAACTCGCGCCGCGGGCACCCATGCCTTCGGTAGCTGCGGCCGGGATCAGGGCGGCGTCATCGTTGAATTGTCCTGGCGGGGCGAAGGCCCCCAGCCGTCGGATGAGCTCCCACTCCCCCAGATCGGCCAGGGTGGGCCCCTCACCCATGGGCCTTGAGGTTGTCTGCCCCCTCGATCACCTTGGCGCTCAGGATCTTGTCGTCGGCGCCGAGTTCATTCAGCACCTCCAGGCCCTCCACCACGTAGCCGAAGGCGGCGTAGCGGCCATCGATCAGGTTGAGGCCGGCGGGGGTGAGCTCCGGCTCGGAAAGGAAGAGGAAAAATTGCGAACTGCCGTCGTCGAGGGCCTCGTCGGAGTGGGCCCAGCCCAAGGTGCCTTTGGCATTGAAGGGCAACACAGGCTCCGCCTTGAACAGGCCCAGGTCCTCAAAGGTCTGGTTGTAGTAGGGAACCGCTTCGGAGGGAACGCGGATCTCCAGGGGCACCCGCCGCTCCTGTTGGCTGACCGGATCGATGAAGCCTTCCGCGGGTCCTTCCGGATCGCCGGTTTGCAACACGTAGAAATCCTCCGCCCGGTTGAAGGGCAGACCGTCGTAGAACCCTCGCTGGACCAGGTCGACAAAGGCCCCCGCCGTCAAGGGAGCGTTGTAGCCATCGGCTACGGCCACCAGGGTGCCCTTATTGGTACGCAGTTCCACGGTCGCCCGACCCAGTAGCCGCGGCAAGCTGTCGTAGGCGCTGGGAATGGGGAAGGGGAAGGGGCCCGCCAGGAGCGACTCGGCGGCGCCGATGGTGCTCAGGGCCGCCCGCCGGGCGGAGAGAAAGCCCTCGCGGTTTTGATGTTCGGCGGCTGCGGCCAGGTCTTGCAGATGGGCTTCCAGACTGGTCAGCTCGGCGGCCGCCACCTGCCGCTGCTCCGGCGTGAAGGCCTTGAGGATCGTTTCCCGGTCGCCCGAAAGCAACGACTGGGTCCGCCGGACCGTGGCGGCCAGGGCATTCCAGCGCTTGGCCCGCAGGTCGTCACTGGTGTCTTCCAAGCGATGTTGCAAATCTTGCAAATTTCCTTGCTGGACAGGCAGGGCATTGCGCAGCAGAGCTTCCGGATCGGTGACGGCATTGCCCTTTGGCAGGTAGGCCCAGGCGGCAGGCGCGTTGGCCAAGACGGTGAGGACCGCCACCAGCAGTGCCGAGAGCATCACCCTCCAGCGGTTGGCGAGGCGCCGGCAGGGCAGGGCTGCCTCAAGGTCAAGTTGAGGTCCCGCAAATGGAGCTGAAGAACGCGGATCGTCCTGGCTGGGCACAAATGACGACGGGTCTGCCGATGAACAGGCGACCTGATCCCCAGCTTCCACAGGACTTTTGGTCAGCCCTGGCCGGCAGGGGGCGCGGCGCGATGGCTCGTGCGGAGATCCAGACGCCATGCCGGTCTTGCATCTGATCGGACTTTGGCACAGCTCCGGCGGGGGCCAGGCAC
>JBKDSV010000121.1:0-3143 GCA_046340795.1 Cyanobacteriota bacterium | reverse complement strand
CCCTGAGAAAACTAATCAGATCGAGATTGCTGAGGGCTGAGACGGCGAGCACGGACACAAGAAGGAGGCGAGACAATCAACTTCAGCGCATGGACGCAAACCCGGGGAGGACGACTGTGACAGACTTTGAAGCAGCCCTGCGTCAGGATGGCGTTTGGGCTGGGATCGTTCCACACTGAACCTCATTCCCCCAGCCATTGCCTCTCCTTAACCGCCTATGGACTCCAACATATTTTTCCAACGCTACGGGCAGATCGAGGAGGCCTACCGCCAGCAGGAATGGTCCACCGTCATGGAACAGGGCAAGACCCTGCTAGACGACCTTGAGACGCAATCCGAGGCGGAAGCAGGCGTGAAGCCACGCCTCCAGCTGCTGATGGCCCATGCGCTGCTCTATGGGTACAACGACGCTCTGATGGCCGAGGATCTCTACACCAGGGTTTCAGCCGACGGTAGCGATAGCGCCCTGCAGCCCTTGGCCGAGGAGGGAATCAACCACTGCAGGGCCATCCGGGCCCAGCGGCGGGACAATGAAGCCCGGGCCGAGACCGAAGCCGCCCAGCAGCGCCTAGCCGAAACAGAGATGAAAAAAATATCGGGAAACCCTAGACCACATTTTTTTTCAAGGGGATCCGGGCTTAGGGGTCTAAGCGTTTTGGCTTTATCATTGGGAACCGCCTTAGGGGTTATTTACACAGGTCATAAAAGCTACTGGGAAGGAACCATCCATCGGACTCAGACTGTAGATTTCAATATCCTCTCCAATCTACTATCCACAAAACTCTCACTTCTTCTTCCTAGATCTCTTTCTTCAAAAAGCGATAGATCCGACATCCAGCAAGCCATTGATAGTAACTATGGGCTATTCGGAATCATCGTTACGAACTGCTCAGTCGAAAATGTTTTATGCCCTAATCAGAAGATTCTTTTTGCATCACAATCCACAGTCAAAGAAGAAGGGAATGGAAGGCAAAAAATAATTCCCAAAAATGAAAATAAATACGCTAAAAATTGGATAACTGAGCTTGAAAAAGATAAAAATATGGATCGAGCTTTAGCGCATTCACCTTATATACTTTTGCGTGACCCGCCGCCTACGAGCCAGGAATGGGGATTCAAGTCACCTCGAAACGATGAGAAAGTGTACTTAAAGAAATCTAAAGGAAACATAATTGGAAGAGTGTATTTAGTTAGAGCAGTAATGCCTTCATTCTATGGTGAAATGCAAAATTGGCTGAAAGATATTCCACAAGCGTTAACAAGAAAACCAGGGCCTAATATTAACCCCAAGAGTTTAGCTTATAACTCAATTGCTAGATATAGTCTTATTACAGGCTTGCTGATTTTTTTCCTGACGGAAGTAGCTTATTATCGTACCAGGCTAGCGCGATACCACAAAACCAATGCAGTCAATGAACATCTAGCTACTCAGCAAACACTAAACAATGCGTTAGTTAAAGCCGACAAAACAAATCAAATCAGGCTGCAAGCCGAAAAGATAGCTCGTAGTGCTACTGAGGAAAGTGAGCGAGCAATTCGGGATAAAAAGAAAGTTGAGGATGCGGCTCGAGCAATTAGTCAGGAAGCGACTCAAGAGAAGCTAAAGTCTGAAGAGCTGGTTCGTATTGCTGACGACAATAGTCGAAAAGCAATCCGTGACAAACAGGAAGCGGAAGAGAAAGCTCGCATTGCTACAGAGAACTATGAGCAAGCAGTTCGTGAGAAAGAGGAAGCTGAGGACAGGGCTCGTACTGCTTCTAATGAAAAAGAAGCAGCTAGAAGAGATGCAAGAGAGTTGTATGATAAAATAGACACGGATATTAAATATACAAAAGAGCTGGAACGTAAAGTCGAGGCTTTGATAAGTAAAATTCATCAACCTAATCTAGACTATATTGATGTCAAGCCCGAAAAAAAGTTTGATGAAAATTTGACAACTCAAATAATATCGTCTTCCAAGACAGAACGAAAGTGGGTTTTAGGATTTAGTTCCGAGTTCAATTCTCAAATTAATCAATTAGATCGCAATATGCAAGGTCGTGTTCTAGAAGCTATTTCTGAAATTAATAAAGCGCCAATGACAATAAAAGGAAATACAATCAAGCCCTTGAACCAGAATTTTGCCGGATATTGGAGATACAGAATCGGTGAATTCCGACTTATCTATTATCCTGACTCACTCACTTCTACGATTCGGTTGATATCCTTCAAGGCACGTGGCGGCGCTTATAAGTTATAAGTAGTGCTAAACCTCAAAATTTTGAATTGGCTGCTAAATTTTAATAGCTTAAAATACGCCGCAAACTCATTGCGCTGGGATTAAAAGTTTGCGCCATCCTTGGCCAAGTCAGCGCCATTTCTTTCTTGCAGGAACCATGGCGTTAAGGAAGCAAGGCGAGTGACAATGAAAGCCATCAAGATCAAGACAGCTATCAGCATTGCATTAGATTATTTGTAACCGTTCAGGGGGGTGGCAGATCCAGGCCCCTCGCCATTGACAGAACCTAGGCAGCCGCTTTGATCTCAGCATGAGACAGCCTGAGATGTTTTATCCACCTGCTGGCGTCAGCGATTCTGACTGGGAGGCGACACCGCCTGCGGTGCGGGCGCTATTGGAGCAGCTAATCAACCTTGTCGCCCAGCTGGAGGAGCAGAAGGGCCGCAGCTCCAGAAACTCCTCAAAGCCTCCCTCCAGCGATGGCTCTGGTTTTAAGCCCTCAGCCTACGAGAAGCGCAAGGGCAGTGGCCGCAATCGCGGCGGCCAGGAGGGCCATCCTGGCGCCAGCCGCAATCTCCTCCCCGTGGAGCAGTGCGCGGAGGTCATCCCCCATTTCCCCACAACGTGCCGTGGTTGCGGGGAGGCGCTCAGCGGTGAGGATCGAGAACCGCATCGCCATCAGGTGATCGAGATCCCCAAGATCGAGCCGTTTGTGATTGAGCACCAGCTGCATCGGCTGAACTGCCCCCACTGCCACACGACAACCCGCGCCGAGTTGCCAGCTGGAGTGGAGAACGGAGGCTTTGGCCCTCAGCTCAGCGCCTTGGTGGGGCTTTTGGGCGGTGTCTACCACCTCAGCCATCGCAAGGTGCAAAGTCTGCTGGATCAGGTGCTTGGCGTTGAGCTCAGCACTGGCGCCATCACC
>JBKDSV010000120.1:0-2507 GCA_046340795.1 Cyanobacteriota bacterium | reverse complement strand
GATCTTCTTGGTATATGCGGGCGATCGTTACGCCGCTGGTGCATGGAATTCAGCGGCCAGGGATTCAGTGTCGATCGCCGCAAGGGAGCTTCGAGGAAAGTGGCTCACAAGTTTTCGGCCAAAGAGCGACAAAGAGTGATTAATACCGTTAACGATCCGCGTTTTGCTGATCTGCCACCCGGTCAAATTGTGGCGATCTTGGCCGAGGAGGAAGAGGATGTCGCTTCCGAGATGACTATCTATCGCATCATGCGAGAAGAAGGGTTGCTGAATCATCGTGGCAGGACCTGCTCTCCCCGAGAACCCAGAGAAGTGCCGATGCTGAAGGCCACGGCGATTCATCAAGTGCTGGCCTGGGATATCACCCTGGTGCCTGGCCCCATCAAAGGACAGTACTATTATCTTTATATGGTGATGGATGTCTGGAGCGGGCGCATCTTGGGCGCCGAGGTCCATGAGCGTGAATGCAGCCAGTTAGCTCGTGATTTCTTTGATCGTGTCTGCCGTGATGAAGGCATTGAACCGATGACATCAACTGTGTTGCACTCAGACAACGGTGCACCGATGCGATCCTATAAGTTGTCGGCAAAGATGAGAGAGCTTGGCATCTCCCTTTCTTTCTCCAGACCAAGAGTCAGCAATGACAATGCTTATGCCGAGTCACTGTTTAGAACGATGAAATATCACCAGAGTTATCCAAGCCGTCAGGGCTGACCAAAAGTCCTGTGGAGGCTGGGGATCAGGGCGCATGTCCATCGGCAGACCCGTCGTCATTTGTGCCCAGCCAGGACGGTCCGCGTTCTTCAGCTCCATTTGCGGCACCTCAACTTGACCTTGAGGCAGCCCTGTCCAAGCCGTCGATTTCGCGACCTGGATGCCGTTCGATGTTGGGTGGATGGCTTTGTGGAGTGGTACAACGGTGAGCATCGTCATAGTGGCATCAAGTACGTTACACCTAACCAGCGGCACTATGGAGAAGCCGATGAGATCTGTGCCATTCGTCAGCAGACTTATGAGAAGGCTGGTTAAGAGAATCCACGTCGCTGGAGCCGTCCTCCACGGTGTTGGAAGCAACCAGAAGTTGTCAGGATAAACTATCTCCGACCTGAGAAACATAATTGTGCTGACAAGCAGTAAATCAGGCCCCAGTGGCTGTTGCCGATGACGCCCCCTTCCCAGGGGCGACAACGGCAACAGCCACGATCAGGGGCCGGAGCCATTCCCACCAAACGGAGGCTGAAATGCAATGAATTATGTGGCCACGTGGTCCATGAATCGCTAAGTGCTGTATGCTGAGCAAAGATGCTCAGTGCAAGCATCTCGAGCGGACAACAACGCTGATAGGCACCGGGATGTCGTGTGACAGGACGTCGAGCCCATCGTTGATGGACCAGAACCCCGCACGTGTCAGGGTGTGTCTAGGCCTGCAGGGACACCTCTAATGAACCCTGATCATGGTGGGGGTGAGAAGCCCTCGCTGCTTCCTGATCCCTGAGACGTTCCGCCCGACCAGCTCCATCAGCCAGAAGCTTGACGGAATGCGCCGCTTTGCGAGAAGCAAGCAGGGCTGGATTTGGAGTGGCAAGGCATCTTGCCCTGTGAACGCATACATAACCGAGGGCATAGGCTCCATCACCCGTTCCCTGGCTCGGGTTCTGTGCCCAGTATTCGGCTGACGCTGCTCATCACCCGCCGCAGATGGACTGCGCCTCATGCTAATCAAATCTTGGCAGTTGGTGTGTACTGATATTGTTAGGCATTATTCTGAACTAACTGCCTCAATACCTTCTCAACTTCTCGTGGGCTACGAATACCTAAAAAACCCATTTCCTCAATCCGGCAATCCCCATCACTGTCCTTCCATCGCCGGATTGAAATAATCACGTCACCCGTTCCATCGGCTCTTTCTTTACGATATATATCTTTAAGTTGCTCAGGCAGATAAGCTCTGATTGTAGTAGATTTACCACCTTGAAAAGAGATAGCTCGCTTATCCGTCACCAAGTAAACCGTCTTCCGTGCTGATTGCCATACCAGGATGGGACTGGAGAGCATTACAAAACCAATAAGAACAAAAGGTACACCAAAAAGAGCGAACAAATGCTGGGGCTGTAAACCTTCTTTTGGATCGGGAAGTCTATACCCCGATGCACTCCACATCCAAAATATAGCAAAGCTTGTCCAAGGAATAGCGAATAAAACACTTCCAAGTGAATCTGCTGTGATCAACCGAGGTACCGGCTGCCCTACCCATCTTATGCGCTCTCCTGGCTGAAGCTCAATATCAATTTTTTTTCGGAGTTCTTCTGGGATACTTAAATTACTTAACATACACAAGTGGCCAGAAAAAGACTTTAACATATCAGTGGGGTTGTCCCGGTTCAGTGGACAGGTCGCTAAGCCGCCTTCCCAACCGATAATGGACGCCATGACTCGTCAACGCCGCCGATTCACGCCTCAGCAAAAGGCTGAAGCCATTGCCCTCTGTCAAAACGAGGGACTGACCA
>JBKDSV010000119.1:0-36701 GCA_046340795.1 Cyanobacteriota bacterium | reverse complement strand
GCCAGGCCCTGTCGACCCTGCTGTTGCTGCCTCTGTTTCTGCGGCTCGCGGGTCTGCAACCGGTGCGCAAGTCTTTTGTGGTGATCAGCGCCATCGGCGCCGCCCTCAGCCACACCACCTTTCCGTTTTCCTTGGGCCTTGCCCTCTCGCCTCTGCTGGTGGGGTCCGGCGCCTTCCGGTTGCTGGCCTCCCCGCGACGTCGCTGGTTGTGGCTGCTGGCTCCTCCCGTGGCGCTGGTGCTGGTGGTGGTGTTTCCCGTCGCCGTGCAAAAACTGGCGCTGTATGCCTCGGTGGGCCGCTTTTTCAGCAGCTATGCGCTGTTGCCCGAGGTGCGGCATCTCCAATGGGCCATGGCCCTCGGGGTGGCGGGGGCTTGCTGGCAGCGCCGGCTGGGGCCGGGGCGCCTGCTGCGTTGCCCACTCAGCCGCCTGTTGCTGCTCTTCGCGGGCCTCTATGGGCTGCTGCAAGTGGCGGTGGAACGGGAATGGCTGGCGTCGATCGCCTTTCGCCTCAGCGATGGGGTGGGCTTTTTTCTGTTGATCCTCTTCCTGGCCTGGCTGGCCCGTTACAAGAGTCTTCCCTGGCTCTGGCCCGCCTTGCTGGTGACCCTGCAGGCCTGGTTTGTGATCCGCATCCTGCCCTCGGGCGCGTTGGCCTGCGGGCAGGATGACGCCTTTCTCTGCATCCCAGACCGCTGGCCCTGGCAGGTGCGCTACTGAGATCAGAAGATGGAATAGATGAAGGGAGCGACAACGGTGCCATGGGTGAGCACCAGCAGCGCTCCCATCAAGACAATGGTGATGATCAGCGGTGCCAGCCAAAACTTCTTGCGCACCTTGAGAAAATCCCAGATGTCTTTGGCGAGATCAAGCAGTGCTTCCATGGTTGGGGTGCGGGCGGTGGGGGCCGGGAGGGAATCAGAAGATCTTGCGCATGTCGACCGTGGAACCGGATGGCTTCTCCCGGTAGCTCTCGCCCGTGGTTCGCCGGCGCCGCAACGGATCATGCCCCAGGGCCCGCATCACCGCGGCGATGGGCTGGAGCACGAGCAGGAACACCAGGCCAAGAATGAGATGGCTGTTGATCCAGCCGAGGGCATGGCCCAGGGCCATCCAGCCCCGGTAGGGCCAGGCCAGGGCCCGGGGCCAGGCCAGGCCCAGCACCAGGGCGGGCGCGCCGATCCAAAGGGTCCACATCCGGAAGGGATGGCCGTGCAGAGCCGGTAACAGCCAGCCCAGCAGGATCGGAAAGACCAGGCCGATCAGGAGACCGAACTCCCTTAACTGGCGGCGGCTGGGGGTGGTGGAGGCGTCGGAGGCCATGGCCGGGAAACGGGGGGAGGGGGGATCAGTCGAGCTCGAAGGTTTCCATCCAGCCCGTGTCTCGGCTCTGTGGAGGTTGTTCCTCTTTGAGGAGCAACTGATTCTCCATCACCAGGGCGTCCATTTCGGTGCGCATGAAGCAACGATAAGCGTCTGCCGGAGTGCAGACGATCGGCTCACCTCTGACATTGAAAGAGGTGTTCACCAGGGCGGGGCATCCTGTGCGGCGACGAAAGGCGGCAATCAGATTGTAGAAACGCGGGTTGGTGCGCGGGCTCACAGTTTGCACCCGGGCGGAATAATCCACATGGGTAATTGCTGGCAGGGAAGATCGCGGCAGTTTGAGTTTGTCAATGCCAAACAAGTGTTGCTCCTCCTCACTCACCGGCAGGCGCAGCTCCTCCCGCACGGGAGCCACCAACAGCATGTAGGGACTGCTGCCCTCCAGATCAAACTGACTGCTCACCTCCTCCTCCAGGACCGCAGGGGCGAAGGGCCGGAAACTTTCACGGTATTTGATCTTCAAATTCATCACGCTCTGCATCGCCGTGCTGCGCGGATCCCCGAGGATCGATCGCGCGCCCAGGGCGCGGGGCCCGTATTCCATCGGACCGTTGAACCAGCCGATCAACTTCCCCTGCTCCAGAAGCTCCGCCAGCCGCTCAAACAGCGGGCCATCCTCCAGGCTGTGGAAGGGAGCCCGCATCTGCTGGAGGGAGGTCTGCACGGCGTCGTTGGAAAATCGCGGGCCGAGATAGGTGCCTCGCATGGCGTCATGCGCGTGCGCTGTTCGCGGTTGGCCGAAGTGCTGATGCCAGGCCACCAGGGCCGCGCCAAGGGCCGAGCCGGCATCGCCGGAGGCGGGTTGGATCCAAATCCGCTCAAAGATCTGCTCTCGCAGCAGCTTGCCATTGGCCACGCAGTTGAGGGCCACACCCCCGGCGAGACAGAGATTGTCAGCGCCGGTTTCCCGGCGCAGGCTGCGCGCCAAACGCAACACGACCTCTTCAGTGACTGCCTGAATGGAGGCGGCCAGATTCATGTGAAATTGGCTCAGTTCCGATTCGGCCTTGCGCGGGGGGCGGCCAAACAAGGCGTCAAAGCGCCTGCTGGTCATGCGGAAGCCGCGGTGAAATTTAAAATAGCTCAGATCAAGGCGAAAAGTGCCATCAGCCTTGATGTCAATCAGATGCTTGCAAATGGTGTCAAAATAAACTGGTTGGCCATAGGGAGCCAGCCCCATCAACTTGTATTCACCTGAGTTGACCTTAAATCCGCAGTAATACGTAAATGCAGAGTAGAGCAGGCCGAGGGAGTGGGGGAAATTGATCTCCCAAAGGAGTTTCAGGCTGCTTGCCTCACCGATCCAAGCGGATGTTGTGGCCCATTCGCCAACACCATCCATGCACAGCACTGCGGCTTTCTCAAAGGGACTGGGATAGAAGGCCGCCCCGGCGTGGGAGAGATGGTGCTCCGAAAACAACAGCGTCGGCAGCGATGTTTGTTTGTTCTCTGCTTCCTCTGATCCTTCAGAGGCACGCATGTCCTTGTCCAGTTGGCGGAGGGACTTGCGAATTTCTGTCTTCAGGAACAGTTTTTCCTTCAGCCAAACCTGCATCGCCGCAACGAAAGAGCGTCCACCTCTCGGGGCGGCACCAATGTAGGTCTCTAGTAGCCTTTCGAAGGTAAGAAGTGGCTTTTCATAGTAGACAACAGCGTCCAGGTCCCCGAGGGTTAAATGATTACTTTCTAAGCAATATCGTGACGCTGCCAGAGGGAAGCGAGCATCATGTTTCTTGCGCGTGAATCGCTCCTCTTGGGCGGCTGCAACGACATCTCCGCCATCAATCAATGCCGCTGCACTGTCATGATAATAGGCGGATATGCCGAGGATCTTCATTGAGGATCGGCGCCAACGCCAGATCTTAAAGGATGTCAGGGCGACAGTGGCTTTAAGGAAGCTCTGGACAACCGGTCGCCAGTGGAAGCCGTCCCTTGCACCGACTGGGAGCTCCGCGCTCTCACGGGTGCCGCTGAGGGGTTTTCCAGAGCCTCCTTGACAACCGGAGCTGGAAGCGATGATCTCCGTGATCCGACCATTCAACGCGGACCACCGCTGCTCCCCGCCGCTGCAGGTGTCGTGCTGTCCTGCGTTTGCTCGACAACCCACAGGTCCGCTGGCAACTGGAGGCGGCAGGCAAAGGCCTGGCCGGTGGGCAGCGCCAGCGCTTCCACGGAGCCGGCCAGCGGCTCGCCCAGACGCAGGCAGACCTGTGCGGAGGGCAGATCCCGGATGGGATAGCGCACGGCGTAACGGAAGCCCTCGCCCCGCAACACGCCTTTCGCCGTGGAAGAGAGGGGCTGGGCGAAGGTGAGCAGCAAAGCCATCGCGAGGAAGGCCAGCAGGCCCGCCTGGATCCAGCGCCGGGAACCGTGCTCCCACCACCAGCCCAGAGCCGTGAGCGCCGGCAACAGCAGGAGCGCCAGGTAGTAGCGCAGCTCGTGGCTTTGGGGGAACCCCGGAGCGAGCAGCAGAAACGGCGCCACCGCCAGCGCAGACCAACCCGGCAACGGGACGGAACCCTCGCGGTGCCATTGCCGCAGGGCCTGGCAACAGGCCACGCCATAGGCGGCCATGGTGGCCAGATAGGCCGGCCCGAAGCTCCCCCCGCTGCGCACCAGCCCCGTCAGGGACCGGGGGTCGATCAGCCCGCCGTATTGGGTCTGGGCGCGGGCCTGGTCGAGGGTGTAACTGGGAACCACGCCCCGGGCGATCCAGTCGAGTTCGCTGGCCGACAGCCAATGATTGACAAAGGCCTTGAACGGCCCAAGGGCCAGCGTGTAGGCCGGCGCCCCGTGGCTGGCCTGAATCTCTGGACCGGGGAAGGGCCCGGCCGGGATCGGGAAGAAGGGGTTGTGATGGCTCCACAGGTTGCACAGCGGATGCACAGCGCAGAGGAGCAGGGTCAGCAGCACGACCGGCAACGGACCGGACCACAGGCCGCTGCCCGACAGGCGGCGACCGCGCCAGCCCATCACCAAGGCCGCCAGGCCCGTCAGGCTGACGAGCAGCACGCCCTGGAACAGCCCTTGATACTTGGTGAGGGAGCTTGCCAGCAGCGGTGGCAGCGCGTGCCAGGCCGCCCTGGCTCCCCGCCCCCCTTCCTGCCACTGTCCCAGGGAGTGGGCCAACAGCAGGGCGGCCGCAGTCGTCAGCGCCCCCACGAAGAAATCCTGGTAAGGGGTGCGAAAGCCAAAGAGGGCGATCGGAAAGAGCAGGGTCGCCGCCATGCTCACAAACCAGGGGATCCGCAGGGTGGCGCGGGCTGTCCAGGCCAGAACGAAGAGGGCAAGGAGATTGGCGGCGCCCATCAGCCGCGGCAGGCCTAGGCCCAGACCGGGCGCCAGCAGCCAGCGCCACAGCGGTGGAAAGCCCCGGAAGCGATGCGCCATGAAGGGCGACATCTCATAGTGGCTCAGCCTGGGCAGGCCCGTCGCCACGGCGGAAAAAGGGCCGTGGTAGGCCAAAATGTCATAAGGAAAGGCGTCAAAGTAGACCGCCGAAAGCAGCAGAGCCAGCACCACAGCCCAGGCGAGCGGATGGCTCAAAAGCTTGGCGTCAGATCCGTGAGGCGGCACGGTTGGCAAGGCAAGGAGCGCCATCCTGCCCCTTGGGGATCGCCCACTACAGTTTGACCTTCAACGCCGCACAGGCCGCTTGCGAATGGCCAAGCCCGAGTGGGACCGCCTTGCGTACAGGCTGGTGCTCGGCGGATATCTTGTGTTGGCGCTCTCTTCTCTGCTGGGGGGTCAGGTCAGCTGGGATGAGGAGACCGATTACCTCGGCATCCGTGAGCAGATCGCCCATGGGCTGCGCCTGCTGCGGGGGGAGCCTGCCGATTACCGGGCAATCCATTCCAACCTTGAGTATTACGGCACCATCGGCCTGCTGCCGGCCTGGCTGCTCTGGTTTCTGCAACGCGGCCTGCTCACGGGCCGCTTCAGCCTGGATCGGGCCCTCTTCCATCCGGCGGTGGAGCACCAGCTGACCGGTTTCTTCACCCTTTCCCACGGGGTGCTGCTGGTGGAGATGGTGCTCCTCAGCCGGGTGGTGGTGGCCATCGCCCGGCGGCTGCCGCTGCGCCGGCCCTGGCTGGCGGGTGCCCTGGTGCTGGCCACCCCCACGCTGCTGGGCCATTCCTTCACCAACACTAAAGATGTGCCGTTCGCGTTGTTTTACAGCGTCTACACCCTCGGGCTGATCCAGCGGGCCACGCCGTCCCCGGATCGTCAGCGTTGGTTTCCACCGGGGCCTCCTGCCCTCTTGGCCTTGCTCGGTGCCACCTTGATGGTGAATCAGAAGTTTGTCGCCCTGGTGCCGCTGCTGATCAGCGAAGGGGTGTTGGCTCTCCTGCGCTGGCGGCGGCTGGCCGGCCTTGCGGGGGGCGGCTCGCCGGCCCGGGATGCCCGGGGCCTGGCCACGCTCCTGGTGCCCGGGCTGGCCCTCTCAGCGCTCGCCCTGACGGGCGCTCTGTTGCTCCAACCCGCCGCCTGGGGGCAGCCCCCGTGGCGCTTTCTCCGCGAGGCCTTCGCCACCTTCGCCGTACACAGCTGGGGGGGCTGCATGTGGTTTGACGGTCGCTGCGTGGGCGTTCGCGATCCCGCCTGGTCAGCGGCGGGCTACATGCTCCAGTGGCTGCTGGCCAAGTTGCCCCTGCTGTTGATCCTGTTGCCCCTCGTGCAGCTGCTGGCCTGGGCGCGGCAGCTGCCGCGGCGAGCCTGGTGGTCGGGATCGCTTCCCGACTCCGTGCTGCTTCTGGGGCTGCAGCTGCTGCTGATCCCCAGCCTGGCGATCCTGCGCAATTCGAACCTCTACGACGCTGACCGTCACCTGCTGTTCCTGGTGCCTCCCCTGGCGATTGTGGCCGTGATGGGTTTCGAGCGCCTGCGGGAGCTGCCCACCGCCCAACCGCCCTGGTGTGGACCCCGCGCCTGGGCGCTGGCTGTGGTCATCCTGCTGGCCACGGGCCAGGTGGTGGATGATCTGCTGCTGCATCCCTATCAATTGGCTTATTTCAACGAGCTCGCCCGCCATCGCCTCAACCACCGCAACACGGCGGTCGAGTATTGGGCGGTGTCGGCCAAGGAGGCGGTGCAGCAGGCTCAGCTGCGGGGGCGCCTGGCGGTCAATCCCACCGTGGCGGATCCGGTCCCCACGCTGCCACTGTTCATTGGCTTCCGCCAGCTTGGCGGCCGGGTGGTTCCTGAGGCCAACACCCGCCTGCTGTTCCAGGTGCGCAGCCCCGACGATTTTTTGCGGCCCATTCCCACCGACCTGGTCTGCGCTAAGCCGGTGGAGGTGAGCCGGCGGCAGCTGCTGGCCCCAAAGCTGCTGATGGCGCGGCTGATTGTCTGCGGGACGGCCTGATGGCGCTGGAGGTTCTCATGGTGGTGGCGGCCTGGGGGGGCAGCCTGCTGGCGGTGGCCCGGGTGGATGGGGATCTGCTCCGCCGCGGGGTGCCCAGTCTCGGCGCTGTGGTGGTGACGATGTATGGGCTCACGTACGGACTGGGTTGGCTGCTGTGGCGCCTGGATCCCAGCAGCCTGTTCGGGTACGCCAGCCGCTCCACCCTCGGCGCGCTCCAGGGGATGGGCCTGCTGTTCTCCCTCGGCCTGACAAGCCTGGCGCTGGGGTATGGCGCACTGCGCTGGGCCTGGCCGCCACGCTCCGCCGCTTGCCCCATCCCCGAGCGGCAAACCCTCCTGGCGATCCACGGACCCGTGCTGCGGCGTCTGTGCGAGGTGCTCTTGCTCCTTTCGGTGTTGGGCTTGCTGGGCATGGCCAGCCAGGGCGTTTTTCTGCGTGATCCTGAGGCCCAGCGCCAGGCCCTGCAGGTGTCTCCACTGGCCAAGCTGCTGGTGGGCACCAGCCTGCTCTCGCGCCTTGCTCCAGTGGGGTTGGTGCTGGTGCCGTTGGTCTGGCCGCGCTGGCGACCATGGCAGCGGCTGGCGGTGGGGGGGCTGCTGGCGGCCTGGCTGGCTCTTGGCCTGGCCACCGGCAGCCGCGGCCAGCTGTTCAACGTGCCCCTTTATCTCTTTGTGGGCGCCCTGCTCTGGCGGCGGCTCTCCTGGCGGCAGGCGGGAGCGGTCGCCCTGGCGGGGCTGGTGGCCGGTGTGGTGGTGGCGGAAGGAATGCGGGTGCGTCGGGAGGGAAATCTGGCCAACGCGGCCCTGCGCCGGCAGTTTGAAACCTTCCAGATCGGTCGCCAGCTGCTGGGCACCAGCCACGAGCTCTACGCCCTGCTGAGGCCCTCCGACTGCGCGGCTGATCTGGCGGAGCAGTTGCGTCAGGATCCACCGCTGGCCGCGTTGCTCACGCGGCCGGAGGTCTCCCTCACGGTGGCCGAGCGCTACCAAGGGGTGCGGCTTTATGACGCCTGTCGCCGCCGTCGCCTGCCGGTGCAAAGGTGGGGCGGGTTTGAGCGGCTGCCCGCCGGCCTGCTGCCCAGCACCCTGGTGCCTGGCGTCCCCAGCCTGTTTGATGGCCAGGGCAAGGCGGAGGCCCTGTCCGCCTCCCTGCGGCTGCGGCCCGGTGAAATCTCCTATGCGACCCTCAGCCTCTTCGCGGACAGCTGGCTGCGGTTCCGCTGGCTGGGGGTGGCCCTGCTGCCGGCGGGCATCGGCGCCCTGCTCGCCCTTGCCCAGTCGCTGGTGCTGCTGCAGGTCGCGCAGCGGCCGCTGCTGGCTCTGCTCTGGCAGCTGCTGGCCTTGAGCTTGATCGGCAGCTGGATCAACAACACCACGCTCACCATGGTTTGGTATCTGGGTTGGGATCTGCCCAAGGCGGCCCTGGAGCTGGCCCTGCTTGCCGCCCTGGCGCGACACTGGCCAGCATCGGCCCCCCGCGCCTGACTCCGCCGAGGCTCCCCCTGTGTTTGCCCCCGGTCAGCGTTGTCGAGAGGTTGCCCTGGCCCGTCGGGCGGTGGTGGAGCGGCTGGCGGCCCTGCCCGGCGTGACCCTCCACACCCTGGAGGAGACCTACCAGCCCCCCGCCGCCTCCTGCGCGCTCCACACCCCCGCCCGCGCTTTCACCCCCGCCACCTGCTCCCGGCTGGTGCAGCATCTGCTGGAGGTGACGCAACCGGCGGGCTTCCGCGGGTGCCATGGCCTCCTGGCCATGGGGTCGTGCTGGCTCTATGAGGCCAACCCCGCCAACGCCGCCGCTCCCGATCGCCTCTCTCTCTCCACGCGAGCGGTGCTCTCCCGGCTGCTGCGCGGTCGCTGGACGCCCGCCGCCGTGCCGCCGGGATGGTGGCGCCCCGCTGGAGCGCCCCGATCTGTGGCGGGTTCCCTGGTGCTGCTCAGCAGCCACAACAATCCCAATTACCACCACTGGCTGACGCTGCCCGGGCTGGCGCCCCTGATGCTCCAACGGCGGTTTGGCCTGGCGATGGAGCTCGACACCAGCCTGGCCCTGACGGCGCTTCCCGGCCGGCCCCAGCCGCCCTTTCTGCGGCCCCTGCTGGCGGTGGTGGCTCCCGAACTGCCGGTGCTGGAGGCGGCGGCCCTGAGCGCCCCCCGGCTTCGCTTCGCCCTGCAGGAGCATCACAGCGCAGTGGTGGTGAGTCCCGCCCTGCTCGAATGGTGGCGCTCGATCGGGTTGGCGCTGGCCCCACCGGGGAGCACACCCGCTCGCCGGCTGTTGATCTCCAGGCGGATGGCCCGCTCCCGCCGTTGCCTCAATGAGGACGCCTTGCTGGCCCGCCTGGCGCCCCTGGGCTTCGAGCGGCTCGAACTGGAGGGGATGCCGGTGCGGCGGCAGCTGGAGGCCTTTGCCAGCGCGGCGGTGGTGGTGGGCGCCCATGGCGCCGGCCTCACCAACGTGGTGGCCTGCCGCGAGGGCGCCACCCTGGTGGAGCTTTTGCCCAGCGATGGTCCCTACAACCACTATTTCCTGATGGCCTCCGCGCTCGGTGTGCGCCACGGCCATCTGATCGGCGCCCGCCCCGATCCCGCCAGCGACGACTTCACCGTGGAACCCGACCAGCTCCTCAGTCTGCTGGCCCGTTGCGGGATTGAGGCGGAGCGATGAACGAGCGGATCACGGTGGTGTTGCCCGTCTACGGGCGGGCGGCGCTGGTGGAGCAAGCCATCGCCAGCGTGCGGGCCCAGAGCGTGCCCCATTGGCGCCTGCTGATCGCCGATGACGGTTCGGAGCCGCCGACGGAAGTGCTGCTGCGGCATCTGGCGGCCGCCGATGCCAGGATCCAGCTGGTGCGGCGCCCCCGCAATCTTGGCCTGTTCGCCAACCTCAACGCCACCTTGGCGGAGGTGGAGAGTCCTTGGCTCCTGATCCTCTGCAGCGATGACCTGCTGGAACCGGAGGCCATCGCCGTGCTGGAGGAGTTGATCCGCCGCCATCCCGGCTGTGACCTGGTGCTCTCCAGCTACCGCTCGATCGATGGGGCGGGGGCCTTTCGCTTTGATGTGAATGGCTGGTACACCGACCACTTCGCCCCGGTGACGCGGGACTTCGCCCCGGGCGAGCTGCTTCCCCACCTGCTGCGCTTCGGAAGCATCAATGGCAACATCACCGGCCTGCTGATGCGCCGCGAGCTGTTCGCGCGCACCGGCCTGTGGCGCCAAAACTGGCGGCAGGCCGCCGATTGGGAGTGGTTGATCCGGGCGACGGAGCAGACCCGCGTGCTGATCAACCGCCAGCCGATCGCCCGGGTGCGGGTGCATGACCAGCAGCTCTCCAGTGCCAATCGGATCGATCAGCGGGAGGGGGAGGAGATCGCGGCGGTGCTGCGCCTGTTGCGCGACCATCCGGCCTTGGCGGGGTGGCCCCAGCGCCATCGCTGGGCTGCCCACCACGCCCAGTTCCTGCTGTGGAACGCCCTCAAGGCCTGGCCGCGGGTGGGTTGGCGCGCCACCACGCGACAGCTGGCTCTGATTCAGCGCAGTGCGGGCCTGGGCCGCACTGCGCTGGCCTTGCTGGCCGTCCTGCCAGGCAGACTGCGCATCCGTGGCAGTGACCGGCCCCTGCCCCCGCCCGCGCCATGAACTCCTGATGCGTGCCCCTGATGCTTGAGGTCACCAGCCGCTCCATCCCCCCTCGCCTGGCCGCCCTGCTGGGCCGGGGGGAAGGCTGGCTCCTCTCGCCCGGGCGCTCCGCCCTGCTGGGCCTGGGCCTGTGGACGGTGACGCTGCCCCTGGCACGGGAGCGCTGGGCGCTGGCTGGCCTGGGCTGGGTGGCCTTCTGGCTGCTGCTGCAGACCGTGCGCCTGGAGGCGCCGTTGCTGGAGCGCATTCCCTTTCCGCCCCTCACGGTGCTGGTGCTGGGCATGGCGCTGCGCTGGGGGCTTGGCCCCCTGCTGCTGGCATTCTCGGGCAGTGGCGATGACCCCTTTCTGGCGGTGTGGGTGCGGCACGGGGTGGCCAGTCAACTGCTTTGGCTGACGGTGACGGCCGCCATCGTGCTGGTGGGCCAGCTGCAACGCGACCGGATCGCCCGGGCCGCCGCCGCGCTCCCGCCCGGTCCCCTGTCGGAGGCCTTCCGCGCCGAAGGAGCTGCTCGGCGCCAGCTGGGCTGGATCGCCCTGCTGCTGGGGATCTACATGCTTCTTTATCTGGTGTTGTCGGTGTTGGGGGGTGCCTTTGACCGCGACTTCGCCACCTATCTGCGCTGGACCCACACGCTCTGGCGGCTCGACACCCCCGTGGCGGCCTTTTCCCGCCTGCGAGATCTCTGGCTCCTGCTCGTTCCTCTTCTCTTTGTGTGTTTCCGCGGGGTCGGGCGTTGGTTGCCTGCGGCACTGGTGGTCTGTTTTGGGCTGGTGGCCCTGTTGAGCGGCTCGCGGGGGCTGCTGTTCTATCCGCTGTTGTTGCTGCTGGCGGGCTTGTGGCTGGTGCCCCTGTCCCCTCGGCTGCTGCGCCGGCTGGTGCTGCTGGTGGCCACCCTGATGCTGGTGCTGTCGCCCCTGATCTTTGTGGTGCGCGACAGCAGCCGCTTCCAGGGCACCGGCGCCCTCGATCCCGTCGCCCGCCTCGGGGCGGCGGCGGCGGCGCTGCGGGATCCGGAGCCGCTGCTGGCCAAAGCCCGCTGGATCGGCCGCGACCTCTATGCCTGTCACGATCCCTATCTGTTCACACCCGCCCATCGCGCCGCGGCTCCAGCAGGTGCCGCCGGTTTGCGGAATTTGCTGTGGCTCTGGGTGCCGCGTCACCTGCAACCCCGGCGACCAGAGATCTTCGATGGTCCCCGCCTTGCCAAGGAGCTGCAGGGGGTGCCCCGCGGCACCTGGGCGGATGTGTGGTTTCCCTGCCTCTCCCTGCCGGCTGATCTCTGGCGCCGCTGGGGCCTGCCCGGTCTGGCGCTGGGGTCGCTGGTGGTGGCGTTGGTGGTGAATGGGCTGACCGCCCTGTGGTGTCGCTCCGTGGCCGTGTCGGGGCCGACCGTCCAGCTGCTGCTCCTGCTCTATCCCTGCACCTATGTGCAGTCGTTCCCCTTCGGCACCGTGCAGGAGACCTGCTGGGCACTGCTCTGGGAGCTGCCGAAATACCTGCTCACCCTCTGGCTGCTGGGCGCCCTGGTGGATCGTCTGGCTTCCCGCGCGGATGCCCGAACCTGATGCGTCAGGTGCTCTTTCTCACGGAGGATCGGGAGGATTACCTCGCCGATGGCCTGCTCCATGGCCTGATTCAGTGCGCCGATCTGGCGGTGGTCGACCATCCCCGCAAGACGGCCCTCTATCGCGAGGGCTTCCAGGCCAGCCCGATCGGCGTGCGGGGCCATGGGTTCACGCTCTACGGGCTGCTGGAGGAGCGGGCCGTGGATCGAAGCTGCGTGCCCCAGCGGCTGGAGCGGGGTGAGTTTGATCTGGTGGTGCTCGGGCAGGTGTGGCGGCAGTGGGGGCAGCTGCTGGATCTGGCGCCCTGGCTGCAGCGGGTGCCTGTGGTGCTGCTGGATGGCGATGACGACAGACGCCTTTTTTTTCGCTCTGGCACGCGTCTGCGGCGCTACGGCTGGCAGCCCTTCCCGATCCGCTCGCGGCGCTGCCTGTATCTGAAGCGGGAGTGGCAGGGCCAGGGGAGGGGGCTGGGCCGTCCGCATCTGGCGGAGGCCTCCTTCTCGATTCCCGTCGTCAAACTCCGCGCCGTCGATCCGGCCCTCAAGACGCGGGAGTTCGCCACCCATTGCGTGGATCCGGAGGTGGGCGCGGCCCTGGGCCTGCCGAGCACCTATGCCTTCAGCAGCGAGGCGGCCTACTACGACGACCTGGCCGCGTCGCGCTTTGCCATCACCACCCGCCGTGGCGGTTGGGACTGCCTGCGGCACTACGAGATCGCCGCCGCCGGCGCCGTGCCCTGCTTTCGCCGCCTGGAGGCCAAGCCCGCCTCCTGCGCCCCCCACGGCCTGCGGCCCGGAAGCAACTGTCTCAGCTACCGCGATTGGCCGGATCTGCGGCGGCAGGTGGCCGCGATCACGCCCACGGACTACGCCCGCCTGCTGCGGGGCGCGGGGGAGTGGGTAAAGGCGCGGACCACCAGCGCCGCGGCCCGGCGGCTGCTGCGCTTGGTGGATCGCCTGTGAGGAGGGCCGCCGATGGCTGATCTGCGCCGCGGCTGGCTGCACCTAGCCAGTGGAGCCGGACTGGGCCGGATCGCCAGCTTCCTGAGCAATCTGGCCCTCACCCGTCTGCTGGGACCCGCCGACCTGGGGTTGTTCAACCTGGTGGCCACCACCGTGCAGACCGGCGACACCCTGGTGCGGCTGGGCGGCGACTTCGCCCTCAACTACGAGCTGGGCGGGGAGGCCGAGGCCCTGCGGACGCCTCGGGGCCTCGGCCTGACGGCGGTCTTCAGCCTGCAGAACCTGCTGGCGACGGGGGTGCTGCTGGCCGGGATGGCCCTCTGGCTTGGCCCGGGCCACGGCCTCTTTCCCGCTGCGGTGACGGAGCCGCAGCGGCTTCTGTGGGGGGGACTGGTGCTGCTGATGGTGGGGCTGGAGGCGAGCTGCGCCGTGCCCTGGGAAGTGATGCTGGTGGCGCGCGACACCCGCCGCTTGGCCCTGCGGCAGGGGCTCTTCATGCCCTTGCGGTTGATCCTGGCCGCGGCTGGCGCGGCCCTGGGGGGGATCACGGGCGCCCTGCTGGGTTGGTGCCTGGTGGCCCTGCTCCAGATTCTCTGGCTGGCATGGGCTCTGCGGGGAATCTGGCCGCCGCCGAGCTGGCGTCCGCCTGGCTGGGCGCTCTGGGGAGACTTGCTGCGACGTGGGCTGCCCTTTTACGGCGCCAATCTGGTCTCGTCACTGGTGTTTTTCCCGTTGCTGCTGAGTCTGGCCCAGCAAGCGGGGTTGGCAGATGTGGGCTTTCTACGCATTGGTCAGATCCTGCAGCAATTGTTTGCGCTGGTGCCAAGCACCTTGCTGCCGGTTTTGTTTCTGCGCTTGCGCGAGGCACAAGATTTCGAGGACAGGATGCGGCAGGTGGAGCGGGTGTTCCGGTCGCTGTGGAGTCTGCTGCTGGTGGTGCTGCTGGCCTAGGGATTGCTGGACGGCCTGATGATCCGCCTGTTTTTCGGTGGCAGCTTTTTGCCCTCCCTCAGTCCGACGCGCATCATGTTGCTGACCTCCCTGTTGGAGGTTCTTCAACAGATCCTCATCCAGCCCCTGGTCAGTTCTGGTCAGTTGCGCCGCTATGCCTTGCTGATCAATGGCGGCACGCTGGTGGCGGCTGTCGTTGGATGGAGACTGGTGCCTGGCTTGGGTTTGTTTGGCTTTCTGGTCGCGAAATATCTGGCGGCGCTTTTGCCGCTGCTCCCCTTGCTCTTCCTCTCCTGGAAGCTCTTCGAGGAGCCAAAGAAACTGATGGCGCCTCTAACCATCAGCCTGGCGTTGAGTGGTTACGTTTTGTCGGCCGGGATGGTGTCGCTCCCTCTTCCCTATGAACGCAGTCTGTTTGTGGGGGCGATGTTACTTCTTGTCATTTGCGGTCGGCAAGATGCGCTGTCTGTTTTTCCCTCTGGCAAAAGCGGCTCATCTTGATGGATGATGGCGACCGATGGCTGGTGCTGACGCGCTGGGGCTTCTGTAGATTCAGCTTCTATTCTGCCAGAGGATGATCAATGCCGCTATCACAGAAAGGGTTGTTTGCTTATTTGGCCCGCAAGGCTGTTTCCCTGGCTCTGCCCCAGCTTCCCTGTCGCGATTGGCGCCCCAGCGCAATTGCTTCTGTGGAGGATGATCCATCCACACAGAATTTTCCCGCCATGATGCTGGTGCTTGATGCGCTCAGAGATGCGGCGACTTTACAGCTGGATCTGGCTAGTGCCGATGCGGGGGAGGCAGTCTACTTCAACTCTTTCCCCGGGGATCATTATCGACTGATCGCTGCCCTTGTTCGCTGCATTCAGCCAAAGTACATTGTGGAGATTGGTACTTATACTGGAATGGCAACGCGGGTGCTTCTCGACCATTCGCCCAGCGATGCCTGCGTAGTGACATATGACCTTCTGCCGTGGAACAGCTTCCGCAGTCATCTCAGCGCGCAGGACTTCAACACGGGACGCGTTCAACAGCGCCTGGTCAATCTGGCGGATCCAGATTGTTTTTCCTCAAATCTTGAAGTCTTGCAGCAAGCGGAATTTATCTTTCTTGATGCACCAAAAGATGGTCACTTTGAGCCCACATTTCTCCATCTTCTTGCCCACTCGCTTCAGCCTGCTTCGCGACCTCGCTACCTGCTTGTCGACGACATCCGCCTTCTCAACATGGTGACGCTGTGGCGGGCGATCGCCTCGCCAAAGCTGGATCTCACCTCCTTTGCCCATTGGAGCGGAACAGGACTGGTGGATCTGCGCCAGGGGCTGACGCTGAAGGTGGATGCCATCGCATGAGGCTGCTCCATTTCCTGCCGGTGTATGCACCTGCCTGGCAATTCGGGGGGCCGGTATTGAGCGTGTCGCGCCTTTGCGAAGCTCTGGCCGCTGCGGGGGTGGAGGTGGAGGTGATCACCACCAACGCCGGTCTGCCGGACTGGCCCGCGTCTCTGCTGGGGGTGCCGGAGAACCGCGGCGGCGTACGGGTGGTGCGCTATCCCGTGGATCGGGCTGCGGGCGCCATCCGCTCCCGCGCCTTGGTGGAGGCCCTGCCGGCCCATCTGGCGCGGGCCGATCTGCTGCATCTGAGCGCCATTTGGCAACCGCTGGGGCTACCGGTGCAACGGGCGGCCCATCGGGCCGGGGTGCCGGTGGTGCACAGCCTGCGGGGGGCGCTTGGTCCCTATGGCCTGGGGCGCGGCTGGTGGAAGAAATGGCCCTATTTTCTGCTGCGGGAGCGTCCGTTGCTGCAACGGGCCATCGCTCTGCATTGCACGAGCCGCCAGGAGGTGGCGGAGCTGCGGGGGCTGGGCCTGCGGCCCCGGCGCTGGATCCTGCCCAATCCCCTTGACCTCTCCGCCCTGCGCTGCGATCCCGCCCTTGGCTCGGCCTGGCGCCGCCACCAGGGGCTGCCGGAGGCGGAGCCCCTCCTGCTGGTGGCCGGGCGGCTGCACCACAAAAAGGGGCTGGATCTGTTGCCGGCTGTGCTGGAGGCTCTGGCTGCCGGTCCCTGGCGCCTGGTGGTGATCGGCAACGATGACGATGGCAGCGGCTGGCGTCTGCGCCGGGAACTGGGGCGGCGGGGACTCGCCGAGCGCTGCCTCTGGCTGCCAGCCCTGCCCGCCGCCGAGCTGCTCGCTCCCTACAACGCCGCCGACCTGCTGTTGCTGCCCAGCCGCCATGAAAATTTCGGCAATGTGGTGCTGGAGGCCCTGGCCTGCGGCTGCGGCGCCATGGTCACTCCCCGGGTGGGGGTGGGTGGCGAGGAGGGAGATGTTCCGGGCTTGCGCGTGGTGGAGCGCTGCCGTGCCGCCTGGATCGGGGCCCTGGGGGAGTGGTTGCGGCAGCCGAGTCGCCCGGGGGCCGCGGCGGCGCGGGCGGTGGCGGGGCGCTACAGCAGCCAGGCAATCGCGGCTGAAGCCCTGGCGGGCTGCACGGCGATCTTGCGGGGCGAGAACCCCGGTCGAACGCGAACCTTTTGCCCCCCCTCCAGCGGCCGGCGGGTCGCCTCCGCGCAGGAAGATCTCGCGGAGCCATGGGAGTGGCGGGGGTGAGTGGTGGCGCGAGGGAGGAGAAGGGCTGCCGCTCACCCCTGCCGCCGACTCCACCACCCCAGCACAAACACCGTCGCCATCGCCAGATACCCCAGTGCCCAGGGCGTCCCCGCCCCCCAGCCCAGGTTGAAAACGGTGTCCGCCGGCGTGAAGCGCCAGGCGTGCAGCAGCCCCAGCCAGGAGGCGGCGGCGGCGATCAGGGCGCAAAGGGCGGCGGCGCGGAAGCGCTGATCAATCACGTAGACGAGCATGGCGGCCAGAAGCATGGCGGCGATGATCTGCCCCTGCTCCAGGGCAAAGGCTCCAGCGGCCCAGACATCCGCCTGCTTCAGGCGCTCCACCAGGAGAGGAGTGAACGGAGTGGCGGCGGTGCCCGCTCCCCCGGCGCGCAGGCCTGCTTTCAACAGCAGGGCGCCCCAGCCCGCCAGTCCGGGCATCAACCCCAGGGCGACGGCGGGGGCGTGGCGGCTGGGCGTCACCTGGAAGGCCTGGGCGGCGATCACCAGCGCGATGTAGAGCACGATCGCCATGCCCGCCTCGATCGGCACGATCTGCCCCACCAGGCCAAACAGTCCGAAGAGGCAAGCGACCGCCATCACCAAGCCATTGAGCCAGGAGTAGCCGAGGCGCGCGCCCATGGCCTTCCAGCCCGGGTGGCCGATGTAGATCGTGGTGGGGAAACAGGAGCCGAGCAGGGCCGCCACGGCGGTGCCGAGGCCATTGATCAGCAGGGAGGCGCGCTCGGGGTAGCGGTCGCCGGCGGCTTCGGCGCTTTCGAGGTTTTGCAGCGAGCCGAGCACGTTGAAGAGGCCCATCGGGATAGTGACCCCCAACCAGGGCACGAGCTGGGAGCGGCCCTGCCAGAGGGCGCCGAGTCGGGGCAGCGGCAGGTGGAAGCCCACGGAGGCCAGGTTGGCCTGCCAGGTGGCCCCATCCACCTGAAGCAGGCCCGTGCTCCAGGCCAGAGCAATGCCCACCAGCACGGCAAGCAGGCCGCCGGGGATGGGCAGGCGGATCTGGCCGTAATAGGCCACCAGGATCACAGAGAGCACCGCCAGCCCGACGACGGGTTGGGCATAGGTGCGCAGCAAAAAGCCCAGGGCGATGTAGCCGAGGGCGATGCCGGCCAGAGTGGCGAGCAGGGCGGCGCGGGGCAGCCAGCGGCGCAGGGCGGCGGCGCCGAAGGCTCCGGCGGATTCGATCAGTCCCGAGCCCAGACAGGCCAGGAGCCCCGCCTGCCAGGAGAGACGAACGGCCGCTTCGGCGCTGGCGCCCTGCCCCAGGGCACTGAGCTTCACCGGCAGCATCACCAGAAAGACATAGGCAAACAGGCTCACGGTGTTGATGCCGTAGGGCAGGGCCGTGCGCTGACCACCCCCTTCCGCGCGGTCGAGCCGATGGGCCTGGAGGGCATAGGCCCCGTTGCCCACCACCAGGCTCAGGCCCGTGGCGGGCAGGATCACACCAAAGATCAAAGGGTCCGGGTAGCCAAGCACGCCGCGGCAGAGGGCGATGATCAGCAGGATCTGGATCAGGTTGTCGAGGCCCAGGCCGAGGAAGCCATCGAGGTCGCCGCGCACCCACCAGCGGGGGCCGGTGGAGGACGGGGAGGCAGGGCCCGGGACGGGGATGGTGGGGGTCATGGGGGGAGGCTGCCACCCGGCGGGCAGCAAATCTGTCGTGGGGCGAACGGGGGCCGCGGCGGAACTGCGGCCGCTGCTGGGCACTCCGCGAACGTCAGCGGGTGACGGGTGAAGGCAAAAGGTCGCAGCCGAGCCCAACCGCCAGGGCCACCCCCATGGAGGAACACACCTGCTGGGAGGTGGAGGGCGCGGATCAGAAGCCCCGGGGGCGGGTGTTTGCCAGCCCCGCACGATCCCCATGCTGTCAATAGACGGGCTGCCCATCTTTGTTGCCCGGGGGCGAGTCGTGGCATACGAGCCGGGTGAGGCCATCGGCGCCGGCCGCGGCGGCGCAGCCCACGGCGGTGGTTTGACGCCACACCATCTGGCTGTAATGGCCCATGTCTGTCCAGTTGCCCGTGCGGCTCACCTGCGGAAAAGTGCCGTTGTGAAAGTCGCGGCGCTCGGCCGCCCAGAGTTCCGCCATCGCTGCGGGGCTGAAGCGGCTTGTGGCGCCAATCCAGAGGTTTTCGCCAAGGGCGCAATGCTGAAACGTTCCACTGGTCACCAGGCGGCTCGTGCAGTCCAGGGCCGTGGCGGCCAGGGCCCCATCCCAGCGGAGGGGATCCACCCCCACGGCCCTGCGCTCGGCGTTGTGCACCCGCAGAATCGCCTGCGCTGATCCCGGGGGCAACAGGCTGCCCGGCACTTCCGCGGCCGGGCCCCGCAGCGCTGCCGCCGCCTGGGCGGTCAGCAGCAGGAGCGACCCCAGAGGCCACCACCATCTCGCCGCCCGGGACGCGTGAAGCGGGAACCAAAAGATCACGGGAGGGCTTGCACGGCGGACGCGTGGAAACTCTTCCGGTGCGAACTCTGGGGTGGAACGGGTGGCAACGCGGGGCGAGAGCGCGGCGCGATCCAGTCCAGCCCGGTTGCCGGCGGTGCGCCAATCCTTGATTAAAGTTCCCTGGTTGGCCTTGATTTGGACTCTGGAGCAAGCAAGGGCTGCACAAGCTCGGCCACTGGTAGAGCGTTCTGCGTGATCAGTATTTTTTTGCGCATTTCTGCTGCTAGCTCTCGATGTCAATGCGCAAACCCGTCCTGATTGTGCAGCGTTGATGCAAATGTGTATCACTTATGGACAGTCTATGGCGAAACAACCTATGTTGATTGCGGCTTACTAAGAAGCCTCAAAAACTCTCATCATCATCATCCTTATCCAATGTCTCAAATCAAGTCTACGGCTGTCCATTTGGGACGCCTTTCTCAATCCCTGGCCAGTTCCACTCTTGTCCTCTCGGCCCTCGCTGGGGGTATCATGGTTTCCGGTGGGGCAGCAAAAGCTACCGTCTCTTGCGGCACTATTGCTGCGCCTGTGGATTGCACAGAAGCTCCCTGGACTGCCTCTGGTTTCACGTCAACCGGCAATGGAGCTGGCGCGATCGACATCGAGAATTCAAATACCTTCCTTCCAATTCAAACGGGAATTGTGGATATCGATTTTGATCCGATAACAGACGTTCCTACCGCTGGAACAATTTCTTATACACTCACGCATGCTGGTACACATCCCGCTGTCACTGAGATTAGCCTGTCTCTCTCTAAGCCCAGCGGAGGAGACGGCTCGGTTACCAAGTCAATCTATGACACATTCGGCGGCACACTTTTAGCCACACTCACCGCCAACACCACTACTACCGTGACGACACCGCCGATTTTTGGCAATACATTTTATATCGTTGATGACTACAGCGGCTCTGGTATCGACGCCACTCAAAATGTTTTCAAAACACCAGGGCCTCTCCCCATGCTTGGAGCTGGCGCTGCCTTCGGCTTCAGCCGCAAGCTGCGCGGCCGCGTCAAAGCCAGCCGCGCCGCTGCCTGATCCAGAGCCGCGTCTCTTTCGCGCTCCCTTCCCAGCCCCTGCCACCGGCAGGGGCTTATTTTCACCCTGCCTTCCCCTCTTTCCTCGGGTTCCGGGCCCTGCCCCCCTGACGGTGAGCCCGCCGCCCCTTGGCCCGCCGTTGCTTCCATGAGCTCCCCGCCTCCCCCCGCGCTCCATCCCTCCGATTTGCCGACGCTTGGCTGGAGCTTGGCAATGCCCACATGCACGGGGACGATCCTGACGAGGCGATGCCCGCCACGCCGTGGCGCTCCACCGCCAGGGCCGCCTTGATGACGCCATCGACAGCTACAGCCAGGCCCTCAAAGTGCTGACAGCGCCACCGGTCAGTTGCTGGTGGGCCTCTCCTGGAGCAGCGTCAGCACTGCCACTGGCTTCATGAAAGCGATTCCCCTCGAAACACTCGCCGCTGCGCTCGCCCTGCCCGGACTCCGCCTGCTCTCCCTCCAATACGGCGACACTCGAGCCGAACGCGACGCGCAGCGCCAGGCCACCGGCCTGGCGCTGCATGCCGATCCCCAGATCGACACCCTCAACGACATCGACAATCCGGCCGCCCTGATCGCCGCCTGCGATCTGGTCGTTTCCGTCTCCAATACCACCGCTCAGCTCGCTGGCGCCCTTGGCCAGCGCACCCGGCTCCTCATCGATTCCCGCCTTGACTGGCGCTGGGGTCTCACCGACTCCGAAACCCTCCGGTATCCCAACGCCCGCCTCTTTCGCCAAAGCGCCGCCGGCGATTGGGCCACACCGCTTGCGGCGATTCAGAGGGAACTGGAGCGGTTGCGGCAGGGTGGCCCGGGCTGGGAAGCGTCGCGGGAGGCGCCGGTGGCAGGGCCATCAGGCAAGTGGGTGTTCTGAGGCGGAAGGCACCGCGCTGTTCGCCTGAAGATCCAAGCCCCATAGCCAACCGAGGAGAGCTCCAGCCCCAAAGCCGCAGGACCACAAGAACCAACCGGTCGCACCGCTGGATTGGGCCCCGCACCGCCCGGACACGTCCAATCCGAGGACCAGAGCTCCCTGATCGGCAACCGCTGACCAAGGCCGAGTTCACCAGCCGTTCGCCTCAGCGCCAGTCGTCGTCCCCTTCCCCATCGTCGCCCTCCTCCGGCGGCCAGACCAGGTGCACCACCACCGGCGCATGGTCGCTCGGCTGGGGCTCACCGCGCAGGCTCTGCTGGATCAGGCAACCTGTGGCGCAAGCTTGCAGCGTTGGATCGAGATAGATGTGGTCGATGCGCCAGCCGCGACCGGTTTCCCAGCCGCCCGTGCGGTAGTCCCACCAGCTCCAGTGGCCGCTGGCGGGTTCAAACAGGCGGAAGGCATCGCTGAGCTGATCGCCGAGCACCGCCCGCAGGGCCTGACGCTCGGCGTCGCTGGCCATGATGCCGCCCGTGAGCCGCGCCGGATCGTGGATGTCGCGCGCCTCGGGGGCGATGTTGAAATCCCCCACCACGCACAGGGGATCGCCGTTCTCCGCCTGCACGCGCAGATAGCGCTCCAAGCAGGCCAGCCAGCGCAGTTTCAGCGCGTATTTCTCGGAGCCCACGGCTGATCCGTTGGGCACATAGAGATTGAGCACGCGCACGCCCTCGATCCGGGCGCTCAACACCCGCTTCTGCCCATCCAGCTCGCGGGCCTCGTCATCGCCGGGCAGCAGGGCCTCCAGCCCCACACGCACCTCCTCCAGCGGCAGGACACTGAGAATCGCGACGCCGTTATAGGCCTTCTGGCCGCTGATCACCGCCGTGTAGCCCAGCTCCGCCAGGGGGGCATGGGGGAACAGGGCGTCGGCCACCTTCGTCTCCTGCAGGCACACCACATCCGGCCGCTCCGCCTCCAGCCAGGCGCAGAGGTGCGCCAGGCGGGCGCGCACGGAGTTGACATTCCAGGTGGCGATCCGCATGGGCAGAGGAGACGGGAGGGCGGAAAGCTCCCCTAGCATGGACGCCATCGCTCCATCAGGGGCAACCCCCAGACGCACCACCAGGCGCATCCCACCATGGTTGACCTCCCGCATCGCTTCTCCCGTCCGGGGGGTCCGGATCGCTTGCACCCTCGGTTCCGCGCCCTTGGCCTGGGCCTGTTGGCCCCCCTGCCGTTGGCCCTGGTGGTCTCCGCCCAGCTCCCTGGCCTGGCCCAGCAAAACGGCTACGGCCAAACCCTGGGCGGTTCGCCAATGGAGCAGCAGATGTACAACTACGACCCCGGCAGCGGCAGCCGGCCTGGCGGCTCCTCCGGGGGCCTCAATCCCGCCAATCCCCTGGACTTGATCAACAAGATCCGCAAGGGATCCGCCATGGATAACGCCACCCCACCGGGCGCCGCGGTTGATCAGGCCCTCAAGGAGCTGGAGGCCCAAAGCCTTCCCCAGCCCGTGGCGCCGCCGGTGGGGCCGGTGGTGACGACGCCCCGGCCTTCGGGAGCGACTGTCGCAACGCCTTGAGGCGCCAGCTGGCCGCCAGCTGATCCAGGGCGGGGCGACGGGGATCGTCTGGGCCGCCGCGTTCACGAGCCTGATCCAAGGCCTCCAGGGCACCAGCAAGATTTCCCCGCTGCTGGCGCAACAAGGCCAGCGCCAGGGCGGGCCGCGGGTCGCTCGGGAAGGCGCTCAAGAGTGTGCGGCAGGTGGCTTCCGCGCTGGCGGGCTGGCCGCGGCGCTGCTGAATTTCCGCCAGCAACAGGCCCAGGTCGAGCGCTTCGGCCCTGGCGGGCCCCTTGCCGCTGCTCGCGCTGGCCGCCTTCACCAACGCCTCCGCTTCCGTACCCCGGTCCTGCTCCAGCAACACCAGGCTCATCAGCTGCAGGGCCTCGATCTGGGTGGGTCGCTGATGCAAAATCTGGCGCAGCTCCCGCTCCGCCCCCCGCCGATCCCCCTGATCCCGGCGCAGCTCAGCGAGCATCAGGCGCAGGCTCCAGCGCCGGGGGTCCTGATCGGCCCACTCCTCCAGCAGGCTGATGGCCTCCGGCTTGCGCTCCAACCCCACCAGGAGCTCCAGCAGTCGCTGGCGATCCCGGGGGGTGTCGCTCAGCGCCTTCACCCGCGCTCGCAGCTCCGCGACCTCCCGCGTCAAGGCCGCCCGCCGCGGATCGATCGGGGCCGGTGGACTGACCTGGCGCTGTCCCAGCCACCAGCCTGCCCCCAGCGACACCATCACCACCGCCAGGGCAGGCAGAACGACGCGAAGCAAGGCCGGGCGGAGGGAGAGGGTGGGCATCCGAGCACAAAAAAAGGTGGCGGAGCGCCTGGGTGGAGACTACCGTTTGCGCCCATACTCACGCTTAGCCCGTTTGCGCCCCTCCGGCGTTCTCCCTTTCCCCCATGCGTCAGCACCCGATTCCACCGGTCAGCGAACCCCAGCAATACCGGGCCATCGGGCTGGTGCGCGGCATCTTTGTGCCCCAAGACAGCGACCTGCCCACCCGCGGCAGGCTTCTCACCAGTGATGGCTGCGATCTGGAGGCGGTGGTGCTGGGCCGCCTGCTCACCTTGATGCGGCGCCACCTCGACATCCGCCAACCCCATCTGTGGGTGGCCTATCCCCGCAGCCGCGATGACAAATCCCTCCATCTGCAATTGATGGGGGTCTGGGAACCGAGCACCCTTTCCAAGTCAGAAGAGACGACTGAACCTGCCCTCAGCGACACCCTGCCGGAGGGTGATGACTACTTTTCCTTGCGCGGTGAGCTGATCTACACCCGGCCCGAGGCGGGCGATGTGGTCGTAAAGGTGCGTCAGCAGCCTCGCGCCGACGGCAGCCGACCCACGCCGTTCAAGTTGCATCTGAGTGGTGCCATCCCGATGGAGCACCTGCGCCATTTCATTTCCATCGACGGGCGTCGCCAAGACCAGCTGCTGGCAATCGAGCGTTTTGAAGTGATCGCCGAACTGCCCCAGCGGGGCAAGCGGGGCGGCAAGACCCGCCGTGGTGGCGTCAGTGGCGGGGAGAGGCGGAGCGGCAAGCCGGAGACGCGATCGGGCTCTCCTGAGGCGCGCGCGGTCGTCCCGGTGGCGGCGGCTCCCCGGAGCCACAGCCGGGCCATCATCCGCCCTCGCCCTTGACCACCATGGCGATGCCGGGAGAAACCGGTGCCTTCACAGCGGGGGTGGCCGTTCTGTTGGTGAGTCTGGCCGCCGTGGCCGGACCCCTTGTCGGCATTCCCCCCTGGCTGATCGCCCTGGCGGCGGGCCTGGCCTTGGCGGCGCTTACAGCGGATGCGGCCTTCCTTGGGGGACGCGGCGGCCATCTGCTGGCGGAAGCTTTGCCCGGAGGATTGGGGCGTTTGCGGCGGATCGCGCTCCATGAGGCCGCCCATGGCCTGGTGGCTCAGGCGGAGGCCGTGCCGGTGCGGCGCGTTCTGGTGGGCAGCTGGGCCGCCCTGCAGGCTGGTCTGGCCAGCGGTGGCAGCACGGAATTCGAGGGTCCCGCTGCGGCCAAGATGCCCCTGGTGGATCTGCGCCGTTGGAGCCGGGTGCTCTTGGCGGGCATGGTGGCGGAGGAGTTGGTGTATGGCGGCATCATCGGCGGCGCGGACGATCGGGCCCAGCTGGGCCGTCTTTGGGGTCTTTCCGGCTATGACGTGGCCACCGCCCAGCGAGAGCAGCGCCAGGCCCGCCGCGAGGTGAAACGCTGGCTAGCCGAACGACGGCAAGACCTGGAGGAGCGGGCAGAGGTGCTGCTGCGGGCCGCTCCGCGCTTCGGTCGGCCTCGTCCGGTCGGTGCCGTGTCTGCGAGTCCGCCGCCCACCAGCCCATGAGCCTGGTGGTGATCGACTGCCCGACGGGGTTGGCGGGCAACATGTTGCTTGCGGCCCTGTTGGATGCGGGCCTGCCGGAGGCGGTGATCCATGCTCCCTTGGCGGCCCTCGGGCTGGCGGGCCATTACCGGATCGAGCGGCAGGAGCGTCACAGCTGTGGTTTGCGTGGCGCCCATCTCAGCGTCACTCCCCTGGAGCCCCAGCCCCACCACCGCCCCTGGGGCTCTCTGCGACAGCAGATCCTTCAGGCTCCCTGGCCCGAGAACCTGCGGCAGCGGGTGTTGGGGGTGTTTGAACGGTTGGCGGCGGCGGAGGCCGCCGTTCATGGCCATCCCCCGGAGGAGGTGGAGTTTCACGAGGTGGGGGCCATCGATGCCCTGGTGGATGTGGTGGGGGTCTGCGCCGGGTTGCTGCACCTGGAGGTGGAGCGGTTGATCTGCGCCATCCCCCCCGCCGGCCACGGCAGCGTGACCACCGCCCATGGCCCCCTGCCCCTGCCGGCGCCCGCGGTGTTGGAGATCGCGCGTCAGCTCGCTCTGCCCCTGGCCAGCAGCGCCGACTTTCCCCCGGGCGAGCTCACCACCCCCACAGGCATGGCCCTGATGGCCTGCTGGGCCGATGTCTTCGGGCCACCGCCCGCTCTGGTGCCCCGGGCGGTGGGAGTGGGTTTGGGCAGCCGCGACCTGGATCGGCCCAACCTGTTGCGCTTGATCCTGGCCGATTCCCCCGACCGGGAAGGCGATTCCGCGATGGCGCCGCTCTGCGAGTCGCTTGTGACGCAGCAGGCCCAGATCGATGATGCCACCGCAGAGGATCTGGCCTTCCTGGCGGAGGCCTTGCGGCAGGGTGGCGCGGTGGAGGTGTTCAGCCAGTCGGTGCTGATGAAGAAGGGCCGGGGGGGCACCTTGATCACGGCTCTCGCTCCACCGGAGCTGGCCGAGGGCCTGCGGGCGATTTGGTGGCGGCACAGCACCACCCTGGGCTTGCGGGAGGAGGTGCAGCGCCGCTGGCGGCTGCCACGGACACAGGAGGAGAGCCGCAGCCGCTGGGGAACGGTGCGGCTCAAGCGGGCCACCCTGCCGGATGGCCGTCGCCGGTTCAAGCTGGAGCACGATGATCTGGCGGCCCTGGCTCGCCAGCACAACCTGTCCCTGGACGACATGCGTCAGCTGCTGCGAGAGGCTCTGGGTCCCCCTCCCACCCCCGGGGAGGGGACGGCCGGGGAGGCGCCATGACCGGTCGGCGGAGGCTGCGGGCCGGCGGCGGCTGGCTGCGGCGCGTTCTGTTGCGCGTTCGTCGGAGCCGGCCGACTTGGCCCCAGCAGGTTGCCGCCAACGCCGAGAAACCCCTGTCGGCCTCCGCCGCTTTCAACCCGGAGCTGGACCTGCCCAGGGCTCCCGATCCGGCAATGACCGTCCCGGTGGTCCCCGGGACGGAGGCACCCGCGCCAGCGGATGGCAACCCTGAGGATTCCCTGGCGGCGGCCTCTGACCTGGAGGGCTTCCCGCCGCTGACTCCCCAGCCGCAGAAGCTGCTCCCCCCCTGGCGCTGGCCTTGGCCCACGGTTCGCTGGCGGGGGGTCCGCCTGCCTGGCGGTCTGCGGCCCTGGATCACCTGCATGAGCCTCGGCTTTTTGATGGCTGCCTTGCTCAGCCATGGCCGCCAGATGCGGCAGTACAACCTGGATCTTCAGGGTGGGCTCTGGCTGCTGCTGGGGGTGGGCTGCTGCTTGCTGAGCCTTGTGGTGAGCGGCCTGGCGTGGGTGGTGATCCTGCGCTGGCTCGGCCTGCGGCCCCGGCCGACGCCCGTGGTGTCGCTTTACATCCTCACCAACCTGCGCAAGTTCCTGCCCGGTGGGATCTGGCACCTGGTCAGCCGGGTGCAGGCCCTGCGCCAGCCCAATGTCGCCCTGGGGACGCCCGCCACCACAGCCACAGCCCTCCTGGCCGTGTTGATCGAACCCCTGCTGGCGGCCACAGCGGCCCTGGCTCTGGTGAGCCTGGGGGGCTGGCAGAACGGTCTCGGCCTTCTCGCCTTGTTGCCCCTGACCCTCCTGGCCCCCCGTTGGTTGAATCCCCTGTTGTCGCGTTTGCAGCGGGCCAAGGCCTCCCAACTGGGCCTGACCGCGACGGAGCCCCCCGTCGATGCTGTCGCCACCGGTCAGGTGACGGCCTACCCCTGGCTGCCGCTGTTGGCCCAGCTGGTCTTTGTGCTGCTGCGCTTTGCCGGATTGGCCTGTTGTGTCTGGGCCTTTGATCTGCAACAGACCCTGCCGTGGCTGATCTGGTTGAGTGGTTTTGCCTTCGCCTGGACCCTGGGCTTGGTGGTGCCCGGCGCACCCGGTGGGCTGGGGGTATTTGAGGCGGCTCTGCTTTTGCGTTTGAGCGTGGTCCTGGCGGAGCCAGCCGTGCTGGCGGTGGCCCTGAGCTATCGGCTGGTGGCCACCGTCGCGGATCTGTTGGCGGCGGCTCTGGTGGGGCTGGATGAGAGGATGTCGGGCCTCTCCTCCCTGGAGGAGCCCAGCGCATGAGCCACCGCCCACCGGATGCCCCGGACCTCAGCGACGGGTCAAGCCAGGGTCTGCGCAGCAGCCTGCATGACCGGGGGCAGCGGCTCACTCCCCAGCGGGAGCGGATGCTTGCCCTGTTCGAGCGACTGGGGGAGGGGCGCCATCTCAGCGCGGAGGAGGTGCATCAACGCCTGCGGGAGCAAGGGGAGCAGGTGTCGCTGGCGACGGTGTACCGCACCTTGCGGCTGTTAAGCGGCATGAGCCTGTTAAAGGAGCTGGAGCTGGCGGAGGGCGGACGACGCTTCGAACTGGCGGGCCACGATCACCGCCACCACCACCACCTGGTTTGCGTGCGCTGTGGTCGCATCGAGGAGTTTGAAGACCCCGCCGTGCTGGCGGCGGCGGCGGCGGCGGCGGCGCGCCACGGCTTTCGCCTGCTGGAACAGGGCGTGCTCAACGTGCGTGGCCTTTGTCCTGGCTGCGCGGTGCTCTAGGGCTCTTCCCTGGCGCCGAGCCCCAGGCTGGGCACCAGGGCGAGGGAGGAGACCAGGCCAAGCACGAGGATCAGCAGGGCGGGGAGCAGGGCGGCTCCCACCCGTTCATCGCTGGCGTACTGAAACACGCGCACGGCGAGCGTGTCGCAATCAAAGGGGCGCAGGGCGAAGGTCAGGGGGAGCTCCTTCACCACATCCACAAACACCAGCAGGAGTCCCACCAACAGAGGCCCCCGCAGCAAGGGGAGATGGACGCGTCGCAGCACAGCCCACCAGTCACTGCCCAGGGCGTTGGCCGCCTCATCCAGGCTGGGGGGCAGCCGTTCCAGGGCCGCGTCCAGACCCTGTTTGGCCACCGCCAGGAAACGATCGCCATACCCCCACAGCAACAGCGCCACCGGGGCCAGCGCGCCGCCACCGCCAAGGAGCATCAGGCCAAGGGCCAACACGGCGCCGGGGATGGCGTAGCCCATGCCCGCCAACAGCGTCAGCGGTGGCCAGGGGCCATGGGGCAGCCAGCGGCGGGCGATCGCTAGCACCAGGGCGAACAGCAGGGTAAGGGTGGCGGCTGCCAGGGCCAAGCCAAGGGTGCGACCCGTGAGCACCAGAAGTTCAAGGGGCTCCTGGGTGGGAATCTGATCCCAGCTGAGCAGCAGCCAGAGCAGTGGCAGGCCGAGCGTGAGCAGCGGCGGCAGGAGGGCCAGGAGCTGGGCGGCCAGGGCGCGCCAGCCCTGCAAGCGATAGGCGGGGGCTCGGTCCAAGCCGCCGTTCAGGCTCCAGCGGCGGCTGCGGCGGCGAAAGTGACGTTCCGCGGCCAGCAAGGTGGCGACGATCAGCAGCGCCACCAAGGCCAGGCCAGCAGCGGCTTGGGGCTCCCCATCCACCTGCCAGCGCTGGAGGATGGCGGTGGAGAGGGTGGGCACGCCGAGCAGTTCGACGGCGCCGAGCTCATTCACCACCTCCATCCCACTGAGGGCGACGCCAGCGCCAATGGCAGGCACGGCCAGGGGAAGCGCGACACGGCGAAAGCCCCCCCAGGGGCCGACCCCCAGACTGCGGGCCGCCTCCAGGGGCCGGCGCCCGAGGGAGGCAAAGCTCTCGGACGCCAACAAAAACACGTAGCTGTAGGTGCTGAGGCTCAGGCTGACGATGGCCCAGCCGAGGCCGTGGATCGGCCAGCCGAAACGACTGCCGAGATCGATCCAGGTGGCGGCCAGCAGATAGGCCGGGGTGGCCAGGGGCAACACCTGGGCCAGCCGCAGCCAGCGGCAGCCGGGGAAGGCGCAACTGGCTGTCAACCAACCATTCGCGGTGCCCAGCAGGGCCACCACCAGCCCGACGCCTGTGACCAGCGCCAGGGTTTGCGCCAGGGCGCCCCAGCCGCCAGGCCCCAGATCCAGTCCGGCACGGGGTGCCACTCCGCCAAAGGCCAACAACAACAAGGCCCCCAGGGGGGCCAGAGCGAAAACAACCAAACCAAGCACCAACCCAGCCAGTAATGGATTGGGGGTGGCTGCTTTGGAGGAACGACGAAGAAAAGGGAAGGCGAAGCCAGCAAAGGCCATGAAGCTGAAGCGGCGGACAGCCAGGCCCGCGAACTGAATCAACGCCGCCGTACGCGGATGGGAACCAGGGCAGGCTCCATCAAACCACCGCCACCATTGTCGTCATCCGAATCCATTCCCAACCAGACGAGAACTCCAAGCAAGGCCAGCAGACCAGCCGTCAGGAGCAACTCGGTCATGGAACGTCTACAAGTGCAATCACCATAGCGGCAATTTCTTCTGCCGCCGTAGTGAACGCTGCGAAACGCCGTGCCGCCAGGAGCGGCTGGGGGCGGGATCAGCCGAAACCCTTGCCCGCGTCTCGGGCCACACAGGCCTGGAGCTGGCGCCGCAGCTCGGCGTGGTCGAGCTCGCGACCGATCAGCACAAGCTGATTCTTGCGGGGACCGTTCCAGTCGCTGTCGTCGATGGAGAAGCGCTTGCCCGCCAGATGGAACACATGGCGACGTTCGCTCTCGTTGAACCAGAGGATGCCTTTGGCGCGGTAGACGCTGGCCGGCAGCTGGTAATCAAGGAAGGTCTGGAATTTCCGCAGGGAAAAGGGGCCATCACTGGCAAAGGAGAGGGAGGTGAACCCTTCGATGGCGTGGGCGTCGGCGCCATGAGCGTGCGCGGCGTGATCGTGGCCTTCGTGGGCGCAGACGCCGTGATCGTGGTCGCAGGCGCTGTGGTCCGCCTCGCTGTGGCCGTGCCCGCTGTGGCCGTGCCCGCTGTGGTCGTGGTCGTGGTCGTGGTCGTGGTGGTCGTGGTGGTCGTGCTGGTGGTGGTCGTGGTCGTGGTCATCGCTTGCGCTGGTCCCCTCCCGCCGAGCCGCCACCTTGTCGCTTTCGAACAGTCCCACGCTGAGCAGCAGCGGCAGGGGCACCTCCCCCCGAACGGAACGCAGGATGCGGGCATCGTTCTTGATCGCCCGCAGCTGGCCTTCCAGGGCTTGCACGCGCGCCTCATCCACCAGATCGCACTTGTTGAGCAACAGCAGATCGCCGTAAAGGATCTGGGAGCGGGCCACCTCCCCCTGCAGCAGCTCGTCGTCGAAGTTTTCCGCGTCGACCAGGGTGATGATCGAATCCAGCCGGGTGAGATCCCGCAGATCACTCCCCAGAAACGTCATGGCCACGGGCAGGGGATCGGCCAGACCGGTGGTTTCCACCACGAGGTAATCGAGGGGCTCCGGGCGCTCCAGGATCCGGTAGACAGCATCGAGAAGCTCGCCGTTGATTGTGCAGCAGACGCAGCCGTTGCTGAGCTCCACCATGGCGTCGCCTGTGCTCACCACCAGGTCGTTGTCGATGCCGATCTCCCCGAACTCATTCACCAGAACCGCGGTGCGCAGACCCTGCTGATTGGTGAGGATGTGATTCAGCAGGGTGGTTTTGCCCGCTCCGAGGAAGCCGGAGAGGATCGTCACCGGCAAAGGGCCGGCGGCGGCCCCGAAAGACGAAGCCTCAGGCGTGCTGGCGGACGGAGGGGAACTGGTGGGGGTCATCGATGGGCGCGAGGCGCTGGGGAGAGATTAGGAAGGCGGTGCGGGGACGCACAGGTGGGGGCTGGTCCTTGCGGAACCCGGAGAGGGTTGGGCATGGAGGCCTCAGGAGGCGGGGGTGGTTTGGGCCTGGCGCCGCTGGCAGTTGGCGCAGAGGCCGAAGAATTCCAGGGTGTGAAACAGGGGTCGGAAGCCCTCCAGACGGGCCGTCGGTAACTCCAGGCCATGAACAGGGCAGTGGGGCAGGCGCTGGGTGTGCCCGCAATCCACGCAGGTGAGGTGGTGCTCATCCCGTTCCGTGGGTGCAAACAGCGCCTCGCCACTGGGGAGATGGCGGCAGCGCACCAGGCCCCGCTGCTGCAGCTGGCGCAGGTGCCGATAGACCGTGGCCAGTCCCATCGCCCCTTCCCCTGCCCGCAGCCGGGCGTGGAGCTCCTGGCCCGAGAGCTCATCATCCGCTTGGCGCAATACCTCCAGCAGGTGCTCCTGGCGGGCCGGTAAAGCCGCGCCGGGCGAAGAGGGCGTGGGGGGAGGAGTCATCGCGGCGGCTCGACAATGCGGCTGTTCGACGGTGAAGCGGTGATCGGGGTGAGGCGCAGGGAGTGGGCGGCGATGGCGTGGGGAGGTTCATTGTGAAACAGCCGCGCCGGGAGAGAGCCAAAGCACTTGTCGCACAGGCGGGCCAGGATCCGCCAGCCCGGATCTGGCGGCTTTGACCCCGGAGCGCTGCGGGCCAGGGACGTCCAAAAAGCGAGGGTCCTTTTGTGTCACCCCCGTCGCCCCTGCATCCACCGTTTTCCCAGTAGATCCAGTACCTCCGGTAGCCCCTGAGCCCTGTCTGGCCGCGGACGCCAACACCATCGCCCGGGCCGGGGGGGGCGGGGCCGTTCCCTCCTCGCCAGCGGCTGGCAGGGGCCGCAGCGCTGCCACCAACTGATCGGTGGTGGGGTCGTCCTGGAGTTGGGTGCCGGGCTCCAGCTCCCAGCCGCTGAGCCTGCGGCGTCCCAGTTGTCGGCCCTGGCGATCCAGCGCCAGCAGGCTCAACTCCGGGCGGCGCTGCCCGCTCAGCAGAGCCACCCACAGTCGTTCGCCCCCCCCCTGGCAGGTCGCCGCCAGCAGGGCCTCCGTTCCCCGCCACAGCTCGCGGGGTGGCTGGCCGGGTTCCAGCCACTCCAGGGAGCGGCGGTAATCGGGCCAGTGGCGGCGAAGCAGGGCGCGGCCGGAGCGGGGGCAGAAGGCGAGCAGGTCACGACTGCCGGGGAGGATCTGTCGCCGGGGAGGTCGGGGGGGCAACTGCTCCAGGGTGAGGCCCTCGTTGCGGGGCACCACCACCGCCCCGCCCTCCGGCAGCAGGCTGGCGGTGCCAATGGCGTCCAGGGCCAGCGGGCGGGGGGAGCCGCTGGGCGGCCAGAGCAGGGTCCGCACCCCCTCGCCAGCCATCCCGCCGGCCTGCACCAGCAGTTCGCCACGGCGGTTGCCACTGATGTGCGCGAAGAGCATCGGCTCCCGCCACAGGGCCCGGGGCGCACTGGCGCCCACGGACGCCAACCCCTGGCTCTCGGGAGCGAGGTTGCGCTGCCGCAGCGCCAATCGCCACACCTGCTGCGATCCCTCCTCCTCCCGGCTCACCAGGGCCAGGGCGGAGCCGTCTGCGAGCGCCTCCACCGTCACGATTTGCCGCCACACCTTGGGCACAAGGGGCCGCCAGCGGCCGTCATGGTCGCGCAGATGCAGTTGATCGCCCCCGGCGACAGGCACAACGGCCAGCAGGCGCGGGCGGGGATCCCACAACCAACGGCGGGGCTTCAGGGGCACCCCCGCCAGGTCACGACCTGCCAGCGACAGCCGCAGCGGCCCCGCTGGCCGCTGACCCGGGGCGAGGGCCAACAGAAACGTGTCGCCCTCCCCCAGCCAGCGGTGCGCCAGGGGAGGATCCAGCCGACTGCTGGCCAGGCTGGCGGCATCCATGGGCCGGCTGAAGCGCAGCCGGAGAGCCGCAGGACCGGAACTGGCTGGCGCCTGGCTCAGGTGCAGCGGGCGGGGCGGTTGGCGCACCAGCGCCTGCTGGAGGGCCATGGCCACCAGCGAGAGGCCGCCCAGGGCCCACAGGGGCCCGCGCTCGCCTGGGCGGATCTCGCTCATGGCTCCAGGGGCCGGGCCGGGCGCGGGATCGGCCGGATCCGCCGCGGCACCACCACCAGTCGCTCCTCACCGCTGGCCCGGGGAACGGCCTCGACGGCCATCACACCGTCCAGGGCGACCCATTGGTCGGCTGGCGGGGCGGGGCCCAGGGCAGACCAGCGCACGGGCAGGCCCACGGGCGCCGCGTCGGCCAGGCAGCAACGCACCAGCAGGCGAGCCAGCTGCGGCGCCTCGCCGGGCATGGGCAACACGAAGCCGCTGATGCGCACCGGGTCGCCCGCGAAGAGGCGGGGATCGGGCTGGGCGCGCAGCAGCCGAACCCAGTCGGTGAGGCTGCGCTGCGAGGGGGGCAGCACGAAGGCCAGCTCTTCCTCCGCCGTCTGATCACGGGGCCGCTGGCTGGCGAGGTCGGCGAAGGAGGGCGCGGGGGGCCAGAACAGCACGGCGGCGGTGAGCAGGCCGGTGACCACGACCAGCCAGCGCTCCGCGGGCCGCACCCGCTCTCGGGCCCCGGCGGCCCGGGACAGCCCCTGAGCGAGCTGCGCCACGGCCAGCGCGCCCAGGGCCACTCCAGCGAAGGCCACCAGGGGATGGAAGGCCGCCCGCAAGAGCAGATCCAGCCGTCCATCCACCGAAGAGCGCAGCAGCAACAGCCCCCAGAGCGCAAGGGCCGTGCCACGCCACAGGGCAGCACGACGCAGGGGCGGTGGGATCGAGCCGGCAGGGGGCGATCCGCTGGGTGGACGCGGCACAGACGACGAGGGAGCCGGGCGCGGGGGTGGGGAGGAGGTCATCGGCGCCAGAGGTTGACCAGTTGGCCGATCAGCAACACCAACAGGCTGCTGCCCGCCAGGGTGAGCAGCAGGTCCCGGGGCCGGAAGATCTGCCCCAACAGGCCAAAGAGCTTGAGATCGATCACCGGGCCGAGCAGCAGGAAGGCCAACAAGGCACCGGGAGTGATCTGGGCGGCGAAGCCGAGCGCCAGAAACGCATCCACGCTGGAGCACACCGACACCACCAGCGCGAAGAGCATCAACGCCAGGATCGAGAGGGTGGGCTGACCGCCGAGGGCGAGAAACCATTGGCGGGGCAACAGGGTCTGCACAAGGGCGGCGATGGCGCAGCCCGCGACGAGCACCAGCGCCAGAGAAAGAAATTCGCCGCTGCCATGGCGCAGCAGCTCCGCCGCCGTGGGGCGGCCCTGCTGCGGTGAGGGCAGGGGCGCAACTGGCGCGACCGCCGGACCGCCGAGCAGGCCGCTGCGCCGCTCCAACAGGCTCAACTCCGCCAGGGGCCGGCTGAGGCGGCGCTCCTCCAACACCTCGCTCGCCAGTAGCTCGCCTTCGCCCAACATCCCCAGCAGGAGCGCCAGACCCACCGCCACCACCACCGCCCCGAGGGGCCGCAGCAGGAGCAGCCAGGGGCGATCGGGGAAGGCGGCCCAGGTGCTGGCGAGCACGATCGGATTGAGCACCGGCGCAGCGAAGAGGAAGCCCAAGGCGGTGCCCACCGGCGCACCCGCGGCCAGCAGCCGCCGGGCGACGGGCACATTGCCGCACTCGCAGGCCGGCAGGGCCAGGCCCAGGCCAGCGCCGGTGAGGGGACCCCCGAGGGGATGGGCGGGCAGTCGCCGCAGCCAGCGCCCTCCGGGCGCGAGCCAGCGGGCCGCCGTGGCGATCATGACGCCGAGGAGCAGAAACGGCAGCGCCTCAATCAGCAAGCCCTGGAACAGGGCCCAAGCGGTGGCCAGGCGCTGGGCAACCAGGCCAACGCTCATGGGGCCTCCCACACCTCTGCCCGATCGCGCGCCGGCACGAACCACTCCGGCGTGGCGGTGTACAGACCAGCGTTGCTCTCGTTTTCCCGGGCCTCCACCCGCCAGCAGCAGGCCCGACCGCCCTCTTGCGGATGCACCAGTTCATTGGCCCAGCTCCACACAAGCCGGGCCGAGGCCTCCATGCCCACGTTGTCCATCACGCGCAGATCCAGGCCCCCCAGCTCGTGCAGATCGCGCCAGTGGGGAAGGAGGGGATCATCGGCGCTGGCGAGGAAGGTGTGATCGAAGTGGTCGGCCAGGCGCTCGCGCAGGGGGCGCAGGCTGGAGAAATCCACCACGAAGCCGCAATCATCCAGCTGGTGGGCAGCAAACCAGATCGTGAAACTGCGGCTGTAACCATGCACGAAACGGCAGTGGCCGCTGTGGCGCCATTGGCGATGGGTGCACGGGAAGCCGTCGAAGGTCTTGCTGCAGGTGTGGGCCGCGGGGAAGGGCATGGGGGAGGATCGCTGCAGCTGGAAACGCGCCCGTGATGGCCTCTCCCCCATCTTTCCAGCCCTCCGGCTCAGCTGTGGGTGCCGACGGGATCCGTCTGGAAGGGCAGAGCGTCGAAGGGGGTGTCGAGGCCCGACGCGAGGCGGCGGCCCTGGCGGCGGTGTTGCGCTGGGATCAAGCCGGCCTGATGCCAGCCATCGCTCAAGACTGGCTGGACGGCGCCGTGTTGATGCTGGCCTGGATGAACGCCGAAGCGCTGTCCCGCACCCTGGAGAGTGGTGAGGTGCACTACTGGAGCCGCTCCCGACGGGAGCTGTGGCACAAAGGCGCTACCAGCGGTCACATCCAGCGCTTGCGGGGGCTGCGCTACGACTGCGACGCGGATGTGCTGTTGCTCACGGTGGAGCAAGCCGGTGATGTGGCCTGTCACACCGGCGCCCGCAGCTGCTTCTACGACGTCGAGGCCCCTCCCAGCGCCGGCGGCCCCTTGGCGGCGCCGCCCCCGGCGGAGGTGTGCTCAGAGCTGGCGCGCGTGATCGCCAGGCGGCGCGATCATCCCGAGGAGGGCAGCTACACCAACCAATTGCTCGCCGGGGGCGACAACCGCATCCTCAAGAAGATCGGCGAGGAGAGCGCCGAATTCGTGATGGCCTGCAAGGATGACGACGAGGCAGCGATCGCCGCGGAGGCCGCCGATCTGGTGTTCCACCTGCAGGTGGCTCTGGCCCATCACGGCGTCGAGTGGCGTGCGGTGCAGCGGGTGTTGGCCGAGCGCCGCGGCGCCCCCCGGCGCTCGGCCCCATGAGCGTGGCCCCTCGCCACAGCGCCTTCCTGCGACGACTGCAGGACAGCCCGCGCCAACGCTGGAGTTGGGCCTTGGGCAGCGCCGTGCCCCTGTTCGGGTTGCCGGTGCTCGTGAGACATGGCCTCAGCCGCCGCACCCTCACGCCTGCGGTCTACGGGGTGACGGCGGTGGGGGCGGCCAGCTTCGTGCTGGCGGTCACCGTGCCGGTGATCCTGCCCAGGGCTCCTCTCGCGCCCGCTCGTCATGGCGGTGTGGCCGCGAGCGTGGCGTTGGCCGCGGCGGCCTTTGCCTGTGGCCACCGTGCTGGACAGGAGCGGGATGCACGGGAAGCGCGCAAGTGGCTGGCGTTAGGCGATTGAGGACGGTGGCGGGCTGGTTTCGAGCGCATTCCCGCAGACCCTGATCACGCAGGTTCTCCTAGTGTGCAGTCCCGCAAGTTCATGCGTCATCCTCGGCTTGATCCGTGCGCCCAGGAGCCTGTTGCGCATAGATGTCCAGGCGAGGATATCAAGATAATTCGAGGCCAAGACGGAATTATTCCGCGATAAATCGAGCTCCGACTCGACTGGATCCAGGCCAAATCTGCTTCCAAAAAAGGATTTCTGAAGAACCTGTTTGCTTGAGCCAGCTCAATGAGCTCCTCAAGAGCTCTCGGTTGGTGCGTCTTGCAG
>JBKDSV010000118.1:0-8453 GCA_046340795.1 Cyanobacteriota bacterium | reverse complement strand
AACCAGGGAAACGGACCTGCCCACCCCTTGCAAGGCCAGCCGTGGGACCAGCCGACTGAGGTGTGCGGCCCACCCCGGCGACGCCGGGGTGGGGGTGCCGGGGGATTTACACCACTCGCCGGGACGCCAGCATCTCGCTGGCCAGTCGCGGCAGGCCCAAAGTGATTTTTCGAGGTGCCCTTGGGTCGTCGCCGCTGGTGTGTTGAAGTTTTTTGCTCGGGCTATGTAGAGCGTCCAACTGCTGCGCAAAAGGCAGGGCCCACGCCAAACCGCGAAGTGTCGCTATCAGCTGCGTGCCCTTGGTCTCACGCTAAGGAGACTCTGGAAAACCCCTCAGCGGCACCTGTGAGGCGGGGAGCTCCCAGTTGGTGCAAGGGGACAGCTTCCACTGGTGACCGGTTGTCCAGAGCTTCCCTAACGCTGGACATTCTCTGCGAGCTTGGTGTCAGCAGGCCAGAGCCAGGGGTTTGAGCAGGAAGCCCTTGACGAGACTTGAACTCGTGACCTCTCCCTTACCAAGGGGATTCGCAAGCCCTGAGATCCATTGCGAGAGTCCGGTTCCCGTTCTATGTGAGAGGCCTGGTTCCCGGTTGGTTCCTGTTTCACCCCGGAATTGTAAATTTTTAAAAACAAGGGAAACTGGGTTTTCAGAAATTTCCCTTGTTCAGGGATTGCTCAAAATTCCCTTGATCTGCCACTCCACTGGCTCCCTCAAGCGGTCGGCCTGGTCGAAGTGCTAACGAAACACCCGCTCAGCCACCATGCAGGCAGTGGCTGGGGACCCAATGGATTCTGATCAGGTGCTGGCCTTTTGGTTCCAGGAGTGCAGCCCCAGCCAGTGGTTCGTCAAAGATCAGGACTTCGACGAACTGTTGCGCCAGCGTTTCATCGGCCTGACCCGCCAGGCGATCGCCGGCGAGCTGGCTGCCTGGGCAGAGGCTCCTGGCCGTGGACTGGCCCTGGTGCTGCTGCTGGATCAGTTCCCTCGCCAGATCTGGCGTGATTCGGCCATGGCCTTCAGTGGCGACAGCCAGGCCTTAGCCCTCAGCCAGAAGGCCCTTGCCAAGGGCTGGGTGGCAGCCGAAACGGAGCCGGCCCGTCGCCAGTTCTGGCTGATGCCCCAGATGCACGCCGAAGACCTCGCCATCCAGGAGGCCGCGATTCCCCTCTTCCAGCAGTTCACAGACGAACGAACCGTCAGGTTTGCCTGCCGCCACCGCGATGTGATCGCCCGCTTTGGTCGCTTCCCCCATCGCAATGGGGTGCTGGGGCGTTCATCCAGCGGCGAGGAACTGGCCTTCCTGCGGACCCCAGGCTCAGGCTTCTGACTCAGGCTTCTTGCCCAGGCTTCTGTGCCTTCAGGGCCAATCGTCAGCGGCAGGTGACCGCTGTTTACCTAGATGGTGCAGCCCTGCTCGCTGTAGACTGAGCCGGCGCCGCTCCACACCAGCCAGCGGCGATGGACTCCAGCCAAGGGAGGCCGTGTCGAGCACCAAGCCATGGTTGTGGTGGGCATGGAAATCCATCGGAAAGGAGGGATCAAGGCATCAAAGCGTCTGCTTCAAATAGGCGATACATTCCGCCTTAGTGAACTTGCCGGCTCCACCATTTGGGGGGAACGGCGTCATTTCCACCATAATGCGGAGATCACCGATATTAAGGCTGTCGAGTGGCAATTTGTTAGCCATCATTGAGCAAAGCTGATAATTGTTAAGCAGCAACTGCCTTAGTTGCACATCCAAACCAGACGCTGCGGAAGCGACAAATTTTGCCAACATGGCCAACCGGAGACTTTCTGGAAGGTTATTCTGATTCTCGGCGTATTTATTATATGCCTCTAGTCCGGCAGTACCGATGAGCGTGACATAATCGTCTTGAGGCATATCTAAACTTAGTTTAATTGGTTTGACTGGTGTGGTCATAGCTCAGAAGGAATGGGAATGGGAATCGTCAAAAAGGTCGTGGTCATTAAAGACGCCAGTGCTCAGGAGGCCAGGGCACGGCAGGGCGTTGATAACGGGCATTGAGCGAACGCTTATGGGGCGCACGCGTGCGGTCGGAAGGTTCAAGCTGCGGGGGTGCCGAAAAAGTGGAGGCTTGATAGTCCACAGCTGGGTAGGTCTCCGTTACCTGCTTGGTGAGGTAGCTGATCAACCCACGCAGATTCGTAACGGGCTTGATCAAAAATGCCCGTTCATTGCAGGACAAACAACGGGTTCGGGGAACGACCTGGCCGCGCCAGACAAGGTCGATCGCAGCAGCGGTATTCGGAACATCAAGGGGCCTTGGAATCAAAAAGTGAAGGTGGCGCTGAGCTGAACCCCGTTCCACCACAAAGAGGGTGGGTACGGGAGACAAACGACGACTCCTTACCGAAGTGCCGGGCTGGGAAGACCACAGCGCGGACTGCAAGAGGCGACTGATGTGGACTACGTCACGGGAAACGAGGGCGGAGGAATTCCGGCGCTGGGTAACCCATTTGTATTGCCCAAGCGCCTTACGGGAAACATCCTTAGAGCCCTTGCGGTGTGCCCCAGTTTCAGTCGGGCAACGAAAATGCACCGAGCCAAACCACTCCGGCTTAAAGCCAGCGTGGACCTGTTCATAGAGCCAATCAATAGTCTGGAGCCGGGCCACATTAACAGTACCTGGATCATAAAGTTCAGAAGACATTGTCTTGGGAAAGAATTCAAGAAGAGGCCATAAAGCCTGTAAACGGCGAAAAAAAGCCCGCTCTCCAAGGCGGAGGAGGGCGGGTGCGCACCAGGTCGTAACTGCTCACTTCCCCTGGCGGCTAGTGTGCGGTCCCGCAAATGCACTGTCGATCCTTTGATGAGTGTCTCGCCCGGAGCCCTTGCTGAGTAGGGCATCTGGAGGCACGGACCAAGCCGAAGGTGACGCATGAACTTGTGGGACTGCATACTAGGTGGGTGTAGCCCCCAACGGCACCCCCGGTACCCGGGGTTACCTTTCATTGATTGCAGGGTTGATACCCCTTATCACCAATACAGGTAACTCCGAACCCTTAGAAGAATCCGGATCTGAGACTCTGTAGCCCACCCCAGGAGTTCCCGACATCCACGCCGGGTACCTGTAAGAGGGTATTGATCAGTTGTTGGTGAAAGCCATCGGAGTTAGTAGGTGTGAGGGTGAGATCGGTCGGTATGTCGTTGACCTGGACACGTTGTACTTTGTTTTGGATCCTGGTGAGGGGGTCTGTTTTGGGTGGCAGTGAATCTTTATTGATCGTATATCGGGTGGCAAGGAATTGTGAAGAGGTGTTAGTGGGGCCGAGGCCAATTGCCAGCCCTTAATGAGGCATATTGGTTCCTATTGAGATCTATCGGTTCTTAAAAGCGCTTATTTAGGCCACGTTTAGCTGGGCAAGGTGACGGTCAAGAAAGTGTCTGGGATTTCGAGATTTTTAGTGCGCCAGAAAATTGGTCAATTTCCGTTCTGGGGGCATAGCCCCTGGTGCGAAATGACTTAATCCGGGTCTGGGTGCTGACCTTTGCCTGGGACCCCGTTGCTGCTGGCTCTAGCACTAACCGCTGACGTTAGGGCGTTGGTGTCCGAGGGAGAGCTGACCTACTGCCCCCACCTGCAGGTTCGCCTGCGGGTGGTTTTGGCGTGGGTAGCCGGAGCGTTTAGCGGGGGGCAGCCCCCACAACCACTTACTGGAGCTTCAAGACCATGACTACGGACCCAATCACTATGGGGCGACCCCTGGCTTTGACTGATGAACAACGCGCCGTTGTTGCTTCTGATTCCCCCGCCTTGCGGGTGGTGGCCTTTGCGGGTGCGGGCAAGACCTCGACCTTGCGGGCTTACGCAGAGGCCCGGCCGGGCGAGCGGTTCCTTTACGTCGCCTTTAACGCGGCGGTGGCACGGGAAGCGCGAGCTTGTTTCCCGGCCCACGTGACTTGTTCGACCATGCACGCGTTGGCCTACCGGGCAGTCGGTAGGCGGTACCAACACAAACTGCGGGCCAGTTTGCGGGCTCACCAAGCGGCCCGGGCTTTGGGGTTGAACCCTGCAGTGGTCTCCAACCTCACTGCTGCTGACCAGGCACTGGTGGTGCTGCGGCACTTCCTCAGCTCTGATGCCAGTGACTTTGACGAATTCGGGGTCAAACACCGGTACCGGTCTGAGGCTTTGGCGGCAGCATCCCGGTTATGGGCACGGATGATCGACCCTCAAGACCGGTTGCCGATGCTGCACGACGGGTACCTCAAGCTGTTCCAGCTCTCAAACCCCCAGCTCGGGTATGGGGTGGTGCTGTTGGACGAGGCCCAGGACGCCAATCCGGTGACGTTGGCCATCCTGCGGGGCCAACCCAGCCGGCGGGTTTATGTGGGTGACCCGCACCAGCAGATTTACCAGTTCCGTTACGCCATCAATGGCATGGCGGATGCCGGTCTGAGCGACGAACTGTGTCTGTCTGAAAGCTTCCGCTACGGGCCTGAGCTGGCGGCAGCGGCAAACCGGCTGCTGGCCCTCAAAGGCGAAACCCGGCTGGTGCGAGGCGGGCGCAGGGGCGCACCCTCTACCACCAAGGCGTTTATCGCCCGTGGAAACGTCGCTGTCTACCGCCATGCCGTTGAGCTCGCCGCTAGGGGTGAAAGGGCCCATTGGGTCGGTGGTTTGCAGGGTTACCGGCTGGAGCAACTCCTCGATGTCTGGCGGCTGCGGTATGGGCATCGAAACGAGATCCGGGATCCGTTTTTGGCTGGGTTTGAAGGCTACGAGGCCCTGACGGCTTATGCAGAATCTCAAGACCAACGGGACCTGAAAGCCTGGTTGGGGCTGTTGGAGCGGCACGAACGCTGCCTTGAGGTCCCTTCTGAAATTGAGCGAGTCCAGGCGCTGGCGCTGGATCAACCGGCAGCAGGGGTCACTTCGCTCTGCACCGCCCACAAGTCCAAGGGGTTGGAATTCGGGGTGGTGACGCTGGCTGATGACTTCCCATCTGCTGAAACCCTGCCCCACCCTCCCAGACCTGCAGAAGGCGAAGATCCAGAAGGCTTTACCTACTCACGCAGCCGGGCGCCACGGCTTTGGGCTGGTGGTGAATTCCTCGGGGCGGTGATGCTGGCAGAGGAAGAACTGAATCTGCGTTACGTGGCCGTCACCCGGGCAGAAGCTGAATGCCACTCGGCGACGTGGACGGCGCCGATGTTTTCTGAATTGGAGGCTTACCGGCAAGGGTTTCCCCGGTGTTTGCTGCTGGAATCGCTGGAGTCGGTGATCGTCAAGAAACCTGCGCAGCAGGCCAGGGTGGTCAAACCGGCAGCTGTGAACGGGGTCGGGACGTTGCCCCTGGTGACGGAGCTGTTCCTGAGTGAGGAAAAGTGTTCTGCACCAGTGACCCTGCCGGGGCACCCGACCCGGTCGGACACCTCGGGCAACGCTCAATGTTGCTCTGCGGAGATTTCGGAGCCGACCCCTCCCAAAGCTCGGTTCACCTGGCATTTGGGTGCCCTTGACCCTGACCGCAGGCAGGTGGTGGTGGCCCATTACCGCCATCGCTACCCTGCCCTGGATTGGGGCTGGCTGCTGCCTGCATTGGCGGAGCTGCGGTTGGTGGGTGAACCCCGGTCAACTGTGACGGGGTTTTTGGCTGGATACCGGCTGGAATCAGCTGAATCTTTGATCGAGCGGTTTTGCCTGGACGTGGGGTTGTTGGTTGTGGAGGCGGAAGGCTGACTCAGGGCTGAGACTGGTTGTGGGGTTAATAAGTCGGGCAGTGATACGGGCAGGGGTTGAACAAAGCAAAGTGTGAGACTCGGCCCAGAGAGGCCTGGTGCGAGTGCTAATGGATTCCAGTGCAGCGTCCCAGCGTCTACCTCCAGAAAAGGTGGAAGGGAGAGCTTTGGACAGTTCGATGCAGTGCCCATAAAAGGAAATACCGGAATAGCGCTAGGGAATGGGGATGGCAATGGCTGTTTCCCAATGACCGACACTGGCGGAATCCGCACCAGAACATCGAAAGAAGGCACCATCTTGATAAAAGCCTCGTGCAGCTCGCCGTACGTGCAGCCGTACAGACTGCGGGGTTCAACAAACCGGCAACCTTCCACACTTTCCGCCATTCGTAGTGGCTACACCACGCTGGCCTGTAGCCAGGTGGCGCCACGAACCTGCTGGCGCAGAGCGCCGACATCGTTACGATTCAGGAACTGCTCGGCAACAGGTATGTGAAACATACTATGGTCCACACCCATGTACTGAACCGACGACAACTGGGGCACGAAGCCCCGTTAACCTACTCCGAGGAAAGGAAGGATCTTCTGAGGACCGCGTAACAATCCATGAAGCTAGTGGCGGCATCCGAAAAGCCTTGCTAGCAATGAAGCCTTTATAAGGCTGAGAGACATGCTTCCGCAGCTTATACGGCAAAAAGGACGCAGGCAGCAGCTTCTGTGGACCGCCGAAACACTGTTAGACCCACTAAGAATCAGGAGAGGGGATGACCCAGAACATCTACTTTGACGAATCGGGCTTTACAGGGAATAACTTGCTTTCATCAGAGCAAGCTTATTTTACATATGCCTCGGTAGCGTCTAGCGATGATGAAGCGAAGGAGATCGTTGAGTACCTCATCTATCAGTATATGCTGCAAGGTCGTGAGCTAAAAGGTGGCAATCTTGTCAAAATCGAGAGAGGTCGCAAAGCCATTGAAGACATCCTTTGCTACTACAGTGGACGCATCAAGATATTCACCTCCGAGAAGAAGTTTGCATTAGCAGGAAAGTTATACGAGTACATCTTTGAGCCAGCAATCGCAGAAATCAACGCAGTATTTTATCAAATTGGACTACATCGCTATATTGCTAATGCATTGCATCGCGAATGGACGACTAATGCCGGCGGCGCAGAAGCTATTTTTTCTGAATTCGAACGCCTAATGAGAGAAATGCAGGAGGATAGCCTGCCCAAGCTCTTTGCCGGTTCCGAGGGATCTGAGTACTCGAAGATTCTTGCCCAAATTAGCGAGTTTGCTCAGGATAGAGCAGATGATATCAGGGAAGAACTGGCTTCGCTGGCTGGAACAGATACTGGAAAATGGGTACTTGAGCTTACGACCACCTCTTTGTTTAGGCTATTAGCCTATTGGGGTCAGAAGCACGAGTGCATAGACGCGATCTGCGACAAGTCTGGTCCACTAAGAGATAATCAAGACATCTTTCATTCCATGATTGGCAATACGCAAAAGTTGTCCATAAATCTAAATGGCCAAGTTCACCCCATCTCGTTCAATCTCATAGGGCCCCTAAGGTTAGAAGACTCGCTAACTACGCATGGGATTCAAATTGCAGATGCGATAGCAGCTGCAGCAAACTATGTCTATTCAGGAGCCGAGGATGAGTTTGGCCTGCGGTGGCGAGATATTCTGCTCAAGCCTGGTATAGCCATGGGCCTATTGCCTGAAGAGCACTGGAGAATGCAAGATCGTATCAATACACGAATATGCGGACTAGTTCTAGATGAGCTGCATGCGCGTGCGGTATCAGGGCGAGATCTCGTTGACGGGATGACCGAGTTCGTTCGCACATCAATTCTTCAATGTCAGCTAGAGGTAGAGAAAGGGGTCTAACATCAAGATTCAGCGGGCGGAAGCAGGATTTCTCCTTCACATCCGGGCAGATCCTGTCCGCCGCTGATCTTGGCGTTAGCCAAGGCAAAATGAAGTAGGCATGGCCCGCCGTTACGTTGGCTTACATTTATGAGAGCCAACCTTGCATGATGCCCTAGCCAGAGCCATAATCACCATAACTGTAGACAAGCCGTGGCTCATCGTGATACATACCGCTTCTTTCTTTATCGCCTCAATAAGGGCTATAGGGAAGATTTATTCTCGCGCAGAGAAGCTGGTGACAAAACAGATGATGAATGGATAGAAGATTTTCTGCGAGAGGTTTGCAACAGCGATTTTGACTATACTAAAGAGACTTCTAGTGTGCTGCCCCGCAAGTTCATGCATCATCCCCGGCTCAGTCCGTGCGCCTCGCTGCCGTCATCAGCAAGGACTACAAGCGAGACACCCATCGAAGGATCCAAAGCGCATTTGCGGGACTGCACACTAGGGCCACATATACATGGTCTTTGCGCTGTTATCAAAGATTGAGTAACGACTTTTCATGCATAACACTTGCCAAAAGTCAGAGAAGCAGAACAGCCACTATAGTTACAGATAATTCAGTTATGATAGGATACTCTGTATCTTCTCCCCCTCCTGCTGAAACAATTGTTTTGTTGATTATGTGGGCGAGACATATTGTTGCCGTAGAGAACCGGGCTGGCATGACAACGCAGGGCTGATTAAAAGTCTCAGCCCGAGTCCGTTTCCGGCTGTCGCAGCGCCATCCCCAGCAGCGTCGTGATGTCGTGCATCCGGGCTTGCAGGCCGGCCCGGATGGAGAGGAAGCCATCGAACCTCAGCAGGTTCAAGG
>JBKDSV010000117.1:0-4249 GCA_046340795.1 Cyanobacteriota bacterium | reverse complement strand
CCCCGCCGGTCGCACCCGCACCACCAGCAGCCTGGAGCTTCCCCACCGCCTGGCCTCCGGATGGTTTTGCAAAGCCAAAGAGCTCAAGCGCTTCCAGGAAGACCTGGCTACCGACATCCTGGATAACGGCATTGCCGCCGCGACGTTCCGTCGCTGCCCTAACTCACTTCTGCATGGCGTTTTCTACAGCCAGCTCGCCGGCTTGGATCCCAACGTCGCCAAAACACCCCGCCTGCTCTCGGCTGAGGTGGTCGCCACAGGTGCCCAGGCGATCAGTGATGGCGGTGTGGCGAAAGATCCCTTGTTCCCTTCCGGTGAGGGCTTTGATGTGGAGGCTCTGGTCGGTGCGAAAGCCACCGCTGCGGAAGTGGGCGCCGGTTACATCCCGTTTCGCCATCAGGCCTTCATTGCGGAACGCATCGAGCTGGCGATTTATTTCGCGGAAGGCCGTATCGCTCGTCTCCCCTTGCCTGATGTGGCCAAAGAGCTGCTGCGTTCCCTTGCCCGATTCAAGCTGGCCTCCCTTTTGGCCGCGCCACTGGATTTGCGCGCCCACTGCATCTTCCAAGTAAAGGAACTGCCACCCGAGCTCAGTGACGTGGATGTACTGCTGCACACCCTCCAACAGCGGTTGGCGGACTGTCAGGCGCAGTCTCTGTTTGCTGATCCTCCGGTGACAGCCTTCGCTCTCACCCTTGGTGCCGCCAAGGAGAAGGTACGAAAGGGCAAACCCTCCGCTGATCCAGCCGCTGCCAATGAGGAGGAGGCAGAGGTCTGATGGCGACCATCCTTCGCATCACCCTCCTCTCTGGTCGCTATGGCGCCACCCCTTGGGGGCGCAGCGAATACGAAGGGCAGGTGGAATACCCCCCCTCTCCCTGGCGCTTGCTTCGAGCGGTCTTGTCTGGTGGTTTCGTCCTCAGCGGCGTTCCCGAGCAACTTCCTGAAGGCCTGGCTGAATTGGTTGGTCTGCTCGCCCAACACCCACCGACTTATCACCTGCCCTATGGGGAATACGGTCAAATCCGTGGTTTTCGCCCCGCCTATGGCTGTGAGCCTGTTCCACCCCTTGAAACCAAGGGTTACAGCCACGCTCAAGGGAAACGCCGTTCCTTCATTGATTCCTACCTCCAACTCGGTAGCGGTGCCGCCCTGCATGTGGCCTGGCCAGTGGATCTTTCCGCTGAACAGGAGCGTCTGCTTTCCGCTTGTCTGGCTGGATTGGTCTATCTCGGCAGGGCTGAATATCCCGCGATCTGGCAGGTGGTGCCCTCCATGCCGGAGCCCAATTGCACCCCTGATCCCAAAGGCACCTTATCGGTGCTTGGTTGCGCCGCAGATGGCGCCGTGGGCGGCCTGCTCACCAATCCCCAGCAAGCGCGTCAGGACGGTCTTCCGGCGCCACCGGGCCAGCAATGGATCAGCTATCGCTACGAGCCTCAACGCCCGCCAGCACTCGCCGTGGGATCGAGGCCCCGCCAGGCCAATCGCGCCCTCTTCGCCTTCCTCTCTCCCTATCCATTGCCAGCGGGGGCAGGAATCGCCTGGACAGATCGGTTGCACCGTGCCCTCCTCCAGCGCGCTACGGCTTCTTCCTTGTTCTCTGGCCAGGCCGGTGGACAGCCCCTGCCGGAAGATCAGCGGGCTTGGTATCGCTGGGATTCTCAGGACGACTCCCTGACACTCCTTGAGGTGCTCAGTCCCCAGCCTTTTGGTGAGAGCGAAGTGGAAGCCCTTCGCAGCCTCCAACGTCTCTACGGAAGGGGCGGAGTGCATGTGCCGTTGCGTCTGATGCGGCTGGATGCCACTCCAATCGCGACAGATCGAAAGCTGCGCACGGTTACACCCATGCTTCTTTACACCACCCCCAGGTCCGGCAAGATTCAGCGCACCCCTGCCGCACAGGCAATCCAATCCCTGCTCTGGGGCCTTGGTGAGCAGGGCAAATTGTCGGCGGCGTCCTTCCAGTGGCAGGAGCAGGAGGGATCCATCAGCGTTGATCACCCCACCCATGGCCGCATCACCGCGCAAGTCGTGGATGTGGTGGATGAGAATCAACTGTTTAGCCGTGGAGAGCGCAAGGCCGCTTCTTCACTGGGCTACCACTTGAGTCTGCAAGCTGAGCATCCCTTGCCCTTGCTGGGAGTGGGCTGGGGCAGACATTTCGGCGCCGGACGCCTGGAAGCAGTGGCATGACAACGACACAACCCATGCAAACCGCCTTTTCGGTCACTCCGCTGTCCAGCTACCTCGGTGCACTTGGCCTCCTCAAGGTGGTGAATGCCCAGCTCGATCCAGAGGCCCGCGGCTTCTGGCGGGAAGGGTGTTTTCATCTGCAATCTGCCGTGAGCCCCAGGGAGTTGGCGTCCTTCTTCGCTGAGGCGTATCGGCCGTCGCCATGCTTGACGCCTTGGAACAAGCCCAAGACCGGTAAGGGCTTTCTGGATGGGGAGATCCCGGCGGCCATCCTCGCTCTGGAGGGAGACAGATTCGGCGTTTTGCGTCAGGTCGCTGCCGTGGCCGCTCGCGTCATGCCCACCTATGTCAGTGGCGGGAAAGTCAAGGGCGATGACAAGGTCGAGGCCTTTGATCACCTCAGCCGTGAAAGCGGCAACGATGCCTTTGTCTCCTGGCTCAAAATCTGCGCCGTCACAACCACAGACGCCAAAGGAAAGGCCATTGCCCGCTATCCCGCCTTACTGGGTGGCACAGCTGGTTTCATTGGTGCCGATTTCGGCGACCAGTTCGTGAAGTCTCTCTCTATTGCCAGAGCAGAACACTTTCAAGCGGCGATCTTTGGCGACAGCCATTCGGGTGTGCTGATGAATGAGGGAAACACCCTCATCTACGACCCCGCAAGCCGCGGGGACGGGCAGCAGGGCTATCGCGTTGCCATCTCCGATACCCAGAGCACCAAGGCCAATCCGGCTGATCTGATCCTTTTGGCGGAGGGCATGACCTTCTTCCAGGGCTATGCCCTCACCGCGAATCAAGATGAGCAAGGCCAGGGCGGATCTCGTCAAGCCAGCTTCACCCTCGCGGTGGTTCACAACTCCGCTGGCCACCCCTCCAGCAGTTGGTTGGAAAACAAAGGCCAGCGCTCTGAGGAACTGTGGTGTCCACTCTGGGACGCCCCTGTCACGCTGGAGGAGGTGAGCCTGGCGCTCGGCCGCGCGGCCATGCTTCCCCTCCCGCGCCAAATCGTCACTGGCACAGACTTTGCTCTTTTCGCCACCCGCCTCGGCCGTGAGCAGGCGCTTTCAGGATTCGCGCGTTACGCCTTCCCGCCCCGCGTTGGGAAGGGCACCAAGATCCCTTCCCTGATCGAGTTGTTTCCGCTGGGGGATGGGCGAGAGGATCGCACGGATGCCTTGGCAGGTGTTGCCGCCTTCGCCAACACCCTTCGCAGGCGCGCGCGGGATCCCGCTGTTCCCGCGAGCTATCGCCATTCCGCCGAGCGTGTGGTGGCCGAATTGGAGACTCTCTCCGGAGGTGGGGGCTCCTTTGCTGTGTTGCTGCGCCATCTGGTGGCGTGGCGTCTGCAAGAAGATCTCAATGCTGGTAACAAACAACTGAACTGTTTCCGCTTCGGCCGCAAGGAACTGCCTCCAGAGTGGTTTGACTTGTTGACGCGCGAACTGGATGGTCCAGAATGGCGTCTGGGATTGTCTTTAGCAAGCCACCAACCCCATGCCTCCCTGGCTGATGTGGTGTTGCTTTTAGAAGATCGAATCGATCATGCCCTTGTCGAGGATCTGTCGGTTGGTTTGCGGTGGATCGCCCGAGAGGGCCTACCGCCTCTACCGGAGCCCGAGGAGCAGGTTCCCTGGCTCCCTGCGGACTACCTGGCAGGTCTGCTGCTCAACCAATGGCACTTTGCTGAGCACGTTCCGATCCAAGGTGATCGTGACCGCTGGGTTGAGTTGCTTCAGGCCGGCCGTCCAGAGGCGGCCATGGAGGTAGCCCTGAACCGCCTGCGAATGGCAGAGGTTGTGAACTGGCCTTGGCCCGCCATAACAGGAAGCGATCCCCAACGTTTGCTACGAGCAGTTCAAGTGCCGATTCACCCTGCGACGATGGGTCGTGCGCTCAGAAGGGGCTGATTAATTATACGCGTTCACAGGGCGAGATGCCCTGCCACGCCCATCCAGCCCTGCTTGCTTCTCGCAAAGCGGCACATTCCGTCAAGCTTCTGGCTGATGGAGCTAAGGAAGCTCTGGACAACCGGTTGCTAGTGGAAGCCGTCCCC
>JBKDSV010000116.1:0-18990 GCA_046340795.1 Cyanobacteriota bacterium | reverse complement strand
TGAACGGCCGCTGGTGTGGCGAACACCCCGAACTGCTGGACGGGATCCTCAAGCGGCGCTGGGGCTTCCAGGGGGTGGTCGTGACCGACTTCATCTTCGGTCTGCGGGACGGGGTGGCCGGCCTGCTGGCGGGCCAAGACCTGGAGATGCCCTTTCGCATGATCTTCCAGGGCTGCCTCAGCCAAGCGCTGACAGAAGGTCGGCTGCCCATGGAGCGGATCAACGACGCGGTGCTCCGCCAGCTGCGGCTGCAGCTGCGAATGCCGGCGGGCGAGCATCCCCCTGCCCTGCGCCGCTGCCCGGAGCACCTGGCCCTGGCCCGTGAGGCGGCGCGACAGGCGATCGTGCTGCTGCGCAATGAGGGCGCCCTACTGCCCCTGGGCGATCTTGGTTCCCTGGCGGTGATCGGTCCCCTGGCGGCGGTGGCGAACCTCGGGGATCGCGGCTCCTCCGACACCCGGCCGCCGCCGGGCGCCGTGGTGACGCCGCTGGCGGGCCTGCAGGCGGCCCGCCCCGACCTGCCCATCCACCACGACCCTGGTCACCAGCTCGACAGAGCAGCGGCCCTCGCGGCCCGCTGCGACGCGGCGGTGGTGGTGGCAGGGCTGGACTGGCGCCTGGAGGGGGAGCACATCCACCCCGGCGATATCGCGCCGGTTCTGGCCAAGATCCCCCCTCCCGACGGGCTCCTGCGGAGCCCCGGCTGGCCGCGGTGGCGACCGTTGTGGCAACGGTTCACAGGGGGGATCGCCTGGCTCACCAGCCATGCCTCCGCCAGTGAGGGGGGCGACTTCGCCGCCGGCGATCGCACCTCCCTCCAGCTACCCAGCGAGCAGGTGGCCCTGATCCGCGCTATCGCCGCGGCCAATCCACGCACCGTGGGGGTGTTGATGGGGGGTGGCGCAATTCTTTGTGACACTTGGGCGGATTTGGTGCCGGGACTGCTGCTGCTCTGGTATCCCGGTGAGCAGGGCGGCCATGCCCTCGCTGAGGTGCTCTTCGGTCAGGTGTCGCCCTCCGGCCGGCTGCCCTTCTCCATTCCCGTCAGTGAAGACGACCTGCCTCCGTTCGAGCCCCGCGCCCCCCGGGTGGTCTATGACCTCTGGCATGGCTACCGGCGGCTGCAGCGTCTGGGCCAGGCAGCGGCCTATCCATTCGGTTTCGGACTTTCCTACAGCTCCTTCATGCGCAGCGAGCCGGTAGCGGTGCTGCACAGCGCGGCGGCAGCCAACGGCACGGAGGAAAGCGGAGCGGTGGAACTGACGGTGCGCGTGCGCAACACCGGCCCGCTGGCGGCCGCGGAGGTGGTGCAGGTCTATCTGGAGCCACCAGGCCACCTATTGGAGCGCCCGCGGCGCAGCCTGGTGGCATTCCAGCGACTGAGCCTGGAGCCGGGCGAAGCGCGGCGCCTGCGTCTGGCCATTCCACTGCGACGCCTGGCCTATTTTGATGTCGATCGCGACAGGTTCGTCCTGGAGCCCGGCGTGCATCGCTTGGTGGTGGCTCCCCACGCGGAGGCGCCTGGTCTGGCTGTGGCGCTGACCCTGCAGGCCACCGTGCTGGGGGCCTGAACGCCGCCTCAGGCACCCATGCGGGCCAAGCAGCGCCGCAGGCGAGCGCGGTTGAAGCGCTGCAGCAGCACGCAGGGGAGGTTGAACAGGGTGGCAAACACCACGTTCACCAGCAGGCCAGATGGCGGCAGCCAGAGGGCAGTGAGCAGCCCGGCGGGCCAGAGCAGCCAATGCACCAGCTCAGCCCGCCGGGTTTCGACCACCAGCCGCCGCAGCGCCGCCGGATCCCGCCGCACCAGGCTGGCCTTGCGCACCCCGCCCGGCAGGACACCACCAGCATCGGGAATCCAGTGCTTCCAAGTGCGAATGCCCGGGGTCCCCAGTACAACAGAGTGGCCCGGATGGCGTTGGGGCGGCACACGGGGGGGACGCCGCTCCACGGTCGTCAGCCACCGGAGCGGCAGCTGGTTGGCCCCCAGACCCACCACCAGAGCGGCCAGAAGCCAGAAGGCCGCCGAGCTGATCAGGGGCGGCAGCGCCTGGACGGTCATCCGCGGGTGGGAAAGCTGCGGCCTTTCCAGCGCACCCGGCCCCGCTCCAGGTTGAGGATCGCCAGCAGGAACACCCCGAGAAAAAAGAGCACCGGCAAGGGAAACAGCAGGTTGATCCAGCGGAAGCGCCCCACGCGCCGCGTCAGCACAAGCAACTGCAAGGCAAAGGCGGCGTAGATCAGGGCGTTCGGGCCCAGCGTCGACGTGCCGACCAGGGGCCAGCCCAGCAGGGCGGCGGGGAGGCACCAGGCTGCCCAGAACAGGCCCGAGAGCCAGAGCAATACCGCCAGCATCCGGGGCCAGCGCACCTCGCCCGCGGCGGTGGCGAAGTTTTTGTCGAAACCGATCACCATGTCGCCCAGCCCGCCGGGATACATGCGGTAGGCGATCTGGCCGTAGCCGATGCAGGCGCTCACGGGCAAGCCGACCCGTTCGTAGCAATGGCCCAGAAACCAGTCCTCCACTACTTTGCTGGCCACCGCCGCATGGCCACCGCTGCGGTCGTAATCCGCGCGGCTGGAGAGCAGGACGGGCCCGAACGCCACCCCGCAGCACGGCCCCAGCGGCACGGCCATCAGGCCCACCAGGTTGAACAACACCGAAAGCTGCTCATAGGGCTTCTCCGTGCGGTGATAGGGCTGCACCGACACCAGACCCCCCAAAGCCTCATGGCGCGCCAGAAGCCGCTCCACAAACTCAGGGCCGGGTTCGGTGTCGGCATCGAGAAACAGCAGCAGATCTCCGCTGCTGGCCTGCACGCCGTGGTGCAGGGCCCAGGTCTTGCCGCACCAGTCAGCGGGCAGAGGCGGCGGCTGAATCACCCGGATCGGCAACGACCCCGCGGCATGGCGCGCGATGGCGGCAGTGTCGTCGCTGGAGTGATCGTCGATCACGATCACCTCGTCGGCTGGGCGCCGTTGGCGGGCCAGGTCGGCGAGCAGATGGGGCAGGGTGGCCGCCTCATTGCGGGCTGGGATCAGCACCGAGAGCTTGCGGGGGTGGCGGGGGGAGCCAGGCGGCAGCAAAGGCAGGCGCGAAGCCAGGGCCCAGCCGATCAGCCAACGCACCAGGATCGAACCTTCCAGCCACCCCATCGCCATCCCCTGTCCATCGGCCGCTCTTCACGCTAGGTCCGCCAAGGGAAGGGAGACAGCTCCGCGCGGCGGAGGCCGGGGACGGCGATCGGTTGTCACTCAGGGCCGCAGCAGTTCTTTCACGAGCGGTTTGATCGCCGCTGGATCCCGCAGCAGCTGGGGGTGGGTGGGCACGGGGAGCATGCTGACCGCCCCCACCGGCAGCACGGCGCGCCAGCCAGGCAGCACCACCAGATCCAGAGGAGAGTAGTAGCTGTGACATTCGATCCGGCTCAGGCGATCGAGATCGCCGTTGAGCCGCTCCAGCAAGGCGCTGCCCCGCTTCAGATCGGCGATGCCACTGAACAACCAGCCTGGCCACGGCTGGGCGGTGAGCGTGCCCTGCTGGGGACTGCCGACGCTGAGAAAGCGCCGGGTGCGGCGATGGCCTCCCAGGAGTTGGATCCAGTAGCGGCCGATCACACCGCCCATGGAAAACCCCAGCAGATCCAGGGTTTGTTCCCGCCCCAGGGCGGCATCGATGGAGTGGGCCAGCAGGTCGGCCCCCTCCTCGACGGATGTGCGTCCCAGGCGCAACGGCAGGTCAGGAATCAAGAGGGGTTGCCTCCGTCCGTTGAGCTCCCGTTGGAGGCTGTTGAACACCGCCGAGGTGTCGAGCATTCCGTGCACCAGAACCAGAGGAGGAATGGTCATCGCCGCTGTGCTTCGTTGATCATGACCTGAGGATCTGAATCACGGAGGGCGCTGTCCCCCCCGCGGCGCCCGCGCCCGCTCCGCCTTCCCGCGACACCTGTTGACGGACCCTGCGACAGGCTCCGGGCTGGAGTCCGACCCGTGACTGGTGGCCTGCGGCGACGACAACGATCTTTTGGCGCTGTTCGGCTGGCGAGAGCTCAAGGGCACCTCGAAAAATTCCGCCGCCTCCTCGCCTCCTCGCCTCCTGGAGTCAAATCCCTTGCGGTCACTGACCTCGCTGGCCAGTCGCGGCAGGCCAAAAGTGATTTTTCGAGGTGCCCTCAATTAGGGAGGCTCTGGAAAACCCCTCAGCGGCACCTGTGAGAGCGTAGAGATCCCAGTTGGTGCAAGGGACAGCTTCCACTGGCGACCAGTTGTCCAGAGCTTCCTTAGAGACTGGCTGAGGGGAACATCCCGCTCATCTGCTCAGCAGGCCGGCCAGGGGGCCTATCAGGCCGGAGATCGCGGAGCCGGCCGTGGCGGCGTCGGGCTTGGTGCCTCCGCCAAAGGTGCTGATCACGGCCTTGGCGGCGCTATCAACAGGCCCCCACTTGTCGCCAGCCAGGGGTTGAATCACTGGAGCGGCCTTGTCCCAAAGCACTGGGAAGCCACCCATGGCGGTGATGGCGGCGCCGAGGTTACCCGCCTTGATGTCCGCTTCGCTCTTCTTCAGCAGATCCAGCACGGGACCGACCGCTGGGGCAAGGGCGGCCTGTCCTGTGGCCATGGCGGCGGTTTTGGCGGCCTTGCCCATGGCATTTGCTTTTTCCTTGGCTGCCTGGCCGATGGCGCCAACTCCTTCCTTCGTCGCTTGACGGACCGCTTCACCTGACTGTTGGACGGCTTCCTTGGTGGTGGGAGAGCAACTGGTCAATCCGAGGGTGGCGGCGAGGGCGAGGGCCAATCCAGCGGGAAGGCAGGGACCACCCACCTGGAGAGCGCGCGTCATGGCAATGGATCGTGAATGACGTCAACCAGGGTACGGAGCCTTGCGGGAACGTCCATTGCCAAAAGCCGCTGTAAGAATTGCTGCAGCAAGGCAGAGATGGACATCAAACTTCTGCCAACATCTTCGCCTCCTCCTCCGCACTTAGCACGCGGCCGGCATCTTCAAACCCCTCAATCTGGTCGAAGTTGAGATAGCGGTAGAGCTCCGCGCCGTAGGGATCGATCTTCTCCGCAGCAATGGCCAGATACTCCTCTTTGGCGGGAATGCGCCCCAGCTGGGCACAGACGGCCGCCAGTTCGGCGCTGCCCAGGTACACCTGGGCGCCGTTGCCGAGACGATTGTTGAAGTTGCGGGTGCTAGTGGAAAACACGGTGGTGTTGTCTTCCACCCTTGCCTGGTTGCCCATGCACAGCGAGCAGCCGGGCATCTCCATGCGAGATCCGGCAGCTTCGAAGATGGCGTAATAGCCCTCTTCCTTCAGCTTCTCCTCGTCCATGCGGGTGGGCGGGCACACCCAGAGGCGGGCGGCGTTCTGCCCCTGGCCCTGCAGCACGTTGGCGGCGGCGCGGTAGTGGCCGATGTTGGTCATGCAGGAGCCAATGAACACCTCGTCAATCCGCTCGCCTGCCACCGCGCTGAGGGTTTTGACGTTGTCAGGATCATTGGGGCAGGCCAGGATCGGCTCGCTGATCGCATCAAGGTCGATCTCGATCACGGCGGCATATTCGGCGTCAGCATCGGCCTCCAACAACACCGGATCGGCCAGCCAGGTCTGCATCGCCTTGATGCGGCGGGCCAGGGTGCGGGCATCGCCATAGCCGCGGGCCATCATGTTTTTGAGTAGGGCCACGTTGCTGCGCAGGTATTCGCTCACGGTCTCCACCGAAAGCTTGATCGTGCTTCCGGCGCAACTGCGTTCGGCCGTGGCATCTGTCAACTCAAAGGCCTGCTCCAGCTTGAGATCCGGCAATCCTTCGATCTCCATGATGCGGCCGTTGAACACATTCTTCTTGCCCTCCTTGGCCACTGTCAGCAGGCCCTGCTGAATGGCCACATAGGGGATGGCATTCACCACATCCCGCAGGGTGACCCCCGGTTGCAGCGAACCGGAGAACTTCACCAGTACGGATTCCGGCATGTCGAGCGGCATGGCGCCGATGGCGGCGGCGAAGGCCACCAGACCGGATCCGGCCGGGAAAGAAATGCCCAGCGGGAAGCGGGTGTGGCTATCGCCCCCGGTACCCACCGTGTCGGGCAGGAGCATGCGGTTGAGCCAGCTGTGGATGATGCCGTCGCCAGGGCGCAGGGCCACGCCGCCGCGGGAGGCCATGAAGTCGGGCAGTTCGGCGTGGGTTTTGAGATCCACGGGTTTGGGGTAGGCAGCGGTGTGGCAGAAGCTCTGCATCACCAGATCGGCGGAAAAGCCGAGGCAGGCCAGTTCCTTCATCTCATCGCGGGTCATCGGTCCGGTGGTGTCTTGGCTGCCCACGGTGGTCATCAGCGGTTCGCAGCTGGTGCCGGGACGCACGCCTGGCAGGCCACAGGCCTTGCCCACCATCTTCTGGGCCAGGGTGTAGCCCTTGCCGGTGTCGGCCGGGGCCACGGGGCGGATGAACAATTCGCTGGCGGGCAGACCCAGCTGGGAGCGGACCTTGTCTGTCAGCGAGCGGCCGATCAGCAGGGGGATGCGGCCACCGGCGCGCACCTCGTCGGTGATCGTGCTCGGCTTGAGCGAGAAGCGAGCCACGATTTCCCCGGCCTTCGGCTCGCCAGCGGCGCGCTCGATCGTGCCGGCATAGGGGCGCAGCGTGATCACATCCCCCGTGGCCAGGGCCGTGACATCGCACTCGATCGGCAGGGCGCCGGAATCCTCGGCGGTGTTGAAAAAGATCGGTGCGATCTTGCCCCCGAGGATCACGCCGCCGCCACGCTTGTTCGGCACATGGGGGATGTCGCTGCCGGTGTGCCAGAGCACAGAGTTGATCGCCGACTTGCGGGAGCTGCCCGTGCCCACCACATCGCCCACGTAAGCCACCGGATGGCCCTTGGCCTTCAGCTCTCCGATCCGTGCCAAACTGCCGGGAAGACGGGTCTCCAGCATCGCTGTGGCGTGCAAAGGGATGTCAGGCCGGGTGGTGGCGTGGGTGGCGGGAGAGAGATCGTCGGTGTTGGTTTCTCCCTCCACCTTGAACACCGTCACGGTGATCTCCGCGGGCAGCTCGGGCCGGGCGGTGAACCACTCCGCCGCGGCCCAGCTGTCGATCACTCGCTGGGCATGGGGGTTGCCGCCGGCCAACTCCAGCACATCGTGGTAGGCGTCGTAGACCAGCAGGGTGCGACTCAGGCCCGTGGCAGCGGCCTCGGCGATCATCTCGTCGGGGCTGGAGAGGAGCGCGATCAGGGCGCCCACGTTGTAGCCGCCAATCATGGTGGCCAGCAGCCGCACCGCTTCCACCGGGCTGATCAGTGGGCTGCTGGCTTGTCCTCGGGCCACGGCGCTCAGCCAGCTGGCCTTCACGTAGGCGGCCTCATCCACGCCGGGGGGGATGCGCTCGCTTAGCAAGTTGAGCAGCGTCGCCTCCTCCCCCGCGGGCGGCGCTTCCAGCAAGGTGGTGAGGGCCTGGGTCTGGGACGCGGTGAGGGGCAGGGGAGGAAGGCCCTGGTTCTGCCGCTCCGCCGCGGCGGCTCGGTACGTGGGTAGCAGGTCGGCGGGGGCCAGGGTGGGGGCGCTCATCTGCTTCCATCAGCCAACAGGTGCGGTCATTCTCAGCGCTGGCCGGGCCCGCCTTGGGTGGCAATGGCGACGGTTGTGAGGCTGGAGGCCGGGGTGTGCCATGGATGACCGACCCTGCGGCCCGTCTTTCCGCGCCACGAAGCGCGTCCTGGCCGCACCGCCGAGGGGGGAAAACGGGCCGCGGCACGGATTGGCTCAGAGCGGCGTGTTGCCCGTGATCCAAGCGCTGCCGCCATCCGCCCGCCACTCCCGCTTCCAGAACGGCGCCTCGTGTTTGAGAGCCTCCAGGAGGTCCTGGCAGCAGCGTTGGGCGGGTCCACGCCGGTCGGCGCCGATCGCCACCAGCACGATCGCCTCTCCAGGCAAGACGTGGCCGATCCGGTGGTGCACCAGACAACTGCGCACGCGGTGGCGTTGGCAGCAGTCCAGAGCCAGCCCTTGCAACTGCTTCTCCGTCATGCCGGGATAATGCTCCAGTTCAAGGCTGGCGAGGGCCGCGCCATCGGCTGTGCTGCCCCGCGCCCGGCCGATGAACAGGCTTTCCGCCGCTCCCGGGGGCTCTGCGGCCGCGATCAGATCCCGCTGCCATTGGGCGAGCAGCGCCAGAGGATCAAAGGGGGCATGCCACAGGTGGATCCGCAGTTGGGTCGGGGTGTTCATCAGCCGCCGCTGATCGGAGGAAGAAACGCCAGCTCATCCCCTGGACGCAAGACCGTTTCGGCATCCGCGAACTGTTGATTGATCGCCACACGCAAGCTGTCGCAGGTCCCGGGCAGCCCCAGCGTCTGCCAGATTCGGCGCGGGGTGAGGGGTTCCCCATCGGCCTCGCTGGAGGCCAGGCTCCAGCATCGTTCCGCCCAGCCGGCCTGTTCCCTGAGGCTGGCAAACAGCAGGATGCGAATGGGAGCCGTTTCGACGATGGGGGGCTTGTTGGCAGCGGAAGGCATCAGTAGCGAGCCCCATCAGGCAAGTTGCGGAACTCATTCCACACCGCAACGGCTTCAGAGCGCAGAATCTGAATCTGCGGAATCTGTGATTGGCTGATTGGTTTCTCAAGATCTTGCTTGAGATCAGTATCTTGGCGGAAGCAGTCGTCATAGTCAGCCCATGAGGCTGCGTAGTAGATCTTTTTGATCCTGGCCCAGTAGGCTGTGGAGTAGCACATCGGGCAGCACTGGCAACTGGTGTACAGCACACAGTCAGACAGATTCCATCTGCCCAGTGTTTTGCATGCATGTCTGATGGCATTCACTTCGCCGTGACCGGAGGGGTCGTTGTCGAGAATCACCGTATTGCCGCCAACACCAACAACGTTCCCATCCTTGACGACAAGTGCACCAAAAGGTCCACCGGTTTTGTTGCTGATGCCAGCCTCGCGCATCAGCCGGATTGCCTCACGCATGAAGAACTGTTCTTCTTCCGTGGCCATGCTGGCGAGCGGCACAAGCCCGCCGATTGTAAGAGCTGTCAGGTTTGAAGCTCGCCCTTGTGGCGGCTCTCGAGCCAGCCAGAGCCGCGCCAGGTCCCGGCCGTCCTCCCCCAGCCACTGCACCGCGCCGCCGTGCTCCCCCGGGTTCTGGCTGGAGAATTGTCCACCGGATCCTGCCTGGCCCCTGAACCCGGATGCGCGACCGCTGCTCCACACAGCGCCGCCGTGGGGTCCTAAGGGTTGGGCCTCTCCGCCAAAACCTTTGTCACTGCCAGGGGTGTGGCCCCTCCTGGCCCGAGCTCCCGGGCGGCGCGGCAACCGGCCAGGGCGTGGTCCAGGGCGGCCACCGCCAGGCCGCTGGCGTCGGCTCCATTGCCCGCTGGACCGCTGAGCCGGGCCCCCAGGCCAGCCGCATAGCCCGCCAGTCCATCTCCCAATCCGGCCCGGGCCGCCTCACCACAGGCCCGCAGGAGCTGCCAGCGCCGGCCATCGGCGGCGGCGATCACGCTGCGGGCTCCTTTCAGCAGAACAGTCGCCCCGCAGAGGCGGGCCGCTTCGCTGGCGGCCTCCAGGGGGGGGCGTTCCGCCAGGGCGGGGCAGAGCCGGCGGAACTCCGCGGCGTGGGGCGTGATCCAGGTGGGTCCGACACGCTCCTTCAGCCACTCCGGGTCGATCCGGTTCAGACCATCGGCATCCACCACCAGCAGCCCGCCGAAGGCTTGCAAGGCGCCCCACCAGGGCTCGCGGCCCTCTGTTCCGCAGACCCCCGCAGCAGCTGGACCCAGCCCGGGCCCCACCAGCACAGCGTCCAGCCGTTCGAGGGCACCTTCCGCCAGGGGCCTCTCCTCCAACACGACGTGGGGCAGCACCAACCACAGCTGGTCGGCCACGGCGGTGGGCACGGCGGCCCGCAGGCTGCCCACCCCCGCAGCGGTGGCTCCCGCCAGCGCCAGGTGGGCGGCGCCCCGGTAGGCAGCACTGCCGGCGATCACCAACAAACGACCCCTGGCGTACTTGTCCGCAGCGGGATCCGCCAGCGGTCTTGGTGCCCGCTCCCCGTCCAGCCGGCCTCCGCGAGGCCCCCCCAGGCCAAGGGGCTGCTCGGGCGGCAGCTGATCGAGGAGGGCCCCAGGGAGCGCCAGATCCACCCGCTCCAGCCGGCCCACCCAGCGCAGGGCGTCATCCTGCACCAGGCCCTGTTTCCACAGGCCGACGCAAAGGGTGAGCTCGGCGCGAGCCGCCTGTCGACCCAGCAGCCGTCCGGTGTCGCCGCACAGACCGGTGGGCACGTCGATGGCCACCAGTGGGCCCGTGCCGGCCCGTTCCCGATCCTGCAGCAGGGTTTCAATCGCGGCCCCAGGGGCGCGGCTCTGGCCATTGCCGAACAGGGCGTCAATCCACAGACCTGGCTCCTTCGGATCGGGAGGCTCCTCCAGAAGGGGAATCCCCAGCCAGCGGGCATGGCTCCAGTGGCGTTCTGTGAGGGGCTTGCGGCGGGCAAAGGGACACCACAGCCGCACAGGCACCCCCGCCAGGTGCAGTTCCCGGGCCACCACCAGTCCGTCACCGCCGTTGTGCCCCGGACCCACCAGCACCACCACTGCCGCCGTGGCGCCACCGTCGCGGCGGAGGAGCCCCGGATCGCCGGGTGACGCTGCCAGCAAGCGTCGGCTGATGGCGAGGGCGGCCTTCTCCATCAAGGCTTCCACCGGAAGGCCGCTGGCGAAGAGCTGGGCCTCCAGGGCGGCCATCTGGGCACCGCTCACCAGCAGATGGTCGGCGTCGCGCGCGGGCCAGGAGGCCGGGGGTGAGCTGGCCCCGGGGGAACGCTGGAGAGACCAATCCGTCACGGCAAGGGGAGGGGCGGGGAGGAGGCGGGCGACCATCATGGAAACGCACGGCGCATCCCAGCCAGCCGCTCTCCTGCCGATCCCGGCGCCATGACCTTTCCCCCTGCCTCCCTGGCCACCACCGCCGCCGCCACCGCAAACCGAACGGAGGCCCTCCCCTCGGCGGAGCCCGCTCCTGCCGGCGTGCCCGACCGCCCGGCGGCTCCTGCTGGAGACGGCCCGTGCACCCCCGCTGGCGCGGCGACCCTGGAGCGGCTGCGCCGCTGGCCTGGGGATCATCAGGTGGTGGTGGGCCTCTCCGGCGGGGTGGACAGTTCCCTCACGGCGGCCTTGCTGGTGGAGGCCGGCTGGCGGGTGGAGGGGCTCACCCTGTGGCTGATGAGTGGCAAGGGCGCCTGTTGCGCGGAGGGTCTGGTGGATGCGGTGGCCATCTGTGAACAGCTGGGCATCCCCCACCATCTGATCGATTTCCGCGCGCACTTTCAACGTGAAATCGTGTCCTTTCTTGTGGAGGGCTACGGCGCAGGCCTCACGCCCCTGCCCTGCTCGCGCTGCAACCGGGCCGTGAAATTCGGCCCGATGGTCGCCTGGGCTCGCGACGTGCGGCGGATCGACCGGCTGGCCACAGGCCACTATGCCCGCGTCCGCCATGCCGACGGGGGAGATCCCCTGCCCGTTCCCGGCGATGGCCGGGGCCGTCATCAGCTGCTGCGGGGTCTGGATCGCCAGAAGGATCAGAGCTATTTCCTCTACGACCTCCCCCAGGCGGTGCTGGGCGCCCTGGTGTTTCCCCTGGGAGAGATGGCCAAGGAGGAGACTCGGCAGGAAGCCGCCCGACTTGGGCTGAGGACCGCCGCCAAGCCCGAAAGCCAGGATCTCTGCCTGGCGGAGCACCACGGCTCCATGAAAGCCTTCCTCGATGCCCACCTGGCACCCCGCCCCGGGGAGATCACGCTGCCAGACGGCACAGTGGTGGGGCGCCATGACGGGATCGAGCACTTCACCATCGGCCAGCGTCGCGGGCTGGGGGTGGCCTGGCGAGAGCCTCTGCACGTGGTGCGGCTGGATGGGGCCCTCAACCGCGTGGTGGTGGCGCCGCGGGCAGAGGCGACCCGGGCGCGCTGCCAGGTGGGGGCGGTGAACTGGGTGGCGATGGCGCCACCGGAGGGTCCCTTGGCTGTGGAGGTGCAGGTGCGCTACCGCACGGCGCCAGAGCCCGCCTGGCTGGTGCCCCTCTCAGAAGGTGCACAGGCGGTGCGGCTGGACTTCGCGGAGCCGCAGTTTTCGATCACGCCTGGCCAGGCCGCCGTGTTCTACGCCGGCGATGTGGTGCTGGGGGGAGGGTTGATCCAGCCTTGAGAGCGCGGCTGGTGCCCGCGTTTCCCTTGCTTCCTTGCGAGCTTCCCGCTTGCGGAGTAGTCGGTGGCTTCGACGAGAGGTCGCAGCCGGTTAGGGTAAACAATGGATTGCCCCGTGGCGGCTCCAGCCGCAGGCTTGCTTGATGATTCCCACCTCCGATCTCCACGTTGTGGAAACGCGGCCGCTGGTGCCCCCGGAGGCCCTGCACCGCGAAATGCCGATCACGGAAACAGCCGTGCGCACCGTGCAACTGGCGCGAGAGCGCGTCAAGGCCATCCTTCATGCCGGCGACCATCGCTTGCTCGTCATCGTCGGTCCCTGCTCCGTCCATGACGTGGAGGCGGCCAAGGACTATGCCGCCGCCATCGCTCCGGTCCATCGTCAGCACCGCGCCCAGCTGGAGGTGGTGATGCGCGTCTACTTCGAGAAGCCGCGCACCACGGTCGGCTGGAAGGGCCTGATCAACGATCCACATCTGGATGGCAGCTACGACATCAACACGGGGCTGAGGCGCGCCCGCGGTCTGTTGCTCCACCTCGCTGAGTTGGGCCTGCCCGCCGCCACTGAGCTCCTGGATCCGGTGGTGCCGCAATACATCGCCGATCTCATCAGCTGGACCGCCATCGGCGCCCGCACCACAGAAAGCCAGACCCATCGGGAAATGGCCTCCGGTCTGTCCATGCCCATCGGCTTCAAAAATGGCACCGATGGCAGTGCGATCACGGCCATCAACGCCATGGAAGCGGCGGCCAAACCACACCATTTCCTGGGCATCAGCCAGGAAGGCAACGCCGCGATCGTCTCCACCACGGGCAATCCCGATGGCCACCTCGTGTTGCGGGGCGGGAAGGGGGGACCGAACTATCAGCGGGAGTCGGTGGCGGCGGCGGCGGCCCAGCTGGCGCGGGAGGGTCTGCCGGCCAGGCTGATGGTGGATTGCAGCCATGGCAACAGCAACAAGGACTACCGGCGCCAGGCTGATGTGCTCCGCGATGTGGCTCAGCAGGTGTTGGCCGGATCCGTGCATGTCATGGGTGTGATGCTGGAGAGCCACCTGGTGGCTGGCAACCAGAAGCTTCCTGGCGACTTGTCCCAGCTGACCTACGGGCAGAGCATCACGGATGCCTGCATTGATCTGGCGACCACTCTGGAGCTGCTGGACGAGCTGGCCTCTGCCGTCCGGGAGGCGCAGGACCGCCAACTGGCGGTTGCCTAAGGGCGCAGGGGAGGGGGGCGAATTGCTTGCATCTGGCACTCCCTAATCGCGAGTGCCAGATTGATGCATTCCCATCAAAGTGTTTGCGTTGAACAACACGTGGGCTGTGCTTTTGTAGCTTGCTCATCTGGTCCGCATGCAGGCTGATGACGTACCTCTTGCAGTTTTGCGGGGTGATTGATCCTTTGCAACTCTTCTACCTTGAACAACGGAACCTGGATGCCCAGGCGTCCACAGCGACGGAGGCTTCCCCCATGGGACCAGCCTTCGGAGGCTTTCGGCCATTTCAACTCGATGACGTTCTGACCTGGGCCCAGGAGATCGCCCGGGGGAGGAGATGGGATGGGGAGGCGATTCAACGCACGGTGATGGATGTGTGGATGGAGCGGGCCGAGGTCATCCGCCAGTGGCAGCTGCGTTTGCGGGAGGAACCCGCTGATCGCCTCCTGGTGGCGGCGATTGGCACGCCCTTGGATTGGTCGACCCGCTGTGAGCAGCTGATGCGCGGTTAGGGCGCGGCAGGCGCCAGCCACAGCCACAACCCTGCCACGGCTAGGGGAACCGTGAGGTTGTCCACCCCGGCGGTGGCCCACTGCTCCAGGGCGGTGGCCATCGCCGCGATGGCCAGCAGGGTCAGGACCGGTGGCGCTGTGGCGGGTTGGAGCGCGGCCACCGCCAGTAACACTGCGGCCGTTGTGACCCCCATGACGCTGGTTCCCAGCAGGGAGCGGGTTTGACCGAACACCTGCCAGCGCGGAGAGCGGACCAGGGGTCCCAGCAGGCCGGCCAGGCCATCGCCAAAGGCCATCACCAGCACGCCCGCAGCCACAACCTGGGCCCGTTCGGGCCACAACAGCCCGAAGAGCAGGGTGATCGAGGCGCCATAGGCGATCGTGCCGTAGCTCTGACGGTCGATGTCTTCAATGCCGGGCAACAGCCGCAAGCGGTGATTGAGAGCTGCCATCAGGGTGACCAGTCCGGCCACAGGCAGGGCCAGCGCACGGTCGATGCCACACCACCAGGCAAGGAGCACCACCGGACCGCTGCCGATGTGCACCAGCTTGCGACTCCACTCCGGTTGGGCTGGCCAGCGCTGTTGCACCACCTTGGCCAGCAGGGCCAACACGCTGAGCCAACCGGCCACCAGGGCAGGACCCAGCCACAGGCTCCCCTGCCAGGTGGCGATCACGCCGCCTGCCGCAGGTTGCTGATCAGCCGCAGCTTCATGATTGCCTTGGCCTCCAGTTGCCGCACGCGCTCGCGAGATACGTTGATCTGACGGCCAATCTCCGACAGGGTGAGGGGTTCTTGACCCTCCAGACCGAAGCGCAGACGCAAGATCTTCTGCTCCCGCTCGTTGAGCTGGGCGAGCCAGGTGACCAGGTGCTCCTTTTGCAAACGGCTATGCATGGTGTCGAGATGGCCATGGCTCGCCGGATCAGCGATCAATTCGCCCAAGGTGCTCAGATCCTCTTCCCCTCGAGCATGGGCGTCCAGGGAGGCACAGGGGGCGGTTTGGGCCAGCAATTCCTCTAACTCCTCCGGCTTCATTCCCATGCCGTGGGCGAGTTCGAGGCGATTGGGCTGGCGCCCCAAGCGGTGGCAGAGCTCGCCGGTGACGCGACGCAACTTGGAGAGCTTTTCGCTGATGTGGATCGGCAGGCGGATCGTGCGGGCGCTGTTATCGATGGCGCGCGTCATGCCCTGACGAATCCACCAATACGCGTAGGTGGAAAACTTGTATCCCAGGCCGGGATCGAATTTATCGACCGCCCGCTCCAAGCCAATGGCGCCTTCCTGCACCAGATCCAAAAGTTCCAGGCCCTGATTCTGATATTTTTTCGCCACGCTCACCACCAGGCGCAAATTGGCGGCCATCATGCGATCACGAGCACGTTGGCCCATGCGAAGTTGCCGTTTCTGCCGGGAGGTCAGAGTTTCCGGTGCCAAGAGCTGCACCTCTTTAGCCTGCCGTACGTGATGGGCCAGCTCAATCTCTTCCGCAGGCGTGAGCAGGGGAACACGGCCGATGGTGCCTAGATACCAGCCAATCGAGTCCGTGGCGGCCAGGCCTGCAAGCTTGGCCGGTCGGCTTGCGGCTGGCGAGCGGGATACGGGCATGGCTGGCTTTTTGTCCGCTGTGATGCGGGGCTCAAGAGCTGCGCTGCCGCCAGAGACGCCAGCCGAGGCTTGAGCGGATTGCAGAGGGATCCCCATCACCCTAGCTCCTCCGGTCGAATTTGGCCGGAACTTAGCAGAGACAGGCCGGATGAGCCATTCGAAATCCGGGGAATTTCTGTAATTCAAGCCAGCTCTCCCCCCCCGTTTGCCCTGCTGAGTGCCGCCGCCTGTGCGGATTCCGGAAGGTTTGGGAGGGATTTCCCTCCACCCCGAACTTAGTCGCTGGGGAGCGTGCCGCCGCTGGTCAATCCGCCGCGCCAGCGCTTGATCAAGGTGGTTTGAGCCAGCTTTGGCCTGGCCTCGCTCTGCCGCCGCGCGTAGGTGCCGTCACCATTCATGTGCCAGGCGTCACTGTCGTTGAGGTAAAGATCCAACAGACCCTCCAACTCCTTCATGAGTTGGGCCTCCTCAATCGGCGCCACCGCTTCCACTCGTCGGTCAAGGTTGCGGGGCATCCAGTCGGCGCTGCCGATGAACACTTCCGCTTGGCCGCCGTTGCCGAACCAAAAGAGGCGTGAATGCTCCAGAAATCGCCCGATCACACTCACCACCCGGATCGTCTCGCTGATCCCCGCCAGGCCGGGCCTCAGACAGCACATGCCTCGAATCACCAGCTCAATCACGACCCCAGCCTGGGAGGCTTCGTAGAGCAGGGCGATGATGGCAGGATCCACCAACGCATTCATTTTGGCGCGAATGTGTCCACCCCTGCCCGCTTTGGCATGGTCGATCTCCCGGCGGATCAGAGCCTCCATCCCCTTGCGCAGGGTGACGGGGGCCACCAATAACTTGCGAAAACTCTGCTGCTTGGAAAAACCGGTGAGATAATTAAACAATTCCACCAGGTCTTGACCAAATTCCGGCCGACAGCTGAGCAGACCAAGATCCGTATAGAGGTTGGAGGTGCGTGAATTGTAGTTGCCGGTGCCGATGTGCACGTAGTTGCGCAAGCTCTTCTTTTCCCGCCGCACGACAAGCAACACCTTGGTATGGGTTTTCAAGCCAACCACTCCATACACCACATGCACACCTGATCGTTCCAGCTGGCGAGCCCATTGGATATTGTTATCCTCATCAAAACGGGCCTTCAGCTCTACCAGAGCCAGCACCTGTTTGCCATTCTCTGCCGCTCGAATCAAGGCGGCAATCACGGCTGAATCCTTGGATGTGCGGTAGAGTGTCATCTTGATCGCCAAGACGGAGGCATCCTCTGCCGCTTGGTTCAAAAACTCCTCCACCGAGGCGGCGAACAAGTCGAAGGGATGATGCAAAAGCACATCCCCACGCCGAATCACTGAGAAGATGCTTTGGAATTCCTCCGCTTTGATCGAGCCATCCTCCAGCAGGGTCGTCTGAGCCCGCATCAGGGGAGGTGCCGTGCGTCCTTTGTAGGGGGTGTCCTTGAGCTCGGGCAGGGGGATGCTCAGGAGATGCATCAGGTCGTCCAGCCCCAGGGGACCGTTGATCCGATAGAGGTCTTCCGGTTCCACATCGGTGCCTTCCATCAGCAGGCGCACCATCTCCTCAGGCATCTCATTGGCCACCTCCAGTCGCACCACTTCACCCCCCAGCCGTCGCTTGCGCAGCCCTTCCTGTAGGGCTTCCATCAGATCGTCAGCTTCCAGATCTCGCAACTCCAGATCCGCATCGCGTGTGATGCGGAAGAAGTAATGCCCCTCGATCGTCATGCCCGGGAAGAGCATCTCCAGGTTGAAGGCTACCACCTGTTCCAAGGGCACAGCGGTGAAGACGGGTGAGGGATGACGATCGCAAAGGTTGTTGGGCAGGGGCACGAAACGGGGAAGAATTTTCTGCGGTACCTTCACCCGTGCAAACTGCCGTTGCCCAGATTCAGGATCGCGAATTAGGGCGGCCACGTTCAAGCTGAGGTTGCTCATGAACGGGAACGGATGGGCTGGATCCACCGCCAAGGGTGTGAGCACCGGAAAGATCTCCGAACGGAAATAGATACTCAGCCATTCCTTTTGTCGTTTGTTGAGTTTTAAGTAATCCAGCAGGTAGATGCCATGGTCCGCCAGTTCGCGCTTGAGGGATTGGCGGTAATGCTGCTGTTGCATTTCCAGCAGTGGACGCAGTTCCTTCTGGATCGCCTCCAGCTGCTCCAAGGGCGTCAGTCCATCATCGCTGCGGATGTTCACCCCCGCCTCTTGCTGAGATTTCAGCGAGGCGACGCGCACCATGAAGAACTCGTCGAGATTGTTGCTGAAAATTGCGCTAAACTTTGCCTGCTCTAACAGCGGTACCTGCGGATCCAAAGCCTGCGCCAAAACCCTCTTGTTGAAGGCGATCCAGCTGAATTCGCGGTTGATATAATGTTCTGGCGCCACTACCGGTGTCACATTCGTTTGGCTCATGAACGCTCCCGGCCGCTGGTGAATGGAACTGAAACGGCTTTTCCTTATCTCAAGCCGATTTCAGTATGTGATCCTAGCAAGCGGCCCTGGCCCGTGTGGTTGGCTGGAACACACGGGGAAGCCGCCTGCCCGCCAACGACTTGCCTGGATGACAACGGCTTTGGCGGACCAGGTCAGGCGACCGCCTGCGTTCTGCGTTGTCAAACCTGAAACAGGTTGCCTTGGAGCACATTGATCAGCCGGTCCCAGTCGCCTGGCAGCTTCTCTCTGGGCCAGTCATCCAAATTTTTGAGACACGTTGACATCTGAAGGGCACATCGAAATATTCCGCCTCACCTCTCGGAGTGATTACTGAGCTCGCTGGCCAGCCGCGACACGCCAAAAGTGATTTTTCGAGGTGCCCTGGATTCCTGTCAATTTCTGTAACCATCCTCCCGCGTAAAGGGGACTCTGGACAATTCCTCAGCGGCACCTGTGAGAGCACGGATCTCCCAATTGGTGCAAGGGACAGTTTCCACTGGCGACCGGTTGTCCAGAGCTTCCCAAACAGTTTCCAGCTCGAACGCGGAAAGTTCAATCACAAAATGAGACTCTTCGTCCAGGGCCAAATTGCACGTTTTGCATCCACTTTTAAAGCAATCTAAGCAGACAGAGCAGAAAAATTTAACACGCCTATAATAACAGCTTAAGCAGTTAAGGGCACCTCGAAAAATTTCGCCTCCTCCTCGCCTCCCGGAGTGAAATCACTTGCTGTCACTGACCTCGCTGGCCAGTCGTGGCAGGCCAAAAGTGATTTTTCGAGGTGCCCTTAAAGGAAGCTCTGGAAAACCCCTTGGCGGCACCCGTAAGAGCGCGGAGATCGCAGTTGGCGCAAGGGGACGGCTTCCACTAGGGGGACTCTGGACAGGGAGCACGTCACCTTAGCAGTGAGTAATTATACTTAGGCTGTGGTCAGTGTTGGTGTGCCAATGAGGTCATTCAGATAGGCGCAACGATGGGCGAGTAC
>JBKDSV010000115.1:0-4770 GCA_046340795.1 Cyanobacteriota bacterium | reverse complement strand
CTAGTATCCAGTCCCGGAACTAGCTGCTAAAATAAATGCCTCTGGAAGTGCCTTTCCATGGCAGTTGGTCGCCCGATGCCGCCGCTGGTTCTCAGCGACGACGAGGTTCAGCAACTCCAGAGCATCGCCAACTCAAGGTCGTTGCCCCATTCGATCGTGCAGCGGGCGCAGATCGTGCTGGCTTGCGGAGCCGGTGAAACCAACACAGCCATTTCCAAGCGGGTGAGCTTGACGGGCATGACCGTGGGCAAGTGGCGCAAGCGTTACCGGGACCTCGGCTTGGAGGGCTTGCACGACGAGCTCAGGTCAGGGCGGCCCCGCACCTATGAAGATGACAAGGTGGCCGAGGTGATCAACAGGGCACTGCAGAGCAAGCCTGCAGACGGCTGCACGCAGTGGACAGCTCGTTCCTTGGCCGCTGCCACAGGCATCTCCAAAAGTACGGCGCACCGCTGGCTGCAGACCTTCTCCTTGCAGCCCCACCGCCAGAAATCGTTCAAGCTCTCCAACGATCCCTTCTTTGTTGAGAAGGTCAGAGACATCGTCGGGCTATACCTCAACCCGCCCGATAAGGCAGTTGTGCTCTGCGTTGACGAGAAAACACAGATTCAGGCCCTCGATCGCACGCAGCCGCTGTTGCCGATGGGTCTGGGCTACGTGGAGGGTGTCACCCATGACTACATCCGCCACGGCACCACCACACTCTTTGCCGCCTTGGACGTGGCCACCGGCTCGGTGATCGCCGAGTGCAAACCCAGGCACCGGCAACAGGAGTTCCTGAGTTCCCTACGGCGGATCGACAAGGAAGTGTCGCCCGAGCTCGACGTGCACCTGATCGTCGACAACTACTGCACTCACAAGCACGCCAAAGTCCGCTCCTGGCTGGCGCAGCGGCCACGGTTCCACGTCCACTACACCCCAGGGCTGCTTCAAAGTCTGTCACAGTCGTCCTCCCCGGGTTTGCGTCCATGCGCTGAAGTTGATTGTCTCACCTCCTTCTTGTGTCCGAGCTCGCCGTCTCAGCCCTCAGCAATCTCGATCTGATTAGTTTTCTCAGGGCGATCCCGGATCCCCGCATGCGCCGTGGAGTGCGCATCCCCTCTTGGTATCTGTTACTGGTCGCGATCTTGGGGATCCTGAGCCAATGCCAGAGCCTGCGTGATTTGGAACGCTTTGCTGCGCGTCATCACAGCACACTTACCGAGTCTTTGGGTATCCAACTACGGCGTAATCCATCGGATTCTACCTTCCGCTACTTTTTCCAACACGTGGATCTCTCTGCTCTCTGCGCCGCTATTCGCGACTGGACAATCGCCCAGATCCCAGGCGGCACAGAGAGTTTGGAGTCGTTGGTGTGTGACGGCAAGACGCTGCGAGGTTCGATCGAATCCACCGCGAATGGAGGATCAGCTTTCATTGCCCAGGTGACGCTCTATTCCCCTGCCCTGGGCGTGGCCATCAACCAGGGCTTCTATGCAACGGGCGAGAATCAGGAGCGGGGAGTTCTCAAACAGTTGATGGGGCAGCTGGATCTGGAGGGCGTGTTGATTCAGGCGGATGCCCTCCATACGCAGCGCCCTTTTTTCAACTCCTCCAGGAGCAGGGGGCCGACTTCATCCTGACGGTCAAGGCCAACCAGAAGAAGCTGCACCACCAGATCGAGAGCCAGTTCCAGGGCAAGCGGCACATCCCTTTCACCGCAACGGGTCACGAGGTAGGCCACGGGCGTGACATCACCTGGACCCTGCGGGCGAAGGAGGCACCGGAGTCGATTAAGGAGACGTGGGTCGGCACCAGCTGGATGCTGGAGCTAAGGGCAACCGGCAGCCGCGACGGCAAACCCTTCCAGGCCTCCCATCTATTCCTCTCCAGCCTGCGCACCACCCCAGAAGCCTTGCTGCAACTGGTGAGAGAGCGTTGGAGCCTCGAGAGCTGGCACTGGGTCCGTGACACTCAGCTCGAGGAGGACGCCCATCGCTACAGGGGCAATGGTGCCGGGGTGATGGCCAGTCTGCGGACAGCGGCCTTGAACCTGCTGAGGTTCGATGGCTTCCTCTCCATCCGGGCCGGCCTGCAAGCCCGGATGCACGACATCACGACGCTGCTGGGGATGGCGCTGCGACAGCCGGAAACGGACTCGGGCTGAGACTTTTAATCAGCCCTGGATGCGGAGGCGACCCGCCAGACCCTGCTCGTACTCACCGCCGCGCCAGCGGAAGGCCTCAGCCGCAACGCCATCGCCGAGCTCCTGGGCGTGGAGGCTGTCTCCCTCACCGCTGTGATCAAGCAGCTCAAAGCGACGGATCAGATCGAGCAGTTGGGGGCTGCCCGTGGTGCGCGGTATATGCTCACGGAGAAAGGCAGGAATGCCATCAATGAGATGGAGACCCATGAATGATCACAACCTGCATGACCAGTCCCGATCCCATGCCTCTTGGTGGCTCTGCCATGTAACGCCATGAGTCACTCTCGTTTTCAAAACTTCGAAGCCCTCCAGCCCAATTCTGCAGAGCGTCAGTTCTGGGATGCCTTGCGCCGTGCTTTCGAGAACGATGAGTGCATCGCCTTTTTCAAGTACCCCATCTTCCATCGAAACGGTGATGCACAGAAGATTCCTGATGTGATCTTCCTGCATCGACGACTGGGTCTTTGGATATTTGAATGCAAGGGATGTCGGATCGACAACATTGCCTCTGTAGAAGGCGCCATCTGGTCGATGGCGAGCTGGCATCGTGAACAGGAAATGCCAACTCAGCAGGCTGAGGATGGCATGTTTGCCATCCGAGCCAGATTCGAGGAGCGAAGAGAAACACGGGGTCTCCTCTCCTGTCACTACCGCGTCGCTCTGCCCGGCATCAGCCAAGCAGAATGGCGGCAGCGCGGCTGGCATGACCACCCCTGCACGCGGGGGGTGGTGCTGATCAAAGATGATCTGCGGCCAGCGGCATTGCGGGCCCGTCTTGAGGCCGCGATTGCAGCAAGGCCACAAATGCCGCTCGATGATCAACAATGGGCGGTCCTTTGCGCCAACCTCAGCGGCACGCTCCCTCGTCCCCTGCCTCGAGCCATCCCGACGGGTACGCCCGCTCAGAGCCCCGTTCGGGTGGTCAATGAGATTGAAGGACGGATCAAAGCACTGGATGAGACCCAGCTCAACATTGCATTTCGAATTCCAGAGGGTCCACAGCGCATCCGTGGCCTGGCCGGCACAGGGAAGACGGTGCTTTTCTGCAAGCGGATCGCAAAGATCCATGCCGTCCATCCCGACTGGTCCGTCGCTTTTGTGTTCTTCAGCAGGTCTCTTTATGATCAAGTTCTGAGCTTGATTCGCACCTACTACGCCGACATTGTTCGCGATCCCGACGCCAAACCTGACTGGACAAAGGTGCAGATTCTCCACGCCTGGGGTGGCCGTGAACGTCAGGGCTTCTATCGAAACTTGGCCCTAAGGTCAGGCCAGCGCGCCTTATCCGTAAACAACGTGGAAAGTGATTTGGGCCGGCGTGTCTCACCCGCCGAGGCCTTCGAATACGTTTGTGATCGACTGGAGGAAAGTGCATCCTCAATCCCTGTCCTCTTTGACGCCATCGCGATTGATGAGGGACAGGACCTCCCGCCTTCCTTCTACCGCCTCGCCCTTGCCTCACTGGCTGAGCCTTCACGTCTGTATTGAGCCTACGACGAAGCGCAAGGTCTGGGAACACTTGTTGTCCCGCGACCACTGGCCATCTTTGGCTCTCATCCTGATGGTTCGCCAGTCGTCGATCTCGGAGGCAATCTCCTCCCCAATGGCAGCCGAACGGGGCCGAATTACCCAAGTGGCGCACGCAAGGCTGAGAGCATGGCGCGCTGCTATCGAACACCACGCATGCTGCTGATGGCCGCACACGCCGTCAACATGGGCCTGTTGCGGGAGGAGGGCGCGCTCCAAGGCCCCAGCAACCAGACGGACTGGGAACGCATTGGCTATCAGATCGAGGCAGGCGACTTCAGCGCGGCGAGTGTGAGTGCTGGCCGAGGCGTCACGATCTCGCGGCCCGATTCATCCAGTCCTCACCCCATCGACGCCCCAGACTTTGCCCTGCGTGCTGCACTTGGATCCCCCCTGAGCATCAACACCTTCGACAGTGATGCCGATGAGCTCGACTGGATCGCCACTCAGATTGCTAATGATCTGAAGCAGGGCCTGGATCCATGGGATCTGATGGTCACAGGCCCGACAGGCTCACGCGAAGCCGACTATTTCCGAGACCTTCAGCATCGCCTGCATGCCCTTGATGTCTCCAGTGTGATCGCAGGCGTGGACACTTCCAAAGACGTCTTCCGTCATGATGGCGCCGTCACGATCTCAACCATCTTTCGAGCCAAGGGCAATGAAGCTGCCAAGGTCTACGCCTGCCGCTTTCAGTGTGCAACGATCCCACTCACTTTTCGCGACGAGATTGAAATCTACAAACGCAATGAGGCCTTTGTCGCGATGACAAGGGCTCGTATCTGGTGTGTGGTGACTGGGATCGAAGCACTCAGCCCGATTTTTGATGAATTGCGAGCTGTCGTGGAGCAATCACCCACGCTCACATTCCCAGCCTTCAATCGCTCCACACTTCGCCGCGTCAATGACGAGGAGATCGGGGAGCACGTCACTTTGGCGATAAGTATTAATGCTTAAGAGAATTTATCTATTGGTCAATGGGGAGTTCATCAGTGAGAATCAGAGCACGCTCTTTCCACGGCAACAGTATGACCCCTGACCAGCAAGAAGCCCTCAAC
>JBKDSV010000114.1:0-52547 GCA_046340795.1 Cyanobacteriota bacterium | reverse complement strand
TGCCGGGTGCTCAGTGGAAGGCAGAGCGCGTTCCCCAAGTACTCGCCCATCGTTGCGCCTATCTGAATGACCTCATTGGCACACCAACACTGACCACAGCCTAAGTATAATTACTCACTGCTAAGGTGACGTGCTCCCGTTATCCACAATGAGATGAACATCAAGTTCATCAGGAACTGATTTTTCAATCTGACGCAAAAAGCTCAAAAACTCTTGATGTCGGTGGCGTGGTTTACACTGGGCAATCACTTCTCCAGGGCACCTCGAAAAATCCCGCTTCCCCCTTGCCTGCTGGCGTGAAATCCCTTCCTGTCATGGACCTCGCTGGCCAGTCTCAGCACTTGCGGGTCGCCACACTGGGGAAGCTCTGGACAGCCGGTCGCCAGTGGAAAGCTGTTCCTTGCACCAACTGGGAGCTCCGCGCTCTCACGGGTGCCGCTGAGGGGTTGTCCAGAGCCTCCCTAGTGTGCCAGCGTTGTTATTTCACCAACGGTACAAATCTGCATAGAGGTAATAGGCCTGGGTGCGCGGCTCTTCTCCACAGCCTGCTTTCCCTCAGTTTGAGCAAGCCAATCCCGTGTGATGGTTGAGGAAAACTGCCATGGCCACACCCGACTTGGCATCTGCATGCAACCCTGGAATTGCGCTTCTCCCCCAGGCGGGCGATGTCGCTGACCCATCTCATGAGAGTGGTTAAGCCTTTCGGCTACGGGATGGTCGCTGAGCCAGAACGCAGGCTAGCCCCAAGCTCTGCTCCGCCACACCATGCATCTTGCCTCAGAAGCGGAAATCAAGCAAGCCTGCATCAACTTGCAGCCTTTACTTCTAATGATCTCTGGGAGGGCCAGCCGAAGACCCCGGGGCTGCTGGGATTGGCACCCTCCCATCCTGACCGGTTTGATGCTCTCTGCTATTATCCAACACGAGTAAGAGGACTGGTTTCAATTTACAGATGACCACAATGCAATTGTTTGTAGTATAACCATGACCGAACGAGTCATACTCCACCTAGGCCGTCCTAAGACAGGCACCACCGCCATCCAAGCTTTCCTGCGAGTCAACAAAAGCCTACTCGCAGAGAATGACATTCATTATGTGGGTAACCTTGCGCCCTTGGCCACGCCATTTCCTGATTATGCCAGGATGATTCAAGCTGCTTCACCTGAACAGTATCAAGTGGCGATCAAGGGGTTTCAGAATGTGATTGCAGCATGTCAGCAAACAACATTTATTTATAGCAATGAAATCCATTATTGGAGTAAGAAAGTGCTGAAGGCATACAAAGCTGCCGTCGGCACCCTGCCTTTGACTGTGGTTCTTTATCTGCGGCGGCAGGACGAAGATTTGCAGGCACAATATATGCAGCGTGTTGTCGATCCAGATGTCAGGGAAACTCGCTGGATCGATGAAATCGAAAAGCACAACCTAAATCTTTCCCAGCTTCTGAGTGATTATGACAGTGTTTTTGGCAGATATGAGCTTGTTCCTAGAATTTACGCCAAATCCAGCTTCCTTCATGGAAGCATATTTGAGGACTTCTTTTTTGCAGCGGGTTTGCGCTTCCCCGAGCCTGTAGCATATCCCGACCGATCGACTTCAAATATTTCTAGGGGACGTCTTTATATTGAAATCCTACGTCTCGCCAATCAGCGTCGTCCCCGAGAAACCCATGCTTTAAATATGTCTAAGATAGATGCATGGCTTGGAGACGAAGCCTTCAAATCACAAAGCTCTGCTTACAGCTTCCTCTCCAAAGCAGAGCAAAATGCAATCATGGAAGAATCTGCTGAAACAAATGCAGAGGTTGCTCGCAAATACTTTAGCCGTGAGGACGGAATTCTCTTTGAGCATCATTCATTGACGGAAAATGGCCAAGAAACAATTCGCGCTGAGCATGAAAAAATACAACACGAAGCAAATCGATTATACGATCTTATTTTTACAGATTAAAAATCATGGGCACCTCGAAAAATTCCGCTTCCTCCTCGCCTCCCGGAGTGAAATCCCTTGCTGTCACTGACCTCGCTGGCCAGTCGCGGCAGGCCAAAAGTGATTTTTCGATGTGCCCTCATGTTGACAGAGCTCGTCTGCTCCTTTGCGCGTTTGTCTAGCTATAGTCAGCTTCTACAGGTCTAAGCAGGCTCCGGACAACAGGTCGCCAGTGAAAGCTGTCCCTTGCACCAACTGCGAGCTCCGCGCTCTCACAGGTGCCGCTGAGGGATTTTTCAGAGCCTCCCTAAGTGGCCGGAGCAAAAAACTTCAACACCCCCGAGATAACAGAGCTGCTTCAAAATAGTTGGATGGAGATGTCAGGCCGCAATTGCGGTTTGGTTCCCACACTGGGACATCTGTGAACTCAGGACTCAGACCCTAGGAGCTGCTTGACACCTGAGCGCAGGGCGGCAAGTGTGAATTAGCCCTGCCCGCGACGGCAAGCCAAGCTAATCGCTGGCATGACTCGCGCGTCATGTTATGTTATTTAGTCGAGTCACTTATCATGCCATGGGATTATTCTGTATTCAGAAAAAAGGAAGCCCCAGCTAATGTGTTTGCTCAGGGTCAGCTGTTGGGCTGAAGTTGTTCAGTGATTTTCTGGATCGAATTGGCTTGATTGCCGAGCACCTCGAAAAATTCCGCTTCCTCCTGGCGTCCCGGAGTAAAGTCCCTTGCTGTCACTGACCTCGCTGGCCAGTCGCGGCAGGCCAAAGCCGATTTTTCGAGGTGCTCTGCCGTGAATGTGTCGCTGTCTATATTTTGTTGCCACCCTCAATCTTATTTTTGTCTGATTTGGTAAATAAATGGTTTGTCTGTATTTTCAACCACCTCATTATGGCGACCCTGCCTCTGTAGATGATCCTCCAGTGCACGCCGACCGGCTTCAACAGCATAAGGTTTGGCATCACTCTTGCCAGATGATGTTGATTTCTCAGATTCCCGCCAATGGTAGAGCACCTCTGGAATGTGCCAAATTGACTGAGCAGCATCCGTGGCCCGTAGAATAAAATCGTAATCTTGAGCGCCATCATAATCAGATCTCACATCACCGATAAGATCAAAAATTTGTCTCTTTATAATAGTAAAGTGAGTGATGTAGTTGTTTTTCTCTAAAAGCTTTTGCTCGAAATCTGGCTTTCTGACTGGGCTATGAAAATGTGCGCCACTGGTATCAACTTTGTCTTCATCTGTATAAATAAAATCTGGATTTGCTCGTGCAACAATCTCTGTGATTCTCTGTAGACATTTGGCGTGAAGAAGATCATCATGGTCCAAGAAGCATAGATGGCTTCCCCTCGCCTTCTGTAACGCTGCATTTGTATTGCCAGCAATGCCTCTGTTTTGTTCTAGGATAAACGGCCTGATTCTAGAATCACAGCTTGCGGCTGCTTTGAGATATTCGACTCCCATAGAAGTCAGTTCTGCTGCGGCGATGATCAGTTCAAAGTGGGGATAAGACTGATGCAAAACACCATAAATCAACTGCTGGAGAAATGCTAGAGGAGTTCGGAATCCTGGAACAATAATGGAGAAAACCGGCTGATTGTCATCACGGTGCTGCCCAGATCTTCCGTCTGACGTCGTATTGGCAAAGAGGTGAGGCATTAGCGCATTTGTATAAGATTCAAAACTGTAGTGGCTGCGGAGTCGACGTCTCGCAAATTCTCCCATCTCCATCCGTAAGTTTGGATTGGAAGTCAAATGTTGCAGGGCTGTTGCTGCCTCGCGGGCGTCCATTTGATCGAGGGCATATCCTCCGCATGGAGGAATGAATGCATCGGTCACATCAGTGGCCTTGCGGAAGCAAATGATGGGCATTCCCGCCGCCATGGCCTCCAGCACAACACCAGGGAATGGATCAAAACGGGAACTGAGAAAAAATAAATCTGCTGCGGCAAAATAGCGATCTGCTTCTGGTACCTGCCCGAGAAGATGAACAGATTCGGATAAATCTGGATCGTTCTTGATGCGCTGGATCTGTTTGTGGGCTTCCTCCAGATCGGAGGGCGGCAGACTTCCGACCCAGATGAAAGCCAATTTAGAATGGGGAGGAGAAAGACTCGCTGAATCTTTTAACATGCACTCAGCTGTATCAAGAAAGATGTCAAATCCTTTGCGATTTTCAATCATTCCACAGCCCATGATTAGAATACTATCTAGGGGGAGATTAAGTTCTTTACGCACAACATCGCGAGCTTCGGCGCCGGCGAAGCGGGGAAAATCATCGCGGTACAGCCCCTGAGGCCGTAGGAGACATGTGTGAGCCGGGATTTTGCCGCAGTACGTGACTGCCGACTCAAGCACAGAAGTGCCTGGAAAAACGCAAACATCGGCCTCCAGTGCTCTCCAAAAGAAATCCTTTGGCCAGAACCCTGCAGAGGCGTATTCGTGTATCAGGGAAATGGTATGGAGTCCAAAGTTACGGCCAATTTCAACGACAGTGGATGTGACCACGGTGTTGCAGATCAAGCTGATATCTCGTGGTGCAATTTCGAGAATATTAGCCAGCACATCAAGGCAGATCCCGTTCGGTAGAATTAGACTTGGTCCAGCCTCGTGAAAGCGTTCCTCCAAGGGACCGCCGCCCAGAACGACAGCAAGGCAATCGACATCACCGCTGCTGTTGAGCGCTCTGTGCAGACCAATGGCGGTTCTTGGCGCCCCTGTATTGGAGGCATCGTGAGAGAACAACAAAACCTTGCGACGCCCCTCTTTCCGTTCTGCTTGCAGGAAGGTCAGAATCGGGTATTCGGCACACCACTCAAGATAGCTATGTCGATGCCGATAACAACCAAAATAATAGCCCGAACGCTCGGCAAAGAAGGGGATTAAGCGCTCCAAGGCGTGGGCGACTGTGCCATCAACAGGCAAGGGTTCAGGTGGGAAGTCTTCGGTTGGGTAGCGGCGATAAAGGGCGGTCAGGCTTTGGGGCCGGAACCAGAACACAGTGGCGGAGGGGTAAAGCAGGGGCCGCTTCCCCAGGTGATCAGCCGCCTCACCATCGAGCTTGGCGACCAATTCTTTGGCGATGGCAAGGTTGCCAGCCCAGTCACTATTGTTGGTGCCTTTGAAAGGAACGGGAGCGAAGACGCCCAGTTGAGGTGAGCTCGAGAAAAAATAAGCAACGCGCTTGACAATGTCAGCATTACCGATGGTATTCGTGATTAGATACTGACGCCAAGACTTGCCGAAGTGGTCTAAATGAGGACTTTTCTTACCATGCAGTTTGCAGATAAGATCATAGTCTTGATACTTGTCTGTAAATTCATTGATGAAGGCGGCAATGTCACGACCACGGTTGGTCACAACCCGCACATGGAGTTGACCACGAAGCAGATATTCCGCACTAATACCATGAATTTCTTTGGCCACTGCCTCGGAAGTTGCAGTGATTAATAAGTCGTAATCAACATCTGAAGCGACGAGAAGCGGAAGGATATCGCGAAGCACTTCTGGATAGTGAATATGGAGTAGAATGGCTATTTTACTGGTATTGGCATCAAAATCTTTCGGCACATTTAGCAGGGATAGATCTACGGCATCGCGGTGGCGACTCCGCTCTTGATCAAAAATCTTGCTTGCAAAGCGTGATCGATCGATACCGTGAAGGATGTAATGGTGCAGCGGATTCATTCCGCTGGCTGCCACATCAGCATAGGTTTCCAGATAAAGACTCGAGCTGAAAAACTGGCTTGGGTCCCTCCCCTCGCGCCAGCCATGCTCCCTGTAGTGGAGTTGCAGGTTGGCCTCTGGCAAAAGATCTGGATTCGTTTGTCGGTAGAAGGTTTCGCAGAACAGCCCGCGGCTCACGGCCTCCTCCATCCATGACGCACTGGCATTGTTATCAGCTGGCTCTGGCTGGCTGGGAGTCGCCTTGGTGATTTTCTTGCTAAGCGGAAGTGGCGCTTCAGCCCGACTCAGCAAATCCACAAGCGCCAATACGGAGCGCAACATCTGGTCATCCTTCTCAACGAGAACCAGCAGCTCACGCAAAATCTCAAGTTCCTCCTGGCCGACTGGCCCACTTAACTGATAGAACACAGCTTCCAGGCACCCGTTGGCTTTTGCCGCTGTGGAGTCAATACACAAAGAGCCGTCTGTTGTTTGGTCCGGCAAGTAAGCTTCCGCAAGGGTTGCGATCCGAATCAGCAGTGAAGGCGCCGTTCTCTGCGCAGCAGCAGACCAGATCGGCTGCTTGGCAACGTAGTTGTCCCATTCTGAATCGGTTGCAAATGCCAAGGGCAGAGGAAGTAAAAGCTGACTTCCCCATAGCTGACGATGCAGTAGTCCTAACAACAAATCACTGGAGCTGGCGGGGGGAGCGCTGTAGACCAGCGTTGCAGAGGGATGTTGACAGGCATGCTCAATCACCTGCTGCAGGCGAGGAGTGTCAGATGGCATCTCCCTGTGGGTCGCATCCTTGAGAGAGTCCCACTCAGCAGAAACGAGATGGCGACGCATCGCCCAGTCAGTTGTTTGACGGAGATTGTTCAAACATCGCTGTAGTCCACCGATAGTTGACCAGGCAAGATCTGGATAGGCAAATAACAACGATGCATAGGTGGCAGCTGCCTCCAGGTATTGACCACGTTGCGCAAGTGCGTTCGCATCTCGGATGCTGAGCATGGAGGTCTGCCGTACAAACGGAGGAAGACGTTGCCCAGCATATTATTGTCTGCGCAAATCTGATCAAAAATGACTCCTCTCGGGTCGTCTAGCTGTCATGAACAGCCCCGAGGGCTGGCCAACTCCCTTCTGGCTGTTACAGAGGTTACATTTGCGTCATCGACTGGCTGGGCAGGGCTGACCAAAAGTCCTGTGGAAGCTGGGGATCAGGGCGCCTGTCCATCGGCAGACCCGTCATCATTTGTGCCCAGCCAGGACGGTCCGCGTTCTTCAGCTCCATTTGCGGGACCTCACCTTGACGTTGAGGCAGCCCTGACTGGCTGGGCGGCTGTTGAGGTCAAGAGGGCGATCCGCGGATGCGTTGTTGTTGGTCCAGCGTTGAATCCAACCATTGTGCAACCCTTGCCCTCATTGCCTTGAGACGATGGGACAAGCAAGGACGGTCCGTGGGGGAGACGCAGCGTCAGCAGGATGGAGTGTGTCGGGCGACGTCCCCCGTCAGTCTCTCCCGGTGCGTCCTGGCCTGCCTCCGCCTGTGGGCGGCCCGGACGGTCAGCTCTCCGGCAGCGCTTGCCCGGGAATCACCAGGGGACGGTGGTGGGACAGGTTGCCAATTCGCTGCGGCCATTGCCGGAAGCAAGACCGGACCAGCATCGCCCCCAGTCGCTAGTGTGCAGTCCCGTAAGTTCATGCGTCATTTTTGACTTGGTCCGCGCGTCCAGATGCCTTTCTCAGTAAAGGCTCCGGGCGAGACACCCATCAAAAGATCCACAGCGCATTTGCGGGACTGCACACTAGACGTGGCTGCGATGGTGATCCAGGTGGGCACCGGCCGGCGACTCTGATCCCCTGACGCGGCGGACAGCCTGACCTCGGCCCCCAGGGCCTGGACAAGGGCCTCCAGCGTGGAGGCAGGCCAACCACGGGACAGCAGATGGTTGAAGAGGGGGCCGCAGGCGCGGGCTGATGCTGGTGTTTGATGAATGGCCCGCCGCTGTCTCGACTCTGTCGAGGCCGGGCGAGCCCGCTGCCAGCCATCACAAACGACCGCCCGGAGATTCCCCCACCTTGACCACATCCAACGGTCCGCGGCCCAGACGGTTGAGCTCGGCGGCGGCACGCAGGGCCGCCTCGTGGGTCAGAAAATGATGGGCGTCGCCGATCCGGCTCACCTCCAGCACGCTCTGATCCGTCGGATCCAGTCCCAGAAAGGTCCGTGCATCCGGCTGCTCAGGGTTCGTCGGCAGAAGGCTCAGCACATAGCGCTCCGGTTGAGCGCAGGCCAGGGAATGGGCGGGATCAAGCGCGGGGGGCCAAAGAGGCATGGGATTCACGGCCTTCCCGGCCCACATCAAAACGCTGTGCGGGAGAAACTGTAAGAGGATTCAGCCGGATCCCAAGGCGTTGGGCCCTTTGTCCAGGTCCTGATGGTGCACCTCGGCCCACTGCACCCGCTGCTGGGCTTCCCAAAGAGTGTTGGTTTTCAGACAGTGTCGATGCAGGTCGCAGATGCGGTACGTGCCGTCTGCTTCAGGGGTGATGGTGAACCCTGCCGGTGTCGTGATGGTCTCGTCCACGGGAGGGTGACGCAGCGCATGCATTGGCCTACACCCCCGTCTTGCGTCTGCGGTGTCCGTGAAATGACTTGTTGCAGCCCCGACCATCGCACCGGGGCACCGGGGGCTGGGATGATGGTCGGGCGTTTCACCTGCAGGGATGTACACAGACTGGACCGCCGTCATCCTGTTGTTGCTGACAGCTGCTCCCCTGGCCGCCGTTGTCGGTACGGCTGCCTTCTTCATCTGGCGATCGAAGCGATCGGGGGTGCGCTGAACCGCCGACGCTGGTCAAGTCGGCCCCGGCCCTCGGTTCGCGTGTGATGCCCTGGCCCAGGCAATCGAGGCAGGTGCGAAAACGGCCGTCCGCCAAGCGCAGAATGCCGCTGCCACCGCAACGGCGACAGGTCAGAATTCCGCTCGGGGCACTGGTTGGGACCCTGTTGGGCCTGGCGGGAGGCGCCAGAGAGGGGGTGGAGGTCATGACTGGCTCGCAAATGGTGTTCGTTTACACACTTTGCTGCCATGGTCCCCCCTCGGAGGGCGGTGGAAACCGAAAGCTTTCTAAAGCCTGGCAGGCCCCATGGCCCCTCGTAGGGCCTGCTCCAGCGGGCTCGGCTGGCGTCGCACCTCTGTCAACAGTTCCGCCGCGCTGAGGCGTGTTCCTTCGGGAACCAGACCCGCGCTGGCCGCCAGCCTGCCGATCACCGCCGGGCCATCCAGCCCTCGGGAGCGGAGCGCCGCCAACCCTTCGGAAGCCACCCGCTTGCTCAGCCGCTTTCCCTCCTCGTCACACAGCACAGGGACGTGGCCGTAGCGCGGCGGTGAAAAGCCCAGGGCATGGCAGACGGCCACCTGGGCCCCGGTGGCGGCCCAGAGGTCAGCGCCGCGGACCACATCGCTGATGCCCAGGCTGAGTTCATCGACGGCGGTGGCCAGGTGATAGGCCACCACGCCATCGGCCCGTCGCAGCACCACATCCCCCACCTGCCGAGCTCCATCCAGGCAGCCGGCAGGTCCCCAGCGCTCTTGCCAACACAGGGATCCCGCCGGTAGCCGCAGACGCCAACTGGGCCAGCGGCCTTCCCGCTGGCCCCAGAAGGGCGGCAGGGATCGACAGGTCCCCGGATAGGGGGAGAAGGCCCCATGGGGGGCGGAGATGTCCGCCAACAGTCGCCGGCTGCAGTGGCAGGGGTAGAGCGCGCCAGAGCGTCGCAGAGCGGACAGAACGGAGGCGTAAAGCCCGCGGCGCTGACTCTGGAGGATGACAGGCCCGTCCCAATGGAGCTCCAGCCAGGACAGGTCGGTGAGGATCGAGGCTTCCGCCCCCGGCCGCACCCGGGGCTGATCGAGATCATCCAGCCGGAGCAGCCAGCGTCCGTTGCAGCGGCGGGCCTGCAGCCAGCTCAGCAGAGCCGTGCGCAGGTTGCCGAGATGAAGAGCACCGCTGGGCGAGGGGGCGAACCGACCGGCCACGCCCTGCTGGCGCAGGCGCAGCCCCTTCGCGAAGTGTTCATGCAGGGAATCGGGAAGCACCACGCAGCGCGGTCACCAAAAAGCGGCCCTTCCAGGCCGCCTGACGCATGGGAACGGAGGGGAGAGTCTTCAGCCTTGAACCCGGTCTTTGAAGAGCTTGCCGGCCGTGAAGGCGGGCACACGCTTGGCAGGGATCTTGATTTTCTCACCGGTTTTGGGATTGAGACCCTGGCGCTCGGAACGCTCTCTGGGCTCAAACGAACCAAAGCCGAGGATGGAAACCTTTTTGCCCTCCACCACCGAATCGATGATGGTTTCAATGGCCGCGTCCACGACCAGGGAGACGTCCGTTTTGGTGAGCTCAGTGCGAGCGGCGACGAGATTGACGAGATCAGCTTTGTTCATGATTCAGGGGATTGAGCCTCCAGTTGGCGGTCTGGTGAGTGAAGTGAGAGGAGGCGAATCGGAGTTCCGACCGCCACAGGGCTAACGCCGACCAATCGTATGGGGATTCGTGCAGGGCGGCAACCGCAAAAAGCAGGGAGCGCCGAGCTTTTTGGTCTTTCATTCCAGCTGTGAAGCTTGCGGGGCCGCCGCCGCTGCTCGTCCAGGAGGGATGGGCTCCTCTGCGGAGACCCGACTTTCCATGGCCAAGGTGGCCAGCAGACGGGCTCCATCCGGCACCAAGGCTTCGCCACGGAGAGCGCCCAGCGCCGCCCCGCTGGCGATCCAATCAGGGGATCCGGGGGGGAGCCACTGGGCCAGGGCGGCCACGCTGCGCCGCTGGCGGGGCCAATGAAAGCCCCGGGGAGAGGGCAGCGGCGCCAGGCGTCCGGGTCCCGCGGGCACCAGCAGACGTCCGCAGAACAGGCCATCCACCGACCCGGCCACTCCGCCGCGAACATGGAGCACGGCGGAACCCGGACTGGTTCCAGGCGTCCAGAGCAGTTGGAGCCCCTCGAACAATCGGTGCTCCCGGCCAAAAGGAGTCAGCCCTTCCACGCCAGGCAGGAGGTGAGCTTCCTGCTCCTGCACCAACACCGGCCAGCCCAGACCTGCCAGCAGGCGCCGGCAGTGCCCGTGGCCCTCGCGCCCCAGCAGCACCATCCAGCCCGGAGAGTGCCCCGCCCGTTCCTGGAGAAAGTCAACGGTCGCCTCGGTGTCGGGAGGGCAATCGATCAGCAGATCTCCCGCGCTGGTGCCCAACAGCCAGGCACTTCCTCCATGGGTGTCCGGGTTGGGGGGGAACAGCCACAACCCCGGCCTCACTTGCCGGGGAGGCTGACCTGCCCGCCCCGGGTGTGGAGGGAAGGGGGATCCCGCCATGAACCGCTCAGACAGGCAATGGAGGTGGGATCCTAGTTTGGCTCCAATCGCGTCGTCGCTGACGGTGATCCGCATTGGGCAGCCCTGGCCGTTGGGGTCTTCCGCTACCCCGCGGGGGGTGAATTTTTCCGTCGTGGCCCCCCTGGCCACGCGGGTGGAGCTGCTGTTGTTTGCCAATGGCGACGCCCAGGAGCCCGCGTCGATCATTCCCCTGGAGAGCCAGCACCGCTCAGGGGATCACTGGCATGTGGAGGTGGAAGGCATTGGCATCGGTTGCTGCTATGGCTACAGGGTGTTTGGCCCGCTGGAGCCGGGAAACCACGGCTTCAATCCCTCCAAGGTGCTCGTGGATCCCTGTGCCCGTGCGATCGCCGGCTGGCGGGGATACCAGAGAAGCGCGGCGGTGGGAGCCATCCCCAACACCTCCTGCTGCCTCAAAGGAGTGGTGACGGAGCGGGAGCGCTTTGATTTCAGCAAGGCCCCGCGACCGCGGCATTCCTGGCAGAAAAGCGTCATCTATGAGCTGCATGTGGGGGGGTTCACCCGTGGGGAGGGATGTCCCGTGGCTCCGCAGCGGCAGGGAACCCTGCTGGGGCTGATCGATGCCCTGCCTCACCTGCGGGACCTGGGGATCACGGCGCTGGAGCTTCTGCCGGTGATGGCCTTCGACCCGGACGATGCCCCCGCCGGCCGTTACAACCATTGGGGGTACAGCCCGCTGAGCTGGATGGCCCCCCATCCCGGTTATCTGGTCAGCCCTGATCCCCTGGAGGCCCGCAATGAAGTGCGCGCCCTGGTCACCGCCTGCCACCAAGTGGGCCTGGAGGTGCTGCTCGATGTGGTCTACAACCACACCACTGAAGGCAACCAGGCTGGCCCCACCCTGAGTTGGCGCGGGTTTGCGGATTCCGTCTACTACCACCAGAACAGCCGCGGTGATTACCTCGATGTCAGTGGCTGCGGCAACACCATTGCCGCCAACCAGGCCCTGAGCCGCCGCTTGATTCTGGAATCCCTCTGCTGTTGGGCCAATGAACTCGGCATTGATGGCTTCCGCTTCGACCTGGGCATCGCCCTCAGCCGAGGACAGGAGCTGACCCCTCTGGAGCAGCCACCGCTGTTCGAGGCGATGGAGGCCCATCCAGAGCTGAGCGACCTGAAGCTGGTGAGCGAACCCTGGGACTGTGGCGGTCTCTACCGGATGGCGGACTTTCCCGCCCGCCGGGTGGCCACCTGGAACGGCCGCTTCCGGGACGACATGCGGCGCTTCTGGAAAGGGGATGAGAAATGCTGCTGGCCCGTCAGCCAGCGCCTGGCGGGCAACCCCGATCTCTACGGGGGCCAGCCCGCCGCTCTGGGGCGCAGCATCACCTTCCTCACCGCCCACGACGGTTTCACCCTGGCCGATCTGGTGAGCTACAACCGCAAGCACAACCTGGCCAACGGCGAGAACGACCGCGACGGCGACAACCACAACAACAGCTGGAACCATGGCGTGGAGGGTCCCACCACCGACCGGGCCGTCACCGCCTTGCGGGATCGGCAGATGCGCAACCTCCTCACCAGTTTGATGCTCGCCCCGGGAGTGCCGATGCTCTCGATGGGGGATGAGGTGCGACGGAGCCAGGGGGGGAACAACAACGCCTGGTGTCAAAACAACCCGTTGGGCTGGATGCACTGGCGGCCGGATGCGGGGGACCTGGCCTTGCGACGTTTTCTCTGCCGCCTGATCCGCCTGCGCCAACGGCTGGCCCTCCTCCTCAATCCTGAGATCCCGCTGGCGGAAGCTTCCTCCTGGCGGCTGGGAGAGGGCCCGGCGTTGTGGCGGGAGTGGCATGGGGTGGAACTGCACAAGCCCGATTGGGCCAGTTGGTCGCACAGCCTGGCCTGGAGTGTGCATGACTCCCGTCTCGGTGCGGTGTTGTGGTGCGGCTGGAATGCGTATTACAAGGCCATGCATTTCGATCTGCCCGCCTGCACGGCGGGTTGGATGCGCGTGATCGACACCGCCTTGCCAGCGGATGACGATCTGCCCGAAACGCCGGTGCGATGGACGCCGTCGGGCGTCCCCCTTGAGAGCCGCAGCTTGATCCTGATGCTGCATCCCTCGCTGGTGTCCTAAGGACGCTCTGGATAACCGGTCGCCAGTAGAAGCTGTCCCTTGCCCTAACCGGGAGCTCCGCACTCTCACAGGTGCCGCCGAGGGGCTTTCCAGAGCCTCCCCAATGTGCAGTCCCGTAAATGCGCTATCAATCTCTTGAGGAGTGTCTCGTCCCGAGACCTTGCTTCGGATGGCATCTGGGCGTAGGGACCAGGCCGAGGATCATGCATGAACTTGCGGGACCACCCACGCAGGAGGACGCTGAACAGGCCTGATTTCGCCCCGCACGATCAAGGAGGCCAGACGGGCGGAAGCCGCGAGGATCTCCAGGTGGCCGTGCATGGCGGCTTCCAGCTGCGCGAGGATTCCCAACAGAACGCCCAATGGCATGCGGCAGGCGAGAAGCTTGGATTCCAGCTGTGCCGCCCTGGCGAGGGTCTCGGCTCCGCCGCTCAACGGGGAGAAGCCGGGCCCGCAAGCGGGTCGCATGGCGCGGGAGCCCTTGAAGGAGCGCAGCGATGGACGCGTCCCGTGACGTGGGCTTGGTGGAACATCTCGGCGCCTGGCGCAGCCCCCCAGCCCATGGCCCCTTGCGGCCCCACCCCTGGCATCCGGGCGACCCTCCCCCGCCGCCGCCCGGGCCCACGCCTCACCCCCTGCTCCTGCTGATCAACCGCCGCGACCCCTTGGCGACCGCAGGGCACGACGCCCTGCTGGACATCCTGACCGCGGCGGAGCGCCAGCGCCATGTCGCCTACCGCCGTCCGGCCGACCAACAGCGCTTCCTGGTGGCCCGCGCCGCTCTGCGCCAACTGCTGGGTCACTGGCTGGAGCGGCCGCCCACGGCGGTGGCGATTGAGATCGGGCCCTACGGCAAGCCCCACTGTGCCGGTGCGCCAGCCTTCAATCTCAGCCACTCCGGCGATCTGATCCTCTTGGCGTTCCATCGCGACAGTGAGGTGGGGGTGGATGTGGAACGGGTGCGACCCGACCTCGACTGGCTTGCCATCGCCCAACGCGTGTTCCCCTCCGGCCAGACGGCCGCTCTGGAGGGTCTCCCGGCGGGAGAACAGCTGGAGGCCTTCCTATGGGCCTGGTGTCGCCTGGAGGCTCGGCTCAAGGCCCGGGGCGAAGGTCTGGCTGGTCTCGAGCGGCTGCGGTCGCCCGGGCCCGCTGGCGAGGCCGCGGGCGCCGAACCCCTGGAGGCGGAGACCCTATGGGATGTGGACGTGCCGCCGGGCTACGCCGCCGCTGTCGCCTTGGCAACGCGCCTCAGGGCCCCTGCGGTGGTGGCGGGAGGTGCCTGTCCTGCCAATCCTCCGCTGTGAGGGGCACGCCCAGCAGCGTCTTCTCCGCTCGCCGCACGGCCCGCGGGTGGCTCAGCAGATCCCTTCCCTCCAGCAACGGCAGGCGCTCCGGCGGCAGATCCCGGGGCCCGAGCGGGGGCGGTCGCCAGCGAAACGCGCTCTCCGGTGCCCGCTCACGGCAAAGCCGCTCCATCTGCTGGCGCAGGGCCAGGCGGACGGGGCCATGCGCCATCGCCTGGAAAAACTCGTCCCGCGGCGCCCGGCCCATGCTTCTTGGCTCAGCTCCATCGCCCCCCTGCAAGCGGGCCCCATCTGGATTCCAGATCGGTTCGCAGAGGCCTCTCTGCCCGGTGTTGACATCCAGCCAGAGATGCAGTCCCTCGCCGCGGGGGCGGGTGACCACGGCCAGGCCGTCGTCGGGCCGCTGCCGCGGCAAGGGGTAGACCCGCCAGCTGGGCCGCTCCACCGCCGGCACACAGGCCGAGAGGAGCAGCGCCAGGACGGGCGGGAGCACAGCCAGGGGCAGCCTCGCGGGCACGGCCGTCAGTGCGGATCTTGCGCCATGATCCGTCCTGCCCCCGCTTGGGTGTGGTTTCCCGTGGCGCTGACCCCCTCCACCATGCTGCCGTTGGGCACTCCCCTCCCCTGGACCCTGATGGTGGAGGCCCTTCGGCCGGTTTGTGGCGGCCCTCTGCCGGCCGCCGATGCGCTCGAGGACCAGCCTGTGCTGGTGTTCTTCCTCTGCCCCCACTGCCCGTTTGTGAAGCACATCGAGCCCGAGCTCACCCGCCTGCAGGACGACTTCGGCGACGCGGTGACTGTTGTGGCCATCCGCAGCAACAGCCTCTCCACCCACCCGCAGGATGGCCCCGCCGAAATGACCGCCCAGGCCACCGGCAATGGCTGGCGGTTCCCCTACCTGGCGGATGACAGTCAGGTGGTGGCCCGGGCCTTTCAGGCCGCCTGCACGCCCGACCTCTACCTCTTCGATGGGGGCCATCAACTCCGCTACCGCGGCCAGCTGGATGGCAGCCGACCCGGCAATGCCATCCAGCTGGATGGGCGAGATCTGCGCTCCGCCCTGACGGCGGTTGTGGCGGGCCAGGCCCCATCGGCGGAGCAGGCGCCGTCCATCGGCTGCAACATCAAGTGGCATCCCGGCCAGCAACCCGCCTGGGCCTAGGGCCAACGGCGGAGGGGGCCACGCGCCCCCTTGTGACTTCTTTCGCGGGGCTTAAGGTTGCCGCCATGCATGTGCCCCCCTTCAGCCTCGACGAACAGCTGAGGCAACTTGGTGATCGTCTCGATGAGGCGGTGTCGCAAGTCTTGCGCAGCGGCCAGTACATCGGCGGTTCCGCCATCGCCTCCTTTGAAGCGGCCTTCGCCGAGGCCTGTGGCGTGCCTCATGCCATCGGTTGCAACAGCGGCACCGACGCTCTCATCCTTGCCCTGAGAGGCCTGGGCATCGGGCCGGGCGATGAGGTGATCACCTCCTCCTTCAGTTTCTTCGCCACCGCGGAAGCCATCAGTGCCGTCGGCGCCACACCTGTTTTCGTGGACGTGGAGGAGGGGACCTATCTCCTTGACCCGGCGCGCATTCCGGCGGCGATCACTGCCGCCACCCGCGCCCTGCTGCCCGTGCACCTGTTCGGCCGCCCGGTGGACATGGAGCAAATTCTCACCATTGCACGGGCCCATGACCTGCTGGTGATCGAAGACTGCGCTCAGGCATCTGGCGCCAGTTGGGCGGGGCGTCCGGTGGGCGGTTGGGGGGATGCGGGCTGTTTCAGTTTCTTCCCCACCAAAAATCTCGGCGCGGCGGGCGATGGTGGCGCCGTGGTGTGTCGCGATCCGGCCGTGGCCCAGCGGGTGCGGGAGCTCGCCGTGCACGGCATGCCCCGTCGCTACCTGCACACCGCCCTGGGGTACAACAGTCGCCTTGATGCCCTCCAGGCCGCCGTGCTGCTGGTGAAGCTTCCCCATCTGGCCGACTGGGTCGAGCGCAGACGGGCGATTGCCGCCAGCTACCTGCGGGAGTTGGCCGATCTGCCTGGCCTGGTGCTTCCCGAGGCTGGCCCCGAGGGCCACAGCTGGAACCAGTTCGTTGTGCGCCTCACCGCCTGCCCCGCTGATCAGTCCTCCTGCCAGAGCCGCTGCACCCCCTCCGCCGACAGTGCCGCCTATGGCCTGCCGGAGGCCTGCTGCCGCGACTGGCTCAAACACGAGCTGCAGGAAGCGGGTGTGAGCACGATCATTTACTACCCGATTCCCATCCATCGTCAACCGGCCTATGCCCAGCTGGGCTACAGGAGCGGCAGCCTGCCCCACACCGAGCGGCTGTGCGCCGAGGTCCTCAGCCTGCCCATTTTCCCGGAGTTGGCCCCAGCTCAGCGGGAGGCCGTGATCAGGGCCCTGCGTCAGGTGCTCGCCGCCAGGTCCGCCTGCCCGGCCAGCGCTCCCCTCCCCGTCTGATCCGCATCTCCCCGCGGCCCCTGATCCTCAGCCCCGAGGTAACGCGGCGTGCAGCGCTTTGAAGTGGGCTTGCTGGCGCTTGTGGTCGACCAGGGGGGCGGGGTAGCTGCGGCGTTCGATCGGGGAGATCGCGCCGCTGATCAGATCCGCCGTGCTCACATGGGCCAGCTCCGGTATCCAGTGGCGGATGTAGGTGGCCTCCGGGTCAAACTTGGACGCCTGGCTGGCGGGGTTGAAGATGCGCAGCGGTTTGGGATCCATGCCGCTGCTGGCGCTCCACTGCCAGCCACCGTTGTTGGCCGCCAGGTCACCATCCACCAGCCGCGCCATGAAGGCGGCCTCCCCCAGCCGCCAGTCGCAGATCAGATCCTTCACCAAAAAGGAGGCCACGATCATGCGACAGCGGTTGTGCATCCAGCCACTGTCGTTGAGCTGGCGCATCGCCGCATCCACGATCGGCACCCCCGTTCGTCCCTCCCGCCAGGCTTCCGCCCAGTGGGGGTCGTTCTGCCAGGGAAAATGGCGCCATTGGGGGCGGTAGGGCCCCTCGGCCAGCTCCGGGAAATGCAACAGGGCCTGCTGATAGAACTCCCGCCAGGCCAATTCCTGCTCCCACACGCCGATGGCGTCGAGCGCTTCCGTGCCGCGGGCCAGGGTCCGGGCCCCTTGGGCGGCCGCCCATGCCTGGCGGGGGCTGAGGGTGCCGAACTTGAGCGCTGCGCTCAGGGCCGAGGTGCCCTCCTGATCCGGGCGGTTGCGGCCCTCGCCGTAGGCCAGCAGAGGCCCCCCCCCGCCCATGCCACCGCCGCAGAAGGCCTCCAGCTGCGCCAGGGCGGCGGCCTCTCCGGGCCGGCAGGGGCAGAGCGTCGCACCGGCGAAGGCGGGCCCGAGGTCCTCGGCGGCAGGCACGCTCGGGACCAGCGGCAGATTCTCCCAGAGCCGTCGCCGTTGCTCAGGCCAGGTTCCTGTCTCCGGATCCGGCATCAGGTCCACCAAGCCCAAGGGGGCCGCCACGGGATCCAAGCCCCCTGCGGCCGCCGAGCCGAGGGTGGCGCGGCGCTCCATCTGGCGACGCCAATTGCGCAGGAAGGGGCCATACACCCGGTAGGGATCTCCGCCGCCGGTGCGCAACAGCTCTGGTGGCACCAGCAACTGGTCCCAATCCACCAGCACCCGCTGGCCCGGGGCCCGCAGGGCCGCGGCCACCCGCCGATCCCGCTCCCGCCCGTAGGGTTCCACATCCCGGTTCCAGGCCACCACCTCCGCGCCGATGGCCGCCGCCAGCCTTGGCAACACCTCCGCCGGATCCCCTCGCAGCAGCAACAGCCGACTTCCCGCGTCCCGCCAGCGCCCGGCCAGCTCCCTCAGGCTCTCGCAGAGAAACCACAGCCGCGCCGGCGCCAGGTCCGGGGCGGAAAGAAGACCCGGATCCAGCACAAAGACGCCTGTCACGGCAGGGGTGGCCGCCGTCGCCTCCGCCAGACCGAGATTGTCCGCCAGGCGCAGATCCCGACGGTGCCAGAACAGCCAACGGGGCGGGGCCATCAGGATCTCCCCCCCCGGCTGGCCAGAGTCCGGACCCTGAGGCCGTGGCCAGCCGTGGGCTCTTCCGGTCGCGGCAAGCGCAACCGCTGCCGCACAAGGTGGCAGGCACCGTGCGCGTGTTCTGCTTCGGTGGCCAGGTGGGGAGCGGGGAGGGAGGCAGGCATGGCCAGGGCGCGGATCAGAACCCCAGCCGCTGCCGAGCGCGGTACCAGGCCGTCACACTTTTGCCGTCGAGGGCTTCATCACCACTGGCGATGGCCGCATCCAGCCGGGCCGGCTCCATCAACAGCACCTCCAGGTCTTCGTCATCATCTCCGGCGGGGGGATGCTCCAAGAGCGTGAGGCCGCGGGCGAGGAAGAGATGGATCACCTCATCGGAATAGCCCGGACAGGGCAGCATGGTGCCCAGGGGATCCCAGCGGCTGGCGGCGTAACCGGTTTCCTCCTGCAATTCCCGCTCCATCGTGCTCAGTGGATCCTCCCCCGCGTCCAGGGTGCCCGCGGGAAACTCCAGCAGGCGGCAGGCCACCGCGAAGCGGTACTGGCGCAGGATCACCACACGGCCATCTTCGAGCAGGGGCACCGCCAGAGAGGCCCCCGGATGGCGGATCACCCCGAAGGTGGCCTCCAAACCGCTGGGCAGGGCGTAGCGGTTGAGCTCGAAGCGAATCTTGCGGGCCTCCAGGGAGGCGATCGTGTCCAGCTGGCGCGAGGGTTCAGGGGGAGGCAGGGGCGCCATGGGGCGGCGAGCGTCAACGGAGGAGGCCAGCTTGCCGCACCCCGGCGGAGGGGTGGACCTCAGGGCCGCCGCTGACGCCGTTGGAGCAGTTGCCGGCAAACCATGGCCGCCGAGGCGCTCACCCCCGCAGTGCCCTCGCCGGGGTGCAGGGAATCGCCGCAAAGCCAGAGGCCCGGCAGGGGGGTGCGGCTGGCCAGGCCAAAGGGGCCGAAGCGGCGGGGGTGCTGGCCGAGCCCGCCGACCCAGCCCAGGGGCCGGCCCGTCCATCCCTGCCAACCCCGCGGCGTGGCCAGCTCGGCATGGCGCCAGTGGTGGGCCTCCAGGCCCAACAGCCGCTCCAGGCCGGCCTGAATCCCGGCCATGGCCTGCCGCTTGCGGGCCTGGTAAACATCCTCCTCCAGGCCAAACCACGGCCGGGAAGGGGTGAACACACTGGCGATCACCGTCGCCTCCCCCGCTGGCGCCCTCCCATCCCCCTCCTGGCTGAGGGAGACGAAGAGCGAACCGGGGTCCGCCCAGTCGAGCTGCAGGTGGCTGGCGGCCGGGTCAGGCAGGTGACGGCGCTCCACGGCGCCGTAGAGCACCAGGGCGCCGCTGGGCTCGTTCAGTCCCTCCAGGCGGCGTCGGTAGCCCGCTGGCAGGGCGTCTCCAAGCAGGCCGGGCAGGGTCTGGGGTGGCAGGCTGAGCACCACCTCCCGGGCCGCGAAGGAAAAGGGCCTGCCCCCCGTCCCTTCACCCTCCACCCGCCAGAGGGCCTCCGGTCCTCTAGGCGGCAGCAGACGACGCACCCGCCGACGCAGACGCAGCACACCACCGCTCGCGGCCAGGGCCTCCTCCAGCGCTGAACTCAGGGCCTGCATGGAGCCCCGCAGGTGCGACAGTCCGCGGGGCTCCTGCACGATCGACAGCACGGTGGCGCCGTAGAGCGCGGCCGTGCGATCCGCGGGTTCTTGGGAATAGAGCCGCAATTGCAGATCGAGAAAGCGCCTCAGCCGCGGCCCCCCCGCGCCAGCGGCGGCGCCGGTGAGACGGAGCAGATCGACAACGGTGCGGGCCGCGACGACCCCCGTGGCCAGCACGGCTGGATCGAGCGCTCCCAGAAGTTGGGTCAGATCCCACCAGGAGCGGGGCGGCAGGATCGGATCCCGCTCGGCAAAGGCCCAGGTGGCTCGCTGCAGCCTGTCGCAGAGAGCCCAAAAGCCGCCACTGCCCGGGAACTGGCGCTCCCGCTCCTGGCGCCAGCGCTCTGGGTCGCGCCAGAGCGCCACCGGCGGCAGGCCATCCGCGAGATCCACCACGCAGCCGGGGTCGAGGGGTGTCGCTGCCGGTGGCGTCACGCCGAGGCGGGCAAAGAGGCGGGAGTGGAGTCCTCCTGGCTCCAGGCCAGCCACCTGGGTGGCTCCAACGTCAAACACATAGGGACCGCGTCGGAAGGTGCCGGCACATCCCCCGCTCTGGTGGTGGGCCTCCAGCAGCGTCACGGTCAACCCTTCGTGGGCCAGCAGGGCCGCCGCCGTCAGCCCGGCGATACCGGCTCCCACCACCAGCACATCAGTCATGGTCGAGGAGCTTAGAGTTTTTCGCGGGTCTGACGTCCGTCGTTGCCGCGCTGATGTTTCACTCTGCTGTCGACCCCCTGGCCGATTGGCTGCGCCACCAGCTTGGAATCCAGCTGGTGAGCCGCACCCCTGTGGGGGGAGGCTGCATCCACAGGGCCTGGTGCCTGCGAACCGCGGCTGGCGAACGTTTCTTCGCCAAAACCAATGCGGCCGACAAGCTGCCCTTGCTGGAGGCGGAGGCGGAAGGCCTGGCGGCCCTCGCCCAGGTGGCGCCGCCAGGTCTGGTGATCCCGCAGCCCCTGGCGCGGGGTCTGGCCGGGGAGGAGGCCGTGCTGGTCTTGCCCTGGCTCGAGCTGGCCCGGGGCAGCGCCTCGGCTGCATCCTGGGCCGAGTGCGGCGCTGATCTCGCCCGACTGCACCGCCGCAGCCTCCAGCTCACCCGGGCGGGGGAGGCGCCCCTGGGCTTCGGCTGGAGCCGCGACAACTTCATTGGCGCCTCCCGCCAGCCCAATGGCTGGCGGGACAATTGGGCGGTCTTCTTTTCCGAGTGTCGTCTCCAGCCCCAACTCCGTTGGTTGGCGCGCAAAGGCAGCCGGATGGGCGGCGCCGAGCGTCTGCTGGAGCGACTGCCGATGTGGCTGGAGGGCCATCCGGCTGCGCCATGCCTGGTGCACGGTGATCTCTGGAGCGGCAATGCAGCCCTGCTGGCGGGAGGCGGCGGAAGCCTGTTTGATCCGGCGGTGTACCGCGGGGATCGGGAGGTGGATCTGGCTATGGCCCGCCTGTTTGGGGGCGTTCCGGAAAGCTTCTTCCGGGGGTATGGAGAGGCCTGGCCGTTGCCGGAGGGGTGGCGCGAGCGTGTCAGCCTCTACAACTTGTATCACCTATTGAACCATGCCAATCTGTTTGGCGGTGGCTACAAAAATCAAGCCCAGTCAGTGATTGATTCACTGCTGGGCTTGCGATGACATTCTCCGATCAAGTATTGAACAACAAAGGCTGATTTGATGGGGTGGGCCTCAACCGGGTGAGATTCAGCCGATGTACTCTTTTTTCAGCTGCTCTACCTTGGCCATCAGCTCTGAACGCTTCTCACTGGTGGTCAAGTTGTTCCAGGCCCAGATGCCAACCACGATCAAGCCAAGCAGCTCAAGCAGCCCGGGAACGATGGGCAGGAGATTGATGGTGTCCAGCACACCCTTGATCAGAATCTGGGCAATGATCACAGCCAGCAGGATGCCGACGGCCTTTCCCATCTTGCCCAATTGGCTCCAATCCACATGGGCAAGAACCTCGTTGGCCTTGCTCAACACCTGGCCGTAGCGCTTCTGAAACTCAAAAGCCGCTTCGCCGGTTGGGCTGCCTTCAGCGGTTTTCCCCTCGGAAGTTTCGGTTGTGGCGTCACTCATCGCCAAAGAAACCTGCATCAGAAATACGGATCTAAGATACAGGCGTGACGCAAGATTGGCCAGAGCGCATTCTCTTCGGTCGGAAGGTGCTGACCGTTGCCTGGCGCGTGGTGCAAGCCGCCGCGCCCGAGGAGGCCTGCGGCTTGTTGCTCGGTCCGCGCTGGCGCGTGGTTCGGTTTTGGCCCTGCCGCAACGTCTGGGTCCCGGCCGATGACCGCCATCGCCGCTTTGCCATTGATCCCCGCGAGCAGCTTCTGGCGCAGAAGTGGGCTCGGCAGCGAGGCTGGGAGGTGTTGGGGTCGCTGCACAGCCATCCCCAAGGGGAGCCCGTGCCCTCCGCCACGGATCGGGCCCTGGCCGTTCCGCCGGCGTTGCTGGTGATCCAGGGAGTGGCGGAGCTGGCCTGCTGGTGGTTACCGGAGGGGGGGCCTCCCCGCCGCCTGGTGTGGACAATGGAGGATTCCCAGGTCTCCCGCGGGATTGGCGTTCATGCTCCCTCCTGACACCACTGGCATCCAGTTGAGCCCCGATGAGGTGGCCCGCTTCTCACGCCACCTCATCCTTCCGGAAGTGGGCATGGAGGGGCAGAAGCGACTCAAGGCCTCCTCCGTGCTCTGTGTCGGCACCGGTGGTTTGGGATCGCCGCTGCTGCTTTACCTGGCGGCGGCGGGGGTGGGCCGGCTGGGTATCGTCGATTTCGACGTGGTGGATGCCAGCAACCTGCAGCGCCAGGTGATCCATGGCACCAGCTGGGTGGGCAAACCCAAGATCGAATCGGCACGGCATCGCATCCTGGAGCTCAATCCCCATTGCCAGGTGGAGCTCCACAACGCGGCTCTCTCCAGCGACAACGCCCTGGAGATCATGGCCTCCTATGACGTGATCTGTGACGGCACGGACAACTTCCCCACCCGTTATCTGGTCAACGACGCCTGTGTGCTGCTCGGCAAGCCCAACGTTTATGGCTCGATCTTCCGCTTTGAGGGGCAGGCCACCGTGTTCAACCACGAAGGTGGGCCGAACTACCGCGATCTGTTCCCGGAACCCCCGCCGCCGGGCCTGGTGCCCTCCTGCGCCGAGGGGGGCGTGGTGGGGGTGTTACCCGGCATCATCGGCGTGATTCAGGCCACCGAGACCGTCAAGATCCTCACCGGCATCGGCACCACCCTCAGCGGCCGGCTGCTCCTCTTTGATGCGCTCAAGATGAGCTTCCGGGAGCTGCGCTTGCGTCCCGATCCGGATCGACCGGTGATCGATCGGCTGATTGACTATCAGGAGTTCTGTGGGGTGGCTGGCACCGCCCCTGGCCAAGAGGAGGCTGCTGCCGTGGATGCGATCACTGTCCAAGAGCTCAAGGCCCTGCTCGAAGCAGAGGCTGCCGACATGGTGCTCCTCGATGTGCGCAATCCGCCGGAGGCGGAGATCGCAGTCATCCCGGGGTCTGTGCTGATTCCCCTGCACCGGATCGAGAGTGGCGAAGCGATCGAAGAGGTGCGTGAGCTGGCGCAGGGCAAGACGCTTTACGTGCATTGCAAGATGGGAGGCCGCTCGGCCAAGGCGCTGATCGCTCTGCGACGCCATGGCATTGAGGGGATCAACGTCAGCGGCGGCATTCAAGCTTGGAGTCTGGAGGTGGATCCGCAGGTGGCCCAGTATTGATGGCGGCTGGGTTTGGGTTCAGGGGCCCCCTGTGTCCAGACATGCCTGGGCCAGCCAACCTCGGAGCGGAGACTCTCAATAATCGACGCCCCGCTTGAGATCCACACCCCGTTCGGCGTAGTGCTTATGACATACCATCTCTGAATGAACGCCGGCAAGATTGAAATAAGCTGGTCGACTTTTGCAGCGGCCTGTGATGATCACCTCGGTTTCCGCAGGCTTGCGCAGTAGGGTCTGCATGATGGGCTCCACCGGCAGCAACTCCAGATCCACTGTGGGATTGAGCTCATCTAGGATGACTGTTTTGTAGAGGCCGCTGGCAATTGCTGCCCGCGCAATCTCCCAGGCGCGCTCGGCTTCTACATAATCAATTGCTTGCTGTTGACCGCGCCAGACAATCGCATCTCGCCCGCTGCGCAGATGGTCTACCAAGTGAGGATAGCTTTCTCTAAGAGCGGCGATTGCCGCATCTTCGGTATAGCCATTTCCTCCCTTTAGCCACTGCAGGATCAACACCCGGTGGCTCTTGTCCTGGCTGATGCCTCGACCAATGGCCTGCAGCGCCTTGCCCAGAGCACTGGTGCTCTTGCCCTTGCCTTCACCGGTGTAGAGCTCGATTCCTTGCAGGCTTGGCGCCCCAACGCTGAGGGCGCGCATCTCGGAGTGCAGATCCGCCAGTTGCACCAGCGCGGCGGGAGCTCCACGACCGGTGCAGATCACCTCCATCCCCGGAGGTTTGGTGGCCAGGGTGCGCACCACCTCTTCTCCAGCCAACAGGCCTAGATCCAGTACGGGATTGAGTTCATCGAGCACCACCACCGAGTAGAGATTGCTGGCCAGGGCTCCCTTGGCGATGTCCCAGCCCCGCTGCGCTTCCATGCGATCAAAGGGCGTGACTTCGCTGGCCGTGAAATACTCTCCACGGCCCGTGCGCACCTGATCGATCAAATGGGGGAAGCCCTGCTGCAGGGCCTCAATCGCCGCATCTTCGTCATAGGAGCGCCCAGGACCCTTGAGAAAACGGAGCAGCAGCACCCGGGTGCGCTTTTGTTCACAGATTCCCAGCCCGATCGTGCGCAGCACCACCCCCAGGGCCGCCTGGCTCTTCCCCTTGCCTTCCCCGTCATAGACGTGCAATTGGCCATGGGCGCGCTCATCCCGGCCCCTGGCCGTGCGGATGCCGATGCCGCTTCCGGTGCCCCGTTGGCTGGTTTGGCTGTGGGTCGGCGGGGTCATGGGCCTGGCCAAGGGGTGTGGATGCTACTGAGAGGCAACCCCCACCCCCAGCATCGAGGACGACTTGCCAGGATGCGGTCGCGGACGGCGGCAATGGATCAGATGGCGGTGAAACCTTCGCTCACGCTCCTGGAACCGCTTCCCGCCAGCCTGGCCGAGGCCCTCGCCGCGATCCAGCAGTCGCTGGAGACCCTGGGCCAGGTGGTGGTGGCCTATTCCGGTGGGGTGGATTCGTCTCTGGTGGCGGCCCTGGCTGCCGACCGGTTGGGAGAGGGCGCCCTGGCCATCACGGGGGTGTCCCCCGCCCTTGCGCCCCATCTCTTGGACGAAGCCCGTGCCCAGGCGCGCTGGCTCGGCCTGCGTCACCGGGAGCTCGCCACCGCTGAGCTGGCGGATCCCGCCTACGCCAGCAATCCCCCAGACCGTTGCTACGCCTGCAAGCGCGAGCTTCACGGCCTGTTGGCGCGGATCAAGGCGGAGGCTGGAGCCGCGCAGGTGCTGGATGGGGTCAACCTTGATGACCGTCAAGACCATCGCCCCGGGCTGCGGGCCGCCCGGGAACACAACGTGCGTTCGCCTTTGGCGGAAGCAGGGGTGGATAAAGCGGCCGTGCGCCAACTCTCCCGTGCCCTGGGCCTGCCATGGTGGGAGAAACCGGCCCAGCCCTGTCTCGCCTCTCGCTTCCCCTACGGTGAGGCGATCACGGCGGCCCGGCTGCAACGGGTGGGGGCAGCGGAGGAATGGTTGCGTCAGCAAGGATTTGCGGAGGTGCGGGTGCGCAGTCACGGAGAGACGGCTCGCATTGAATTACCCGCGTCCTGCTTGGAGAACGTCTGCGAACGCCTGGCCAGGGGGCGGCTGCGCGAGGAGGTGGTGCAAGCGTTCCTTGCCCTGGGATTCAACGCCGTGGCACTGGATTTGGAAGGGCTGGTGAGTGGAAAGCTCAACCGCGACCTGAGGGCCTCTTGAGATCCGTGGGTCGCGGTTGAGGCGGGAGCGGCCGCTGTTGTATTGCGCTCAGAGGCTGCTGGGACAGGGCTCTCTCTCGCTTTGTCCGACGCCTAAGGGAGTCTCCCGGCGAAAGCTGGTGAGCTTGTGACGGGTGGCCCCCAGCTCTGTCAGCAACACATGACAGGCCCGTTCTGGCATGGTGTGATCCCCGCAGGTGAAGACATCCACCGCCGCGTAGCCGGATTCAGGCCACGTATGTATCGAAATGTGGGATTCGGCCAACAGGGCAAGTCCGGTCACTCCCTGCGGGTCGAAACGGTGGGTGATGAGATTCAGCAGGGTGGCACCAGCACGTTTGGCTGCGCTTGTGATGGTGGTTCTGAGGAAAGATTCGTCATCGAGCTTGGCACTGTCACAGTCATAAAGCTCGAGAATGCAGTGTTTGCCAACCGTTTCGCTGGAGCAAGCACTGGGGGAGGTGGTGGCGGGAAGAGGGGAGGAGGCCGCGCCCCATCCCGGGTTGGGATGCAGGCAGGACAAGCTTTGATTCATCAGGGTCTGAAAGACAACAGCCTCTCACCATAGGGTCTGACCCGCTGTTCCGCCGGCTTCGACTCTGACCGGGGGCTTGAACGCTGTTCAGGCGGTGGCTTCCAACACCCCGCGGCACAGGCGCACCACCTGGGCCCTCTGGCACCAGCCGCGTGTGAACATCTCCACGTGGGTGGCGCTCACCAGACACTGATGCCCCTCGCCGGCGGCCTCCAGCAGCAACTGCTGACGCCTGGGATCCAGCTCAGCGAGCACATCATCCAGCAACAACAGGGGCGGAGAACCCACCACGGCCGCCACGAGCTCCAGCTCCGCCAACTTGAGGGCCAGCACAAGGGTTCGCTGTTGTCCAGCTGATCCGTAACGGCGGGCGCAGAGCTCGCCGAGAAGCATCATCACATCATCGCGATGGGGGCCCACCAGGCACTGACCCTGCCGCTCCTCCTCAGCGCGCTGCTCGCGCAGCCGGATCTCGAAAGCCGACCGCCAGGTGGCCTCCTCCAGTGCCGTGTCGGCAAGATCGATGGGGCCATCTCCTTGGGCGATGGGGGTGCCGCTCCGGTAGCGCAGCGTCAGGGACTCGCCCCCGCCGCCCAGCCGTTCCTGCCAGCTGGCCGCCAGGGGCGCCAGCCGTTGCAGGGCCCGCAGACGTCTGCGGTGGAGGCGCGTGCCCAGGGCCACCATCTGGGTGTCGAAGGCATCGAGCAGCTGGTCACGCTTCCATTGCCGCCGCACCAACTGAGCCCGCTGGCGCAGCACGCGTCCGTACTGACGCAGCAGGGAGTCGTAGACCGGCTCCAGTTGCATCACCACCCGATCCAGCCACTGTCGCCGCAAAGCCGGTTCCCCCCGCACCAGGGTCAAATCCAGCGCGCTGAACCCCACGCTGCGCAGACTTCCCAGCAAATCCAGCTGGCGATCAAGGGTCTTGCCATTGCGCCGGGCCTGCCGTCCCCCCATGCGGCGGAGCTGAAGTTCCAGGTCGTCTCCCTCCACGGTGGTGGCGCGGATGTGGCTGCTCAACTGACCGCAGCGGATGAGCTCCCTGTCGCTGCCACAGCGGTGGGAGCGGAGGCTGGTGAGCAGCTCCACGCTTTCCAGCAGGTTGGATTTCCCCTCCCCATTGGCGCCCAACACAATCAGGCGCGGCTCGCGCAGCACCAGCTGCAGGTTCTCCATGTTGCGGAACTGGTGAAGCTCCAGGCGCTGCAGCCGCATGGTCAGACGGGGCAGCCACAAGCTAAGCTAACCATTCAGGCCACGGCCTGAGATTGGGCATGTAGCTCAGTTGGATAGAGCATCAGATTCCGGTTCTGAGGGTCGGGGGTTCGAGTCCCTCCATGCTCGTTTTCCCCTGCCGGAACAGGGGAAGCAGTGATTGTCGTGCCAGGGATGAGGCGGACTGGCGGCGCCATGATCGGGCGTTGCGTCGTTTTGGCGTTGATTGCAGGTGTGCTGGTGTGCGGTCCCGCAAGTTCATGCGTCATCCTCGGCTTGGTCCGTGCGCCTCGATGCCGCATCAGCAAGAACTGCAGGCGAGACACCCATCGAAGGATCCACAGCGCGTTTACGGGACTGCATACTAGTGTGCAGTCCCGTAAGTTCGTGCATCATCTTCAGCTTGGTCCGTGCGTCCAGATGCCTTCCTCAGCGAAGGCTCCGGGCGAGACACCCATCAAAGGATCCACAGTGCATTTGCAGGACGGCACACTAGTGGTCAACAGTCCATTGCCACGTCTCTCAGTCGCAACCCCATCGCGCGGATTCCGCCGGGATCGATCACGAATCCCGCCTGTCGCAGGGCGACAATCGCCTCGGCAGGGGCCGAAATGGAGATGCTGCAGCCGCTGAGCTCTCGCCTCAGTCGCTCGAGGGCTGCCATCACCAGGGCGCGGATCACCTCGTCCCTGGCGGTGTCGGTCGGGGCGCTGATCAGATCCCAGAGATTGGCGTTGAGGGCGCGGTCGCTGGTGGCGCGAACGAAGCCTACCCACTCCCCCTGGGGATTTTGCACGACCAGATGCCAGGCGCTGTGTCCAATCACCTGGTTCCAAACGGTGGCTGTGCGGGGCTTGCCGCCGCAGCTTTCCAACAAGGAATTGAGCGCCTCCACCCGCAGATCGGGCTGGACCAATAACGCGTAACCCGCTCGCAAGGGGCTGGGGGCAGATGGGCCGCGGAAGGGAAGCAGCAAGGGAGGATCCCGCAGGTCAGCCGGTATTGCGCATGCCTGCGGCAATGCCGTTGATCGTCAGCAGAGCGCCACGCAGCAATTCACTGCGGCTGTAGGTGTGGCCATTGCCCGGGGTGGTGGGGTCGCTGGAGGCTTCGCTGATGGGGGGTTGACGATTTTGATCCCGCAAATTGCGCAGCAAGGCCACCTGGAGAAACCCAAGGGGAATGATTGTGCGGTTACGCAAATCCACAGAGAGCTGCAAGGCCGGATCCCCATCCAGCAGGCGTCGATGATTGCTGATGCGCAAAATCAGCTGATGGGTGAGGGCAAACTCTGTGGCGATGGAATCAAAAATATGGCTGAACGCTTCGCGGTTTTCCGGGCGACCGAGGTGGTTGACATAATGCTTGGCTAGATCGAGATCTACTTTGGAGAGTGTCATCTCCACTTTGGAGATCAACATGCGGAAAAAAGGCCAACGTTGATATAGCAGTTGCAGCAGTTCTATCTGCTCGGGATCTTGGCGCAATTCCTCCTCCAGGGCGGTGCCAACGCCATACCAGCTCGGCAACAGGAAACGGCTCTGCGTCCAGCCAAACACCCAAGGGATGGCTCGCAAGGCCGAGAGATCCCGAGCACCGCTCTTGCGCCGCGCTGGACGGCTGGAAATCTGCAGCTTGCTGATTTCCTCGATGGGTGTCACCTGCTGGAAAAAAGCCACCAGGTCTGGATTATCATGCACCAGAGCCCTGTAATGCTCGCGGGAGCGGGCAGCCAGACGCTCCATGAGCGAATTCCAGCTGGGGGTGTCATCAATGCGAGTGCTCACCAGACTGCTCTGCAACACCGCCGTTGTGACTGTTTCCAGATTATAGAGGGCAAGCTCGGGTAATGAATACTTAGAGGCCAGGACTTCACCTTGCTCTGTGATTTTAATTCGTCCCCCCAGAGTGCCACTCGGCTGGGCAAGAATGGCCTGATATGCCGGTCCACCGCCCCGCCCAACCGATCCACCGCGGCCGTGAAAAATGCGGAGACAGACAGCATTCTGATTGGCCAACCCTTGGAGGGCGATCTGTGCACGGTGAATTTCCCAGTTGCTAGAAAGAAAACCAGAATCTTTATTGCTGTCTGAATAGCCAAGCATGACTTCCTGTAATGGAACTTGACTTTCTGAGCGCAGTAACTCTCTGTAGAAGGGTTCCTGAAACAGTCGCGCCATCACAGCTGGAGCCCGTTGCAAATCCTCCACGGTCTCAAACAGCGGAATCACCAGCAGCTGGGATCGCTTCTCCACTGGATCCACCAGGCCAGCTTCCTTTGCCAGCAGCAAAACCTCCAAGAGATCAGAAACGGTATGACTCATCGAGATCACATACGTGCGGCAGATGCGAGAGCCAAACTCTTGCTGCAGCCGCTGCAGCATCTGAAACACTGCAAAGGTTTCAGCGGTCGGTGCGCTCCAGGAGGCCGCTGTTGGCAGCAGGGGGCGCCGCGTCTGCAATTCCCTCAGCAACCATTCCACCCGCTGCTCTTCTGCCATCTCCCCATAGGGGATCGGAAGCTGGAGATAGCGGGTGAGTTCATCGATCGCATCGCTGTGGCGAGAGCTTTCCTGGCGAATGTCCATGCTCGCCAGAGAGAAGGCAAAAATGTGCACCTGACTGAGCAGGGCCGTCAGACCGTCGCAGTGCAGTCCTGTCACCTCCAGGCTGTCGCGGATCAACTCGAGGTCGTTGCGAAACTCTTCCTCAGAGGCGTAATGCAGTTCCTGTTGCGACGTGGCCTGAACCAGGCCCCCCCCGAAGCGGCTTGTGGGGCTGGGAGGATCGCTCAGCGGAGATTCCCACCCCGACTCCGCCAGCTGGGCGTTGCGTCGTTCCGAGAGACGCAGCCGTTCCAGCATGTAGCTCAGCTTCAATCGATAGGGTTCGAGACGATACCGGGCTGCACGCTCCTCATAGATCTCTGGAAAGCGCAAGCGATCCATCTCCAACGATTCCAGCAGCGCTTGGCTCACCTGGCTCCATTGCATGGAGATGCTGAGCTGATCGCGCAATTCAGTCACCGCTTTGACGTAGCGCTGAAGCATCATTTGTCGCTGATAACAGGCGGCACGCCACGTGATCTCCGGGGTGACGGAAGGATTGCCATCGCGATCGGCTCCAACCCAGGAGCCAAAGGTGCAGAAGGCATCACGTGGTGGCTGGACGTCGGGATAACTGGCCTTTAAAGCCGCACGTATGCGCAGCTGCAAAAGGGGCAGGGCATCAAACAAAACCTGCTGGAAGTAATGCAGAGCAAACTCCACCTCATCAAGCACGGAGGGTTTGAATTGATGCAACTCATCCGTTCGCCACCACAGACGAATTTCTTCCGTGAGTTGTTGGCGCAACAGACAGCGATCATCCTCGTTCGTCGCCGCCTCCAGCTTGTCAATCAGAGATGCCACCCGACGCTGCTTATGACGGATGGTGTGGCGAACAATCTCGGTGGGGTGAGCGGTGAAGACCAGGCGAATATCCAATTCCCGCAGCAGATTTTCCAGGCTGCTGGGAGGCACATTCAGGGCGCGCAGACGATCAAAGAGTTGACGAAATGTTTCCGGCTCGCTTTGGTTGGCCAGCGGTGGCAGAAAGGGATCCCATTTGCCGTTGGATCCAACCTGTCGCAAACTCTCTACATAGGTGTGCTCTTCAATGTGCTGCTCAAGGATATTGATTAGTTGAAAATAGAGAGAAAATGCACGGGCGGCGGCAATGCCATCGGACAGATCCATCTCACGGATCACCTGATCGATGCCCTCGCTGTTGACTCCCGCACTGACAGGCGTCTGGCGGCTGTCGTCATCCTCAGGATCAAAGCGACCGCTGAGCTCCTTCAGACGGATCAGTCGCTCCACCTGGCCGGGGGGACACTCACTGTGGAGAACGGCAAGCCAGAGCTCTTCCACGAGCTCCAGGCGTTCCCCAAGGAGCCTTGTGGTGTGTGAGGGCACTTCCGGGACAGAGCGATGGGCCGTGGCGGGCTCCCGCATGGGTGGGGTGGCGGAGGCAGCTGCCATGATCATCCCAAAGTGTGGACGTGGTCTGTCGTCAACTGCTCCCAAAGCGCCGCATCCCTGGCCTCCATGGCCATGGCTTCGGTGGCCAGGATGCGAGCGATCGGTTCGCCAGCGCGGTGGCGCCTTAACCAGCGTACCGACTCAGAACCCTCGCTCAGCACCGTGGTGAGCGGTGTCAGGGTGGGGCCAAGGCCCAGGCGCTGGGCGAGAGGCGCCATGGCTTCGAGCTCCTCGGCCAACCAGTCCTTGGCGCACAAGGGCTCCCCGGTGCGCCAGTGGCGCACCGTCGCCTCCATGCCGCCCTGGGCCACCGCCTGGTCATTCTGATCCGCCAGTTGGGCCAGTTCCTCCGGGCTCAGGGCACTGGCGTGAAGGGGATCCAACCGTGCGGGCTCCCCCATCAGCAGGAGCAAGCGAAGCTCAGCCCAGGCCGTCACCGCGAGCAGGAGGCGGGGATCGCAGATGAGATCACAAATCCGGATTTCCAGCCGATTGAGCGACTCTGGGCGACGCTCCCCGTTCGGACGCACGGACGTCCAAAGATGGCGCACATTCAGCATGCTTCCCTGCGCCAGTTGCTCGTGCATCCAGCTCACGTAATGGCTGTGGCTGAGGAACAGGGGCACCTGGGGCGGGGTGAGGGGGAATTGCAGCCAGCGCTGGGATTGGGCTCCGGTGGGCTGACCATCCAAAAACGGAGAACTGGTGCTCAGGGCCAACAAGAGCGCCCCTTCACAACGCAACAGCCGCAGGCCGGCGAAGAGAGGGTCCAGAGCCCGCATGCCAAGGTTGATGTGCACGCTGGCGGTCACCACCTTGGTGCCGTAGAGCCGCTCAATGGCCCCGTGGTAGTCATTGTTCGGATTGGAGCGCTCAAACCGTGCGCTGTCCCCCAGGCTCAGGGTGCTGCCTGGCAGGAGGGTCAAATCCCGCTGCGCCAACCAGCCCCTGAGCTCCTGCCGCGGTGCCAACAGGTAGCGCAGTTGCCGCTGGTAGTCAGCGTCTGGAGGGGTGATGTATTCCAGATTGCGATTGTCTGGTTCTGTGACGAACCCTTCCAGCGCTTGTGAGGCCTCTGCCGCACAGCCCACCACCGTGCCATCGCGACGGCCGGTGAACATCTCCACCTCAAAACCTTTTGTGAGCAAGGGGCCGCTCATGGATCCAGGGAATCGGGGCGCTGCAGGCACGCCAGGGCTTTGAGCATGCCACGGGCTTTGTTGAGGGTTTCCTGGTATTCCATCTCCGGCTGGGAGTCAGACACAATTCCAGCCCCTGCTTGCACGAGCACGCGACACCCCCTGTCGGGGTGGGGAAGAACAACCATGGAGCGAATGGTGATCGCCGTATTCAGAGCACCGTTCAGATCCACCGCACCATAGACGCCCGCGTAAGGACCCCGGGCATCGGGCTCCAAAGCATGGATCAACTGCATGGCCCGGATCTTCGGCGCACCGCTCACCGTGCCGGCGGGGAAGCAGGCCATGAGCAGATCCCACACATCCTCGCTTTCGGCCAGCAGCCCTTCCACCTGACTGACAATGTGCATCACGTGGGAGTAGCGCTCGATCACCATCAGTTCGCTGACCCTCACCGACCCCGGGCGGCAAACCCGGCCCAAATCGTTTCGGCCCAAATCCACCAACATCACGTGTTCTGCCCGTTCCTTCGGATCGGCCAGAAGCTCCGCCTCCAGCGCCGCATCCTCGGCCGCGTCCTCCCCTCGGGGTCGGGTGCCGGCAATCGGCCGCACAGAAGCGCGGATGGCCCCGTTGGCCAGAGGCTCCGCCTTCACCATCACCTCCGGACTGGAGCCAATGAGATGCCAATCGCCAAAGTTGAAAAACGCCATGTAAGGCGAGGGATTCACCATCCGCAGGCTGCGGTAGAGATCAAACGGATCTCGATCAATGGTGGTTTCCAAACGCTGGCTGAGCACGAGTTGAAACACATCACCGGCGGCAATGTGCTCCTTGCCCCGTTGCACCACGCCTTCGAAGTCGGGCCGCTGCCAGTTGCTGTGGGTGCTCAGCCCCAGGCTGGCCTCCAGGTTGGACACCTCGTGCCAATCGAGGGGGGTGATGGCCGGAGGCAGGGGCTCATGCATGCGGGCCTCCAGCTGGGCGATCCTGGCTGCGGCATGGGCCCAAGCCTGCTCGGGTTCTGCACCACCACTCAGATCGGCATAGGCCACGGCCGTGATCTGTCGCTTGACCGGGCCGACCCCCACGAGGCTGCCGGCGAGCCCCCCGCACCCGTCGGGCGGCCCGTCGGGGGGGGGGGCGTGCACGGGAACCGTGGGCTCGATCCAGCGGATCAACTCATAGCCCCAGCAACCAAACAGCTGGCCCACCGGCGGCAGCTGGGGAACAGGGGCCGGGCGAATCGGGGCAAGGCACTGGCGCAGCAGCAGGAAGGGATTGCCGGCGAGCGCATCCAGCCGGCCATCCCGCCACTGGCGTTCCGCCCGTTCCCCCCGACAGGTGAGGGTCCAGAGAGGATCGCTCACCACAAAGCTCCAGCGACCGAGCTGCTCCCCCCCTTCCACCGATTCCAGAAGCACGCCCCGCTTCCCCCCCGCCCCGATTTTGAGCCAGGTGGTGAGGGGTGTTTCCAGATCGGCCGGCCAACATTTCCAAAGGGGGATGAACGTGCATCCCTGCCGCACCTTGGCGAGATAGGCGGAATGATCTGCTTTCCGATCAAGGCCGGGCATGGGGTGCGGCATCAAGGGGACAAGCAAAAAAAGGGCGGGTTACCATCCCCGCCCCATTTTGCCCATGGCAGTGGCGCTCAAGCGTCGTAGGTGGCCTTACCTGTGAACTTCAAGCTGGAGGGATCGGGATTTTCACCGATGCGGCGCGGGTTGTGACCCACAATCGGGCGACCTTCGTTCACTTTTTCAGGGAACACTCCATCCTTCGGATGGAGGAACTCGACATCACCACCGGGATAGATGCGGTAAATTTTATAATCTTCGATTTTAGGTTTGAACTTGGTGCGCAGTTGGGTGCCAAGGGCAAGGCATTGCTCCTTGCGGGCGAAATACATGATGTTTTCGCCGGCGTTCATCTCGGCGGCACCACCGGTTGGCAGCTCGAAGATCTGCGCCGACGCGCTGCTCCAGGTGATGGCGTATTTCTCTTCGGTTTCAGCGGCATTCAGCAGGCCACCTGTGCTGCCGATGTACTTCGGAAGTTGACCGTTGAGGGCCGTTGCGGGCATGGCTCTGCAAACCGTTTCAAGCGGGAAGCTAGCACCGTGATTTTGCTCTGAGCGAGGCCTCGCTCCCACTCTTCACACCCCGTCAACAAACCGCCCTTCCCCAGCCCGCTCGGCCACGGGGAAGAACACGGTCAGGCTGGAGCCGCCCCGCTCCGTGAAGCGTCCGCCGAGGCGATGGAAGAGCAGCTGGGTGGCCTGCCGGCTGAGGTTCAGGCTGCCCGTGGTGGGATTCCAGCTCAGCACGGGGCCCACCCGGGCGCTGTCCTTCGACGTCTCGGCGCTGGCGGCCTGGGAACGGCTGCCGGGATCATCGCTACTGATCTGCAACTTCAACCGCTGCCCGGCCGGCCGCAACCGCAGCCGCACGTGGCTGCCCGCGGGCAGGGAGCGGCTGAAGCGATCCATCAGGCCGCCCAGCATCGTCTCCAACCGGGCGGGATCGCTGAGCACGGGCGGAAGATCGTCGGCGATGGACAGGGTGAGCTCCAGGTCGCGCCGACGCAGCTGCCGTTGCCAGAGCCCCTCGAGATGGCGCAGCAGCTGGCTGAGATCCGTGCGCGCCAGCTGACTGGCCTCCAACGGTTGGCCGCGGCCCGGATGGCGCTGCAGCTCCGCCGCCAGGAAGATCAAGCCGAAGCGATCGATCTGCTCGCTGCATTCCCCATCGATCTGCTCCAGCCGTTGTCGTGCGACGAACGGCAGGTCGGAGCGCCGCAGCAGGGAGCGGATGAGGGTGCGAATCGTGGCCAACGGCGTGCGCACCTCATGGGTGAGCGCCTCCAGCAGGGCCAGTTCAGCGGCGACATCCTCGCAGGTGGTCGCCGAAGGCGCTCGCATCGGCTGCTCCACCGGCTGCAGGGTGACGCTCGGGGCCATGGCGGCCAGGCGCTCGGCCAGGAGGGGCCAGAACCGCAGACCCAAGTCGGGGTCGTTGTGCAGGGGGCCGAGGGACTGCAGCCGATCCCGCAGCCGGGCGGCGGCCACGGGGTCGTCTTGCCGCAACCGCTGCGCGAGGCTTTCGAGGGCCTGGCTGAGCATGGCGGCCTCGAAGCGCACCACCAGCCTCCGCGCCAACGGAGGACCATCCAGGAGCATGGCCACCTGCACTCGGGGCGTGATCAGCACCAGCAGGGGATCGTTTCCATCCTCTTCTCGCAGGGGCAACCGCTGGAACCCTCCGACGATCGCGGTGCCCGGGCCCCTCTCCTTGGCCACGGGAAGCAGGGGCTGCGCCTGGGGCAGCACGTCCGCCAAGCCGGTCGGTGTCCAGACCCAACCGCTCAGGTCGCGCAGCAAGGTGGGCTCGTAGAGGGCGGGCAGGGGGGTCGCCAGCCAAACGCCCCGCAGCGGTGCGGCGTCCTTAAGGAGCAGGTCTTCCTGGAGGGTCGCCAAAGAGGCCCACCACAGACGGCGCACGCAATCGTCATCGCAACGTCCGGGGGGGACACCACCGCTGAGCCGTTGCCTGAGGGAGGAGAAGCTCACTTCCAGCGCTGGCTGGCGCGACCCCGGCGGCCCACCGCGGCGCAAAGACCGATGGCCAGATAATTCACGAGCATGGCGGACCGCCCGTAGCTCAACCAGGGCAGAGGGATGCCTGTGACCGGACCAAGGCCAATCGTCATGCAGATGTTCACCACCACCTGAAACATCAGCATGGCAGCGATCCCCACCACAACAAGGGATTCCACGTCCGTGCGGGCTTGCCTGGCAAGGCTCAAGAGACGCCAACAGAGCAGCAGATAAGCCGCCACGATCAGCGTGCAACCGACAAAGCCCATTTCCTCTCCCAGGGCGCTGAAGATGAAATCCGTGTGTTGCTCAGGAATGAAGCGCAGCTTGGTGAGCAGGCCATGCATCAAGCCGTTTCCCCAGAGCCCCCCGGAGCCGATGCCCACCTTGCTCTGCAGCAGGTGATAGCCCCCCCCCAGCGCATCCTTGGCGGGATCGAGGAAGAGCACGAGGCGCTGCCGCTGGTAGTCCTTCAGCCCATGCAGCCAGAGGTGGGGGGTGAGCATGGTGACTAGCAGCTGAACGGCGGTCACCACGGCCAACCCCGGCCGCTTCCAGGGCAGGGAACGCCAGGCCAGCCTGGCCATCAGCGGGATCCACAGGGCCAGGGCCCAGGCAGCGACGCCGGTGAGGATGGCGGTGATCAGGGGGGAGAGCAGGAGCACCAACCAGCTGGCGGGAAGGCCGGCCCAGAAGAGCATGACAAGAAGAATGGCCCCGAACACCAGGGAGGTGCCCAGATCGGGTTGGATGAAGACCAGGGCCCAGGGGAGGCTGATCAGGGCGATCGGTCGGAACAGATCCACCGGCCGCTCCACCGGGTAACGGGAGAGCAGGCTCGCCAGCAGCAGGATGGCGGCTAGCTTGGCGAGCTCCGAGGGCTGGACATGAAAGCCAGCGATATTGAGCCATCGCTGCGCCCCCAGGGCGGAGGTGCCGACAAAACGCACGGCCAAAAGGCTGGCAATGGTGAAGCCGTAGAGCGGCCATTGCACCAGCCGTAGACGTTCCACCGGCAGACGGCCGCAAAGAAGGGCCAGGACCACGCCCACTCCGGCGGTGATCCAGTGCTGAACCCAGTCGGCGTAGTCGGCCTGACGCTGGGTGCTGGCGATCAGGATTCCTGCCAGGAGGCTGATCGACAGAGGAACTCCCCAGAGGATCCAGTCGATCGCATCCAGCCGTGGCCGGAGCGCACGCCATGGGGTCCGGCCGCGGGTCCGGCGATGGGCCGCTGCCGTCACCAGGGCCTCACACCGCAGTCCTGTTCAGGGAGAGGTCCTGGCAGAGGGACTCCGCCAGAGAAAGGAAGGCTTGGGCCGTGGCGGAGTCGGGTTGGGCGAGAACGATCGGACGTCCCTGATCTCCCCCTTCGCGCACCGGCAGTTCGAGGGGCAATTGGGCCAGCAGTGGCACCCCCGCCTCATCCGCCAGCAGGGCACCCCCCCCACTGCCGAACAGCGCATACCGCTGCTCGGGGCGATCGGGAGGAAGAAACCAGCTCATGTTTTCCACCACGCCGAGCACGGGCACCCCCATCTGCACGAACATCGCCAGCCCCCGACGGGCATCCTGGAGGGACACCTGCTGGGGCGTGGTGACAATGATCCCTCCGTCGATGGGCACGGCCTGGGCCAGGCTGAGCTGGGCATCGCCCGTGCCCGGGGGAAGGTCGACCACCAACACATCCCGCTCTCCCCAGGCCACCTGGTAGAGAAATTGGCGAATGATGCCGTTCAGCATCGGGCCGCGCCAGATCACAGGTTGATCGTCCGCGATCAGCAACCCCATCGAGACCATCGCCAGCCCGCAGGTTTCCAGCGGTTGCAACACCTGCTCGGCGCCGCTCCCCCTCACCTCGGGCACCTGGCCGGCCACGCCCAGCATGGTGGGGGCGTTGGGACCGTAGATGTCAGCGTCCAGCAAGCCCACGCGCAGGCCACGACGGGCAAGGGCGCAAGCCAGATTCACAGCGACGGTGCTCTTGCCCACGCCACCTTTGCCGCTGCTCACGGCAAGCACCCGCCGCACGCCGGGGATGGCCTGCCGAGACGGCAGGCCGGGGCCCGCAGAGGAACCGTGGCCCGCGGCACCGATGGGGCCCGAGGAGGGGGGGCTGGCCAACGCAATCTGCACGTCTTCAACACCCTCGACGCGCAACAGGGCCTCGCGGGCTTCCGCGGCAAGGCGGTCGCGCTGGCCGGCCGCGAAGTTGGGGAGCGCCAGGCAAAAGAGGGCACGGAGGCCTTTCACCCGCACATCTGTGATCCAGCCGAGCTCGATCAGTGACCGTCCTGTGCCGGCATCGCAGACGGTGCGAAGCGCCTCAATCGCCCGCTGGTCAAGCTCGCTCGGGCTGGTGCCAGGCCCGTGATCCCTGCTGGAGGTGGACATGGACGGAACAACCCTCGCCGTTGGTCGGTCGGGATCCTAGAAACCTTGCGGGATGACAGAGCCTCTCGATGGCTTGTGAAGGACCCCACCGGGCTGGGATGGTTGAGATGTTCACCGTCTCCGTCCGCTCCATGGCCACCTCCCCCGCCAACGAGACGCCCCCCGTCGGGTCCCGGAGTCGGGCAAGGGACTTGTTGATGGGTCTTCAGGAGTCCATCTGCGCTGGACTGGAAACGCTGGACGGGGAGGGCCGGTTTCAGGAGGAAAGCTGGCAGCGTGCGGAGGGAGGAGGCGGTCGCTCGCGGGTGATGAAAGCCGGTCGGATCTTTGAGCAGGGCGGCGTCAACTTCTCCGAGGTGCAGGGGGAAGAACTGCCGCCCGCGATCCTCAACCAACGCCCGGAGGCCAAGGGCCATCCCTGGTTCGCGATCGGCACCTCCATGGTGTTGCACCCCCGCAGCCCCTGGGTGCCCACCGTGCACCTCAACTACCGCTATTTCGAGGCCGGACCGGTGTGGTGGTTTGGTGGGGGAGCGGATCTGACCCCCTACTACCCCTTCCTGGATGATGCCCGCCACTTTCACCGCACCCTCAAGGGCGCCTGTGAGGCGGTGGATCCGCTGTACTACAGCGTGTTCAAGCCCTGGTGCGATGAATACTTCTTCCTCAAGCACCGCGGCGAAACACGGGGAGTCGGAGGTCTTTTTTACGATTATCAGGATGGCGACGGCGTGCTCTACAAGGGGCCTGACCCCCACGGCACCGCGGCGGAAGCATCCCGGTCTGTCGGCCCGATCGAGCAGGGTTGGGAGAAGCTGTTTCGGCTGGCTCGTTCCTGTGGGGAGGCCTTTCTGCCCAGTTATGTGCCGATCGTGGAACGACGGCAGGCGATTGCCTGGGGGGAGAAGGAACGCCAGTTTCAACTCTATCGACGCGGCCGCTATGTGGAGTTCAATTTGGTCTTCGATCGGGGCACGATCTTTGGCCTGCAGACCAATGGACGCACGGAATCGATCCTGATGTCGTTGCCTCCCCTCGTGCGCTGGGAGTACGCCTACAGTCCCGCGGCCGGCTCCAGGGAGGCTCTGCTCACGGAGGTCTTCACTCGTCCACAGAACTGGTTGGACGATGCGTCACTGGAAAGCCGTTGCGCAGGGCGGCAGGCTGTGAGCTGACGGGCTCCGCGGGCCACCTGTCTGTGCGGCGCCCAAGGCCGATCTCCAACGCCGACACCACCCGCTCGGCCAACAGGCGCACGGTTCGCTGGCGGGTTGCCGGATCCCTCAGGGAGGCTTCCAGACGGCCTTCCAGCTTGCCTAACTCAAGAATGGCCAAACCCCGCTTCGGCCCACCGAGGCGATTGCGGAAGTTCATCGGATAGGCCCCGAATTCCTGGGCCAGGCTTTCATCAAGGCGGCTGAAGGGTCGGTGCAGCGGCGGAATCAGACCGGAGCCGACTCCCGAAGGACCGTAGGCATCAAAGTGGATCTCGAAGGCGTAGCCATCGGCGAGGGCGTGTTGCCGCCCCACGCTCCAGTTGGTGTCTGGATGATCTGGATCCAGGATGGTGCGCACGGGGGGTTTGTAGAAGTCAATCCGCAGTCCTCGTTCCCGGCCCAGGGTGGCCACCGCGTCGGCCATGACGAGATTCCAGTAGTGCTCGTCGGTGATGCCGCGCAGCATCGGAGCCGCGCCGAGCAGGGCCACGGCCTCACCGCTGGTGCCGGCTCCGGCGATGCCCTGGGAGTCGGCATGGCCGGCCATCACCAGGATGGGGGTGTCGGGGGACAGAGAGCGCAGCCCGATCCAATCCTTTCTCATTGGGCTACGCACACCGGTGAGTGGATCAATCGCTCCGGGAGTCCGGGCCGTCGGCGCTGGCGCCGACGGCCGATCCAGCCTTGTCCTGGCCATGGCTGTGGGGGGCGTCAGGGGCTGGGCGGTCGCGGCCCGGGGCGCAGTCTGGACCAAAACGCTCGCGGCCAGCAGGCTGGCGGGCGTCATCAGGACCAACCAGAGGCGACCGCCCCGTGTGATCGCCGCTGAAACGGTACGCATCGCCGTTCAGATGGGGGAACTCAGCAGACGGCCATCACTGGCCAGGCCAAGGGCGGGACCCAGTTCCGTCTCCATGGCGATGAGTTCATCTCGATGGGCTCGCAGCCTAAGGGTGCTGCCCCCGCTGGAGGGTTCCTCCAGCAGGCGCAGTTCCAGGATTTCGCGGCGGGCAGCCCGGCGCCAGTACAGCCAGCCGGCAAGCGGGCCCAGCAGGGGAAGGGCAAACACCCAGGGGCCGGCCCCTGGCAGGAGCTGATGCACCACCAGGGCGAGGCTGCCAGCACCCAGGCTCCCGAGCAGGGAGAGCAGGAGGGAGAGGGGAAGGCTGGCGCGCACATCGCCGCTGAAGCGAAGCACCTGCCGTTGGGGATCCTTATCGGTGGGTTGCCATCCCCGCGCGCCCAGCCAGGCCACCAGTCCCTCCAAGACATCGACGGCGGGTCGGGGGGAGTGCACATCCACCACCGTGGTGCGATCTTTGCTGCCGGCCCGCAGAAAGAAAACCAGACCAATCGCCAACAACACGGTCAGCAGCAGAGTCGACCCGAAGGGAGCCATCAGAACACCGCGATCGGCCCCCATTGTGTCCTGGATCTCCCCCGGGTTGGGGCCCGCGAAGGTTGGCGCGGCGATGCCTCAGCATGGACCGCAGATGACAGGGCCGTGATGACAGAGACCCCTTCCGCTGGCCAGCCCTCTGCCGCGGCCGCCAGGAGTTTGCCGGCACCGGCGCGGTTTGCGGTCTTTGACGGGGATCTGGATGGAGCGTGGCTTGCGACCTACGCGAAGGCGGCTGCCCTGGCTGTGGATACGGAAGCCATGGGGCTGATCCATGGGCGGGATCGGCTCTGCCTTGTGCAGATCTGCGATGGGGAGGATCAGGTGTGCTGCGTTCGCCTGGCCAGGGGCCAAACGGAAGCTCCTCTGCTGCGGAGTCTTCTGGAAAATCCAGCGGTGGAAAAGGTGTTCCACTTCGCCCGCTTCGATGTGGCGGCCTTGGCAGAAAACCTGGGGATTGCTGTGAATCCGATTTTCTGCACAAAGATCGCCAGTCGCCTTGCCCGCACCTACGCCCCACGCCATGGGCTGAAGGAAGTGGTCAACGAATTGGTGGGGGTGGAGCTGGACAAGCAGGCCCAGAGCTCGGACTGGGGGCGGGTGGAAGACCTGAGCGAGGCTCAGCTGACCTACGCCTGCGGGGATGTGCGCTGGCTTCTGCCTGCCCGCGCACGCCTGGAGGCCATGCTGCGCCGGGAGGAGCGTTGGGCCCTGGCCAAACAATGCTTCGCCTGCGTGCCGGTGTTTGCGGCGCTGGATCGCCAGCGCTTCGGCTCCGTGTTTGAGCACTGAGGAGCCGGGGGGTGGGCGCCGCGCGGGCGTTCCCGGTCAGTCAGTCTTCGGTCATGAAGTTCTCCTCGCTGCTCAGGGCGCCCAGCTGGGCTTCCAGCAGCGCATGGGTGTCGACGCCGGAGGCTTCGGCCTCCGCCAGCATGCGTTCAGCCAGGGCAATGCGGGCAGCCGAATCCGTCCGGCCTGCCCGGGCGGCCCGCATGACGACGCGACGCCGCGCCGAGGCGATGCTGATGCCCAACCAGCTCGCCAAGCGGCCGCAGGCCGCGTTGTAGTTCCGATCAGGAATCGCGGGCATCGCCAGGCTGAACAAAGCAACCCGCATCATCCCTCCCCGCTGGGGCCAGGCCACAGTCCCGGGGTCATCAGGCGCTCGCTGACCAACCTCGCCAAGGCGGCACTCCCCCCCGCCGGTCCCATGCGCCGCCGACCCCGACGCCCCAGGTCCTCTCTGGCCTTGGGGTCTCGCAACAGGGCCAGCAGCCGCAGCCGCATCTCCTCCGGATTGCCGCAAGGCCAGACGGCGCCTCCCAGCAGGCGGCTTTGACGCCGAGCGAAGCCTCGGGTGAACTGGGGGCCCGGTCCTGGCATGGAAAGGGCTGGCAACCCCAGCCCCACGAGCTGCTCCGTGGCGGTGCCTGCGGTGGCCAGACCCACCTACGCCCAAGGGGCCCAAGCTTCAAAGCAACCCGGGCCAATCCACAGCTCGAGGGCTCCTCGCCTCCAGCACGCCCGGGCGCCAGGCAGCGGGACCTCCGCTTGGAGTTGGAAGTTGGCTTCCCCGAAGAGGGCGGCCAGCTGCGGAGACCCGTACAGTCCCTGTCCCGTGGGCAACAACACAGTGAGCCCCCCCAGGCGCGCGCACTGGCTGGGATCGGGCAACGCCGCCAACAACCGCTCCAGGTTTCCCAGGGCTTCGGGGAGGCGGCTGCCGGGGAGCAGTAGCAGGCGGCGACCCTGGCGCAGGCGAGCCGGCAGAGGGGCCCTCTGAAAGCCATCCATCATAGGATTGCCAGGAGCCAGGGCGGCCACCTGATGGGCCCGGAGGCCTCTGGCGGTGAGCCGGTCCCGCACCGCCACCAGCCGACAGCGGCGGTGTCTCATGAGTGCCCATTCCCAAGGGTCCCATTCACTGCCCTTGCAGCGGTGGTAGCGGTCGGCCAGAGCCGTGGAGCCCCAACCGGGAGGGCAGGGGGTGGTCCAGGTGAAGTCGCTTTTCGGCGTCCCGAGAAAGCCATAGGGACCACCGCCGAGCCAGGCCATGGCCAGGGGGAGCAGATCTCCCACCGCCAGGATCGGCTGGCCGGTGGTGCCCCAGCGCCGCACCACCTGGAGCTGTTGCCAGGTGGAGACGGGCAGGCCTGCGGCCAGGTCTTGCACAAGGCCTTGCCAACTTTGATTGCTGAAGCCGCCGCTGGGCAACGGCCGACAGGGCCCCAGGCACTCCAAGGCCAGCGCCTCCGGAGCGGCGGTGAAGGCGACTCCCTCCCCCACCAGCGGCAGCACGGCGATCCGCCCACCGGGCTGGAGGCGGCGGAGGGCTTCCATCACCCGGAGGGCGATCAGGTCCTCCCCGTGACCGTTGCTCAAGACGAGCAACCGGGGGGGCATGCCATGGCTGATACGATCCACTCGTGGGAGTTTGCTCCCTCACGGCGGCATGGCCAAGTGGTAAGGCAGAGGATTGCAAATCCTTTATCCCCAGTTCGAATCTGGGTGCCGCCTTGTTCAAGACAGAGACCCGCTCACCTGGCGGTTTCCCGCAAGGGGCTCCGGGTTTGCCGCCGCCAGACGGCCTGGGCGGTGGCATGCAAGGCGCCCTGCAGATCACCCACGAGCTTCTCCAGTCGTTTGCGCCTACTCCTGGCGGGAGAGAGGTGATCAGAGATCACTCCGGCGTGGCAGAGATCCAGCAAAAGAGCGGCCTCCTCGGAAGAGAGGCACAGGAGGTGCTCGTTGTTGTGGTGGATGACTTTCACCAAGTCCGCAAGCAGCACGAATCCTTTGTAGGACGAAACGCAGGTCCGTGGATGGGGAAAGCCGACATTCAGGTCGGTTGTTGCTTGATATAGGCGGCTTTGCCGCTCGCGGGGGAGCGCTCCCTTAGGCGCTGGCATGGAGCCGGGTGGCGATTTCCACCACAACCAGCCCGAAGAGGGCCATGGCAAGCAGCAGGGAACTGGGATGGGTCACGTCACGTCAGACCAGGTGACCCGAACCCTAAAGGGAACCTTAAGGGCTGCCGGGCTTTTGGGCGAAAGGCCAAAAAACTGCACATCCCGCAACACAACCCGCCTCCGCCCTCCTCGGGGGCGCCACCGCCACTCAGTAGCCCGAGTCGGCCACGCACATGCCTTGGCAGGAGATGCCATTGCGAGCTGTGCGTCCGCAGTGGGAACACAAGATGGGATCCTGGTCGCCGCGGGCGGGGCTGGTGGGAATGGCCGGCGCGGACCCGGCCACAGGCGCTGGAGCGGATGGGGCTTCCCTCAGGAAGCCAGGAGTGGACGCCGGGATCAAAGACGACAAATGAAAGGAGAAACTGCATCATGGCCGCTGCGGCGCTTCAGCGACGGATGCCCTTCTCTCCGGTTTCTTCTCCCCCCATCGGCGTCGGCACCTGGTCCTGGGGCAATCAATTTCTGTGGGGTTATGACCCCGGGCAGGACCAGGAGATTCAAGCCGCCTTCACCCGGGCGGTCAGCCTGGGCCTCCGCTTCTTTGACACGGCCGATTCCTACGGAACGGGGCGCTGGAGTGGACGCAGCGAGAGCCTGTTGGGCCGCTGGTGCGCCGAATTGCCGCCAGCCCGCCGGGACACGCTGACGGTGGCCACAAAATTGGCCCCCTTTCCCTGGCGCCTGGGTCGGCGGGGGTTCGACCGGGCGTTGGCCGCCTCCCGCCAACGGCTCCAGGGCAAGTTGGATCGGGTGCAGTTGCACTGGAGCACGGCCCGCTATGCGCCCTGGCAGGACAGGCCCCTGCTGGATGGCCTGGCCGATCAGGTGCTGGCGGGCACGGTGGCGGAGTTGGGGGTCTCCAACATCGGCCCGCAGCGGCTCCGGCGGCTGCATGACCACCTGGCGGAACGCGGTGTGCGCCTCGCCAGCCTTCAGGTTCAATTTTCGCTGTTGGCACCACAGGCGATCTGCCCCGGCGGCGTGGCGGAGGTGTGTCGTGACCTGGGGGTGGACCTGATTGCCTACAGCCCCTTGGCCCTCGGCTGGTTGGCGCCTGTGCCGACCCCAGCCAGGCCCTTGCCCGCTGGCCCGCGTCGCCTGCTCTTCAGGCGCCTGGAGCGGGGAGCGGCGGAGTTGCGCCAGGAGCTGCTTCGCCTCGCCGCGGCGCGACAGGTGCCGGCTGCGGCGGTTGCCCTGAATTGGTGCCGCGCCCATGGCGCCATTCCCATCCCTGGCCTCAGACGCCCGGACCAGGTGGAACAGGCGGTGGCCGCTTTGAGCTGGAACCTGTCAACAGAAGAGCGGGATCGGCTTGACCGCGTGGCCTTCGCCAACCAGGCGCGGATGCCAGCCAACCCCTTTCAAAGCGCCTGAGGGAAGACGTTTCAGAGACTGGTGGAGATGACCACCGGCAGACTTGTGGTCAGCCCCTCCCCGTCGCTGTCCTCCGCCTCCGTTTGCAACAACCGCAACACGTCGGCCTCCCCGCTGGTGCCATCCAGAACCGGGCCAGAGGGCCCGCAGGCGGTCAGAGCTTCCTGCAACAGCGAGTCAAAAGTGGAACCAGGAAGCCTGTGACGAGCCAGTTCCAAAAACGCCCGAGCGATGGATTCGCCAGCGGCGGCGCGCAAGGCGGGATTACTGCGGCGGAGCTCCTGCTCTTGCGTGATGGCATTCAAGAAGCGTTCGGTGACGTCGCGTTTTGTCGTGGCACGGATGCGCGTGTCCTGATCTGCCGGATTGAGGAAGATCTGGGAATCCAACTCCGCCAGGCGACGGTTGAGGCTTTCCAAAACCCCTTGAGCTTCATTGAAAATCTGAGTGAGCTGGCCATCGGAGAGCCGGGGGAGATCGACCACATAGACCTTGCCGTGGTCGCGCAAGGACAGAAATGTGGGTCGCTGCCCACCACCTGTCTGAGGCGTCTCTCGTGGTGCTTCCCGCGCCCGTGGGCGCAGGGGCTGGGGGCGCTGGGGAGGGGTCGGGCCGGCGGAACTACGGCGACGCGTGATGCGAGAAGAGGTATTCAACATGAATTGTATTAACAATTGGTTATCTGAGTCTAAACATGCGGTGTTGGCAAACCGCACCGCGCAACTGACTTTAGCGATGAGAGCCGACATCGGCCGACGAACCGGTGGACAGCCGCCGCAACGGGGACCTGGCTAGAGGGGCAAGCCCGAGAGGCCCTGAGCAGGAGCGCTGCCTGCCTCGATGCGGCCCATCTCCCAGGCCCTGTGCCCGCAGCTCTGGCACACCTCCAGCACAGCCTCCAGGGCGTCGGCGCTCACCACCAGGCAAAATCCCACCCCCAGATTGAAGGTGTGCCAGAGATCGGATTCCGGTACCTGGCCCTTCTCCTGGAGCCAACGGAACACCAGGGGGCGTTCCCATGTGTCCGGGTCGACCACGGCATGGCAGCCCGCGGGCAGGCAGCGCGGGTGGTTTTCGGGCAAGCCGCCCCCGGTGATGTGGGCCATGCCATGGAGGGGGAGGTTGGCCGTCAGCAGGGCCTTGACAAGGGAGCTGTAGAGGAGGGTGGGGGTGAGCAGCTCCTGCAGCAGGGGGGGGCCATCCGTGGTCAGCGTGGTCTCCATCGTCACCCCCTGCTCCTCAAGGATGCGCCGCACGAGACTGAATCCATTGCTGTGGACCCCGCTGCTGGCCACGCCCACCAGGCGATCGCCCTGCCGTACCCGGCTGCCGTCGATGCGCTGCTCCTCCTCCACCACGCCCAGGCAAAAGCCTGCCAGGTCGTAGGTTCCCGGGGCGTAGAACCCCGGCATTTCAGCGGTTTCACCGCCGAGCAGCGCGCAGCCGCTCAGGCGGCAACCCCAAGCGATCCCTTCCACCACAGCGGCCAGATGCTCCGGCGTGAGGCGACCTGTGGCGATGTAATCCAGGAAAAGAAGAGGTTCCGCTCCGCAGGTGATGACGTCGTTGACGCACATCGCCACCAGGTCGACGCCGACGCCCTGGTGGCCCGAGAACCGTTGCGCCAGCTCCAGCTTTGTGCCCACCCCATCGGTTCCCGCCACCAGCAAGGGCCGCTGCAGGCCTTCGGGAAGACGACAGAGTCCGGCGAATCCACCAACCCCTCCCAACACCTCTGGTCGGCGGGTGGAGTCGACACTGGCGCGAATGCGATCGATGAACGCCCGTCCCGCCAGCACATCGACACCCGCACTCCGATAGTCCACAGGCCCAGCTCAGATCACCTGATCTTCCAATGGCGAGAAACACGGGCGGCTTGAGACCGGCCCAAGGATCCCCAACCAGTGGACGGCGAGCCAATTGACACAAGAGTTAATTAGCAGAGCTTATCCTTGCGATCAGATTTTCTCATGTACTCTCCGGGGCCGGGGAGCCCGGAAGGCCAGTGAAAACTGGACAAATGCTTAAGCATGAAAAATTCTGATCAATCTCAAGGGCCTTTTTCTGGTCGTTTCTGCCATGGAAATCCCGGTAAGTTGTGCGAGTTGTTTTTCCCCGGTCAGGAATTCACCTCTTACGTTCATCGTGAGCTTCAGTGATTTGGATCCCAAGTCCATAGTTCAAGCCTGATGAACGATGGGCTGGCCGCATTGTCCAGTCACGTCTCTGCAGTGGATTCCGAGCGTTATGCGTACACTCCAACTTTTCGGTTCTGTTGCCGCCCTGCTGGCTGGTGTCGCTTTGACCCCTGTTGATGCGGCTCCTCTCTCCTCCCCCAACCTCGAACCGTTTTCCACGCGGCAGGGTTCCTTTCCCTCCCGTTGGGACAACAAGTTCATCCGGATGAGTCCGCCTGTGCCTCTGGCTCAGACCCCGCTCGTTGCTTCCGCCCAGGGAGTTCAGGTCGGACAGGCCAGTTGGTATGGCCCCGGTTTTTTTGGTAATCGCACCGCAAGCGGTGAGGTTCTTCGCCCCGGTTCCCTCACGGCGGCCCATCGTTTCTTGGCCTTTGGCACCAAAGTGCGTGTGACCAACCTCCACAACGGCGTCTCCACTGTGGTTCGCATCAATGATCGCGGTCCGTTCAGCGGTGGCCGCATCATCGACCTGGCCCATGGCGCCGCCCAGGTTTTGGGCTTGACGGCAAGCGGCACCGCCGATGTCAAGCTGGAAGTGGTTGACTGATCGCCGATCCTTCCGGCGTCGCGCTTCCTTCCACGTCGTCCGGTCTCCACGGCTGAAAGGACGTTTTGGCCTCCCCCATCCCCTTACACGTTTTTCGAACGGAAGTTGAGCTCGCCGCCTGGCGCCGATCGCTCCCCGCCGCTGCTCTTCACTTCGTGCCCACCATGGGAGCGCTTCACGCGGGGCATCTGCAACTGATCCAGCGGGCGGCGGCTCCCCGCTGGTGGGGTAACCCCGTGGTTGTGGTGAGTGTGTTCGTCAACCCCTTGCAGTTTGGCGCCAGCGAGGATTTCGATCGCTATCCGCGTCAGCTGGAGCAAGATGCACGCCTGGCCTCGCAAGCGGGTGCCGCTGCGCTGTTTGCCCCTAGCGCCACGGAGGTGTATCCCCGAGGAGAGGCTGGCCTGACCCGGGTCGTGCCGCCCGCTTGTCTTCTGCGTTCCCTTTGCGCTCCGCAGCGACCGGGACACTTTGAGGGAGTCGCCACCGTTGTGACCCGGTTATTGGCGATGGTGCGCCCGGCGCGCCTGTTCCTTGGCGAGAAGGACTGGCAGCAGTTGGTGATTTTGCGGCAGGTCGTGGCTGATTTGGGGTTGCCGGTGGAGATCGAGGCCATGGCCAGCGTGCGCCGTCCCGATGGCTTGGCCCTCAGCTCCAGGCTGGCCTATCTCAGTTCGGAGGAGCTGGGGCGGGCCGGGGCCCTGCCCGCCTGCCTGGCCGCGGCTGCCGAGTCCGCCAAGCGGGGGGATCGGGCCGACGCCTTCCTCCCTGCCCTCAAAGAGAGTCTGGGCCGCAACGGTTTGCTGCCAGAGTATGTGGCCTTGGTGGATGGGCACACGCTGAAGCCCCTGGAGCGGTTGGCAGGTCTGACGCTTCTGGCTGCCGCCGTCCATTGTGGATCGACCCGCCTGATTGATCACCTCTTCCTGATGCCCCGAGCACCGATTGTTGCCATTGATGGTCCGGCTGGCGCGGGCAAAAGCACGGTCACCCGTGCCCTCGCCCTCCGGCTGGGTCTCACCTACCTGGACACGGGCGCGATGTACAGGGCTCTGGCCTGGTGGGTGTTGCGACAGGGCGTCAATCCCGAGGACCCGCAGGCGGTGGCGCCCCTGCTGGTTGACCTGGATCTGGATCTCAGCCAAAACGCGCAGGGTCAGTTGCGGATCCAGATCAATGGCCATGACGTCAGCACGGCCATCCGTGCCCCGGAGGTCACAGCGGTGGTTTCCGCCGTGGCCGCCCATCCCTGCGTACGACATCGCCTCACCTGCTTGCAGCAGCGCCTGGGGGAGCGCGGTGGCCTGGTGGCGGAGGGCAGGGATACGGGTACAGCGGTGTTCCCGGAAGCCGAGTGCAAAATCTTCCTGACCGCCAGCGTGGCCGAACGGGCGCGGCGACGGGCCGAAGACCTGCGCCAGCAGGGCTATGCCGTTCCGGATCTGGCGGAGCTGGAGCGCCAGATCACGCAGCGCGATGAACGGGATTCCAGCCGCGCCGTGGCTCCCTTGCGCCAAGCTCCGGATGCCCTGGTGCTGGTCACCGATGGCCTTGACATTGAGGCCGTGATCGAGGCCATGGTCACGGCATTTCGGGCCCAGGTGCCAGAGGAGGCCTGGCCTGCAGCGGGAGCGGGGGGGGGGCCGGCATCGGCACCACTGGCCGGGCCGAGCCTCAAGCCCTCAGAGGCTTGAGGCTGGCGAGGAATCCCTCACAGGCATCCTCCAGGATGTCGAGCACCTGTTCAAAGCCTGCCGCCCCTCCGTAGTAAGGATCAGGCACCTCTTCAAGGTGATGGCGTCGGCAATAGCGGGTGATCGGCTCGATCGTGGCCTGAACGGTTGCTCTCCGGGCCAGCTGGCGCACCGCTGCGAGATTTTGATTGTCCATGGTGAGAATGTGCGCGAAGCGCTCCAGGTCGGCTGGCTGGATCTGGCGAGCCCGGCTTGGCAGGAGCAGGCCGCGATGGGCGGCGGCCTGCCGCATCCGTGCATCGGCCGGTTGGCCCACATGCCAGTGGCCGGTGCCCGCTGAATCCACGTGAAAGGCCGCTTGCAACTGCTCCTCGGCCAGCAGATGCAAAAAACATCCCTCTGCGGCGGGGGATCGGCAGATGTTGCCCAGACAGACGAACAGCACCCCGATTTTGCGGTGGTCGGCGTCGGAGGGGGAAGGGGTCACGGGCAGGTCAGACGGTTCAGCGCCAGCCTGGCGCGAAGCCGCACCACCGGCACCTCTTCGCGTTCCAATGCCGCCAGGGTGAGCAGGGTGGCCACTGCCTCCAGGCGGGTCTCCTCTCCTGGAGGGTGGGGAGACGCCAACTTTTCCAAAGCGGCGGCCACGGCATAGCGCACCACCCACTCCACATCGTTCCGTGCCTTCTGGAGGGCCTGAAGGGCACGCTCTTGGACGGCACGCCGCTGGGGTGTCGCCAGCGAATCCAGCCGCAGGGTTCCCAGGCCGATGGCTGCCGCCCTGCGCACGCTGGGCCCGATGTCGTCCGCCAGGGCCTGTTCCAGCAGATCCAGACCGCGCACGTCTCCGATCCCGGCCAAGGCCCTCACCGCCCAGGCGCGAGCCCCATAGTTCCTCTCATCCAGGCCCGCCAGCACAGCGGAAACAGCGGCGGACCCGCTGGCGATCAAGCCAGCGACGGCGGCCACGGCCGCGCCCGGGTTGTTGTAGCCAAGGATCCGCACCAGGCAGGCGAGGGCCTCGTCCGGCGGTGGCTCGGCCATCCCCCCCCGGCAGTGGCTTTCCAGGGCGGTTGCCAAGGCGCGGGCGGTTTGCAGCAGTTGCGGGGCCGACTCGGCCCTCTCCACAGCGGCGATCAGTGACTCAAAGGAACAGCTCTGCGCCGCCGCCGCTTGGGTTTCGGGAGCGGACGTCTCAAAGCAGGTCATCCATCGCCTCCAGAAGCATTTCGGTGGAAGGTTCACCGATTCCTCCCTCCACCAGACCGCGCAGGGCGATCAGTTTCAGGCTGTTTTCGGCATGGGTGCGGCGAATGGGATCCAGGGCCGCCCGCCAGCCCACGGCCCCCAGATCCATGAGAGCGGCGCGGCGCACCTGCAATTGGGGATGCTCCAGCAAGCGGAGCAGACGCTCGCCCCAGGCTGGATCGCCCGTGAGCTGAAGCAGCGCCCGAGCGGCGGCACTGCGAATCAAGGGCCGCTCGTGATCAAGGAAGGGCGCAATGGTGGTCAGCACCAGCGCGTCAGCCACGCCAATGTCGCCCAGGGCCTCGATCAAGGCTTCGCAAGGTTCCTGCAGTTTGGGGCTGTTGGGCCGGCAGGCCCCCGCCCCCTCCAGACCACTGGCCAGGCGATGGCAAAGGGGGAGCACGGCGGCTGTGGCGCCAAGTTCGCCCAGGGCTCGGGCGGCCGCCTCCCGCAGGCCTTCATCCTCATCGGCCAAGGCCTCCAGGAGCTCTGGCACGACCCGCTGATCGCCCACCTTGGCGAGGGCCCGGGCCGCGTTGCGGGCCACGGCATTGTGTTCAACACCGGCGCCAGCCTGCCTCGGTTGGCGCTGCTGGAGGGCCGAGAGCAGGAGGGGGATGGTGTCGGGATGCTGGCTGCGCATCTTCCCGAGCCACCAAGCCGCGTAGTACTGCAGCGATTGGTCCTCGCTTTGACGCAGGCGCCGGTGCGCTTCGGCTTCGCTGATCGGTTCCCCTGCAGCGGTCAGGGGAGGAGGACTCTCTTGCACGCCTGACATGGTGAGAGGGACCAACACAACGGGATCTCTTGATGTTGCCATCCGCCTCCCTGAGCTCGAAGCGGCAGAAACGATCCGGCACACCCCACGCACAAGGGACAAAAAAAGCCCCCCCGGAGCGGGGAGGCTTGAGGTGGGCAACGCCGCCAGCCAGGCTCAGACGAGCGCGTTGATGGCGTAGTCGATGTAGTTGTTGGCAATCACGCCAGGATCGCCAGCGATGCCGTGGTTGTTCTTGAT
>JBKDSV010000113.1:0-2156 GCA_046340795.1 Cyanobacteriota bacterium | reverse complement strand
GCTGGTGCTTGACGCGGAGCTCACGGGCAAGCTCAAGGCTTTGGCCCATCGTCATGGCGCCACCCTGTTTCAGGTGTTGCTGGCGGGTTTCGCGGCGCTGCTGAGCCGGCTTTCGGGACAGGCAGAGGTGGTGATCGGCAGCCCGAGCGCTCACCGGAGTCGCACGGAACTGGAGGGGTTGATCGGCTTTTTTGTGAACACCTTGGCCCTGCGAATCGACACTGCTTCCGCCACCAGCGTGGGTGAGCTGATCGCCCAGGCCAAGGAGCGAACTCTGGCCGCCCAGGCCCATGAGGACCTGCCGTTTGAGCAGGTGGTGGAGTTACTCCAGCCGCCGCGGAGCCTGGCCCATGCTCCGTTGTTCCAGGTGATGTTCGCCTGGCAGAACACCCCCGAGGCTGCATTTGATTTACCTGATTTGTCTGCGGAAGCCTTGGCCGGGCCCCATCGGGTGGCGAAGTTTGATCTGACGCTTTCGTTGGCGGAGATGGGGGAGGGAATCGAGGGCGGCATCGACTATGCAACAGCCCTGTTTGATCAGGCGACGGTGGAGCGGTGGGCCGGCTACTGGTTGACCCTGCTGACAGCTCTGGCAAATGCCTCTGCTCGCACGAAAGTTGGAACGTTACCGCTGCTAAACGAGGCAGAGCGCCAACAGGTGCTGGAGGACTGGAACGTCACGGAGACCGATGATCCGCATGACCGTTGTATTCATCAGTTGTTTGAGCAGCAGGCGGAGCGAACACCGGAGGCTGTGGCCTTGGTGTTTGAGGAGAAATCTCTTACCTACGCGGAGCTCAATACCCGCGCCAACCGCCTGGCGCACCACCTGATTGAGCTTGGGATCCGCCCGGATGACCGGGTGGCAATTGCTGTGGAGCGGAGTCTGGAGATGGTGGTGGGCCTGCTGGCAATCCTCAAAGCTGGTGGCGCCTACGTTCCCCTGGATCCGGCCTATCCCATGGAACGGCTGGCCTTCATGCTGGAAGACAGCACACCTGTGGCGCTGTTGGTGCACGGGGCCACGCAGGAGCGTTTTGCCAGCTTGGCGCAAGGGTTGCCGGTGGTGGATCTAGATCGAGATGCCGGAGCTTGGGCGGAGCTGAGCGCCACCAACCTGGAGCCGACCGCCCTTGGTCTCGGCCCGAATCACCTGGCCTATGTGATCTACACCTCCGGCTCCACCGGCAGGCCTAAAGGCGTGATGATTGAGCATTGCCATGCCGTGAACTTCATCGCTTGGGCACGGCAGGAATTTTCGCTCGAAGAGCTGCGGCGCACCTTGTTTGCAACATCGATCAACTTCGATTTGGCGGTATTCGAATGCTTTGTGCCACTTTCAGTTGGTGGTGCCAGCGTGATCGCGCGCAATGTTATTGACGCCGGACCAGCTCTTGCTGAGGTCACCTTGATCAATACCGTTCCATCAGCCATGGACACGCTGCTGCGGTCCGGTACGTTGCCACCCAATGTGCGGACAGTCAATCTGGCGGGTGAGCCGTTGCGCCAAGAACTTGCTGAAAGCCTTTTCAGCAGGAGCCAAGTCGAACACTTGCGCAATCTGTACGGGCCATCTGAAACCACCACCTACTCAACTTGGGTCAGCCTGCGACGGCGGGAGGGCTTCGCGGCCCATATCGGCCGTCCGATCGCCAACACCCGCATCTACGTGCTGGATGGCGACGGCCAGCCCGTGCCCATTGGCGTAGCCGGGGAGTTACACATCGGTGGTGCCGGAGTAGCGCGTGGGTATCTGAACCGCCCAGAGCTGACGGCAGAGAGGTTCCTGCCGGATCCCTACAGCGACGAGCCAAACGCACGCCTGTATCGAACGGGTGATCTGGCGCGCTGGCTGCCGGATGGGAATCTGGACTACATCGGTAGGCTCGACTTCCAGGTGAAGATTCGCGGCTTCCGCATTGAGCTAGGAGAAATCGAGTCGGTGCTGCGGGGCTGTGAGGGGATCCGAGAGGCGGTGGTGCTGGCCCGAGAGGAGGGGCCTGGCGAGAAGCGGCTGGTGGCCTATGTGACCACGGATGTAGCTGCCAAGAGCGCTGATATGGCTACCGACAGTGCTGATGAGCTTGCGGGCAGTGCTGAAACACTTGCGGGCGGTGCTGAAACGATTGCGGACAGAACGGAGGCAGCGCTGCTCC
>JBKDSV010000112.1:0-4092 GCA_046340795.1 Cyanobacteriota bacterium | reverse complement strand
GGAGATGCCTTCCATGATTCCCAACTCCTGATCAGTCGTCGTCGTCAACCCATCGGCAACATTCTGAGTCTGACGTCACCCAGCTGGCGATTCAGTGACTTGGTGCGACTTTTTCCTGTCCCGCCCCCTGAAGGCTTACGGATCTCCAAACCGGCCACTTCCCATAGCTTCCGCCATTCCTTTGCCACCCATCTGTTGGAACGCGGACAGGACATCCGAACAATGATCTATACCCACGTCCTCAAGCGAGGCCCTTATGGCATCAGCAGCCCTGTCGACACTTTGTAATTTTCTGAACATATCTTAGGGGGATCTGCATAAGATGCGGTTGTCAGCTCATGCACATGTGAGATAGCCTGCAGTTAGTCGTATATGCACCCCTTGCCGCTGGCAAATAATCATCTTAGGCGGACAATTGGATACATCCACTGCAACTTGGGCGGATCCACCCAAGTTGCTGCTTGAAGGATTGGAAAAACAAAGCCTAGGCCATAAGAAAGTTCTCCAGAAACTCGTTCATGTGGTTGACATCTCTCGGATTTCTCCGGTTGATTACCTAAATCTTCGAAGAAGTCTTGTCGATATACGGGTAGTCTGGCCATGCTGTTATTTCCAAGCTCGCCATAGAAGTAATAGGCAAGGTTCATTTGCCGTAGGGTTATACCTATAGATTCTGTCGTGCCTGCCTTTCAATGCCAGCCACTCTTCTCGGCGTGCGGGGCGGTTCGTACGAACCGCTACAAGTGGATGTCGGGTCCGATAACCACTGTTCACAACGAACATATCTGCCATGAACTGGCTGCGGTGGCTAGGGTTGGCTTGGCAACAAGGAGGTGGTTATCGGACAAAAGCAGGAGCGCCGCCGTGGTTCTCGGAACCTCCCAATACATAGTTAGCGTGACCCAAAAAATGTGAATATGAATTCGTTTCGCATCCAAGACCCCCTCGATCTGCACAAGCTCTTTCGTGCTTTCCGAAGCCATGGTGGAATTGGCTGGATTTTTCGAGGACAAGCTGATAGTTCTTGGCCACTTATCCCGAAAGCAGGAAGGCCTGAATTTCGGAATGGCAACGATCTCGAGAGATTTAATGCTTGGCGTAGATGCGCGTTTGCTCATGGGCCCCTTCCTGATAACGACTGGGAGTGCCTTGCGATTGCTCAGCACTATGGTCTAGCTACACGCCTTTTGGATTGGTCTTGCAATCCTCTTGTAGCCGCTTATTTTGCTGTGAATGAACGAAACGAATGCGATGGAGCAATCTACTGCTTCTTGCCCAGCCTATTCATTGATTGCAAGACTCTCGCTATCGAAGAACAACTTGAGCGAGTTGTTGCTTACCTTCCGCGAGCTATTGATCAACGAGTCAGTCGCCAGTCAGGGGTCTTTACAGTCCATAACGATGCCATCGGTGATATTGAGATAAAGGAGCTTGATCCTCCACTTAGTGGAACCAACCTGGTACGCATTGAGATCCCATCGCAACACAAGTTGCCAGTTCTTGTCATGCTCGATGACTACGGCGTTAATAGTCACGGTGTTTTCCCGGATCTTGATGGCCTCTCGCGCTACATTAATTGGCAAACGAGCGAGATTGTCAGGAAGAGAAGCTTGCGTGACAAAGAATCGGACTAACGTGTTATGCGATTGTGCGTAGGATCTAGTTTGGCAGGCTCGCTAACAACCAGATACAGAAGACGGGGTCTTAAGATTGTTTCTATTCAGACACCCCCGCCCGCTTCTGATCTGGAGCGTTAGCAGCCCGGCCGACCTGCCCTGACGCCCGGGATGTTATGCGGACCGCGTAACAAACCATGACAAAGCGAGGAGGACACCGCAGCTTGGCTACAAATTGAGAGCTGCGCTACGGGATCTCAAGCGACTTGCATCTTATGCGGCAAAAAGCTTCCGTGCGCAGCTTCTGCCTGCCGCCGAAACGCTGTTGGGCTGACTTGACAGACCTATGAAACGACTACTGCAAACTACAGCTTTGGCATGTTCTTTGCTGGCTTCAGGCCATGCCTATTCTGAGGTTTACAAAGCCTTGCCTATTCCTAGCGAGGCGAGAACTGGAACCATCTATGCCTCTCAATCTGGGCGAGCGACTTTGGATCGAGGAGAAGATGGTGGAAACCCTTTTGCTTCGGCACTAGTCGAGCTGCTGAATAGATCGTCTCTATCCTTGGCGGAGCTTGTCAGCCAGATTACCACTATTACTCAACAGAAGAGCGGTGGGTATCAACTCCCAGATATCAGTGGAATTAGGGGGGCGAACAATTGGGCAATAAAGCCAACCAGGTCTGATACCAAGAACGTTGCACTAGTGGCGACATTCTCCCAATACACTGCAGAGAATGTTTCTCACCTACCCGGGGCAGAGCGAGATCGAGTAAGAGTTACCAATGCCCTTCGCGCTGCAGGGTTTAAGGTGGTAACAATAGCCAATCCTACAAAGAGTGACCTTGGACGGCTGCTTTATGACTTGTCAAAGGCGTCTAAAGACTCAGATGTAGCTTTTATTTATGTCACTGGTCATGGCTTCGAAGATCAGAAGAAGGTATACCTTGCGCCGAGTGGTTATCATTTCAAACATCGTGATAAGTCAGGCAGAGACAGCGCGATCTATGTCGGAAGCCTGGTCAATGGTCTTAAGGCTAAACATGCAAACCTTGTCTTTTTTGGTGGATGCAGAACTATATTGCGTTGACCGCATCCCAACATCAAGATGCAGAAGACGGGAGCTAGAGCAACTTTCCTTGCGGAAGTGCTGGCCCGCTTCTGATCTGGAGCGTTAGCCGAGTAAACTGATATGAAGCACTCATATGAACCAAAACGGAAGTATGATATTTTTAGCCTACTAGGCTGGATATCCGGCGGCCTTAGCCTTTTGAACTTAATAGAAGATTTAACCCCCTTAAAGCTTTTCGGAAAATTAGAAAAATGGGTTCAAGCCTATAGTCTGTTTATTGAGAAAATCAGTGACTTTTTGTTTGGATGGATAAATTTACAATGGATAAACATTAGCCCCCTGGAAGCACATTTGCTAGTTATCACATTTGTTGTGGTTGGTGCATATTTCCGTGTAGAATTTAAAGCACAAAGAGGTCATGGAGAGTCTATAGCCTCTGATTTATTTATTTCACTTGGCCCTGTCATGACAGACTTCTTTTTGCTCGCTCTGTTGCCTGCTTTGCTACTGCCAACGTGGTTTGGAATCGCTGGTGCCACAATTGGCTTTGTGTATATCTGTTGGTATTATTTGTGGCCTGACAGTATGGGATATTGTGCATACTCAAGAGCACTATACAAAGAGCTAGTGGGGGCTCTAATCGTCCTTATGTTACTTGTCATTTTGAACTACACGGTATTTCGGTAAATGGCTAACAATGCCATAAACGCGGACCGCAAAAGCGCCGCTTCGCTCTGCTTTTTGCGCCCGGTTATGGCTGGCGTTAGAAGGATCAAAAGGTTCAGAATTCTGACGTCTTGACGTCACGACGCTAAAGCGATACGATGTCTGTATGGAAGAATCCAAGCGTGCCACCATCTACTTTGACGCGGATGTCCACCGTGCTCTGCGGCTGAGAGCTGCTGCATATAATCGTTCAATATCGGATATGGTTAATGAAGCGGTGCGCATAACATTGGCCGAAGATGCAGACGATCTGAGAGATGTTGAGCAAAGAGAAGAAGAAGAAAGTATTGGCTTTGAGGAGTTTGTAAGCAGTCTCAGAAAAAGTGGTCGAATATAGCCTTACCATTAAGCCTTCAGCAGTTAAGGAGCTAAAGGCAGTAGATGATTCAGCCACCCTGGCTCGGTTAATCGAACGAATTAAATCATTGGCTTCTAAACCAAGGCCATCAGGATCTGAAAAGCTGGCTGGAAGGATAAACCTCTACCGTATTCGACAAGGAAGCTTTCGGGTTATCTACTCCGTTGATGATCAGTCGCGTGTCGTTGATGTTGTCAAGGTTGGTCATCGAAGAGATGTCTACCGATGAGCAGACCTTCTAACATCCAGATACAGAAGACGGGAGCTGGAGCTGTATTCTTTGCTGAGATCCCTGCCCGCTTCTGATCTGGAGCGTTAGG
>JBKDSV010000111.1:0-22805 GCA_046340795.1 Cyanobacteriota bacterium | reverse complement strand
GGCTCCTAGTGTGCAGTCCCGCAAATGCGCTGTGGATCCTTTGATGGGTGTCTCGCCCGGCGCCCTTGCTGAGTACAGCATCTGGAGGCACGGACCAAGCCGAAGATGACGCATGAACTTGCGGGACTGCATACTAGAGGGATAATTCAGCAGAGGATTTGGCGCCGAGGGATTTCTTCACCGCGACTCCAATGCCAAACAGTCTCTTGCCAGGTTGTTTGTTCATTACTTCAGGGTATTGATCAATAAACTCAAAAAAGTCGTAGGTGTCAGCAAAATTAGCTTTGACAAAATCCCAAGCCTCGATAGCGCCCTTGGTTTTGAAATTGACAATGTCATGAAAAGCAATGATCCCCGTCTTGTTTTGAATAAGTTCAAAGTCACGCATTACGCCCTCTCTTGAATGGTCACCATCAACAAAGGCAAGATCAAAATTAGTTTGCGGATCAATATGCTTAAAAAGATCAGAGCTTTTGGCTGTGATATAGACAAAATTCCTTTTGCGTGAATAGTGTTCTATGAGAAGGCTTGGCGAAACCACATCGATGCAATAGGAGGACAAGGCTGGATTCAACCTCCGCAAATATTCTGCACTGAAGACAAAGGTCCCACCGTAGGCAACTCCAATTTCAAGATGGGACTTGATTGAAAATTGAGACAAGAAGACAAGATATTTGCTAAACTGTGTTGGATATTGCCAAATCTGCAGACCTTTGCCAACAAAAGCATCGAGAGATCTTGGCCATTCATAGTCTTCGTTCTCAGGATTTCCGCCGCCACCCGAGGCATGCAAGCCAGAACGGGAAATCAATTCCTGAAGAACCTTAAGCTCAACCAGCCTTGCTAAGGGCACATCATTTATTCTCTCAATGGTTTTCAAGGCTTTATCAACCTCTAGAGCTTCTAACACAAGAAATGCTGACTTCAGTGCTTTGAACAGTGGCGGCAAATAAGATCGCAAGAGCTCTTTAAGCTGAGGAGCTGCGTTCTTTGTGAAGCCAACGACAGAAAAGGGAAGCAACTTTTCGGCGTTGTCAACTGCCATGGTTTCGATGCGACTGTTTAGCGTTTGGATAGTTTAGCACTTATCGGACGATACAGGTTTTTCGCCAAGCTGGAGATCTGCAGGGGGAGTAGTTCATTGATCAGGCCTCGCGAGACAGGAAACCAAGGATTCTGTTTTGCAAACAGAAGGATATTCCCAAGTACAATCCAGTCGAGAGATTTCTTTTTGTGCGATTTAACACCGAAGATCATTTTTACCTCTTCTTCAAATCTTTGTTCTTCGTGGCGTACAATCTCTGCATAGCCATCAAAATCATCGATGCACTGCTCGTGGTTGGCTAGGCAGCTGTGAATGGTGGCAAGGATCTTGTGATCCTCCATCGTTTGCAAATCAAACTTATATTGATCCGGAATTGGCACATCTTCTTCGAAGCGAGCCGCGCCTGCCAGGCCAACAATCACGCAGCAACCATTCACCACGGCTTCTCTTGGCTGCCTGTCTTTACCAGGGTGGCTGCCAAAATCAACATACACCTTGCCTCGCTGCATGGTTTTTGCATGCATCTTGCGAATCATGCCGGACAACGCAAGCCATTGGATGGAAGGATCAGCCTGCATCAAGCGATGAATATAGGTTTGAGCCCCTTTGACAGGTGTGTACAATACAAAGTCATTCTTGGGCAATTGATTTTTGCTATTGAGATAATTAACATGCAAGTAATCCGTCAGATAGTGGAAATTCGATACTCCCTTGCTACGCAAGAATGAAGCGGCGTATGCACTCTGAACAAAGTGAGCGACATCCTTGGACTGAGGCTGATCAAAGTCAAACTTTTCACTTAGGGCTTCGTGAAAATCAACACTCAACCACCAGATGGCTTTTTGTATCTTGTGAAAGGGATCTAGTCCATGGGGATTTACTTCTGTTGCAATTAAGATGTTTCTCTCGCTGTCAATCACTTCCCCGCAAAAGGCGACGTCATAATTTCTGTATTGCAATCGGACTGGATTGCCAACAGGAGGGACAGATACGATTTTTGCCACATGTCCAAATTGCCTCAACTTGTGCACCAGCTGATGCACGGCTTCGATGCCACCCGTCACAATTTGGGCGGGGCACAGAACATAAATGATTGAGTCATTATAAGTTGTTGGCATTGCTAGTGTGCCGTCCCGCAAATGCGCTGTGGATTCTTTGATGGGTGTCTCCCTGTAGTCCTTGCTGATGACGGCATCGAGGCGCACGGACCAAGCCGGGGATGATGCATGAACTTGCGGGGCAGCATACTAGGGGGCCTTTGATTGCAACGTGCGTTCCATGCCTCTCATCGATTCGTGGTCGTTGGCAGAAGCGTCAGCCAGATAAAACTAGGGAAGCTCTGGACAACCGTTCGCCAGTGGAAGCTGTCCCTCGCGCCAACTGGGGTCTCCGCGGTCTCGCAGGTGCCGCTGACGGGTTGTCCAGAGCCTCCTTAGACTACTGGATTGTCTGCAGAACTCGGCAACCTGCGCGAGACACGCACAAAAGCCCACTGAAACAACAGCCTTTTTCAAGCCCCCGGCAGGCTGGCTGGAGGACCGCGCAGCGATCTGCGCAATCCACTCAGGCGATGCCCCCGGCGCGACGTGCCTGCATCAAGCAGGCGGAAAGAGCCAGGTTGCACCCACCGGCGCGACCTGATCGGCCTGCCTCAACCCGTGGCGCGAACGCGTTTCGGCCCGCGTGCTCAAAACGCCGCGCTCCCCGCCAGCGGGCGGCGGAGCTGGCGCAACAGCTCCTGGTTGAGTGCATTTTCGCAACTGAGCGCCACAATGGGCTGGATGGAGCCCCCTTGAGCCTTGCGGGCGGCTTGGCCGCACACCAGCTGGCGGCTCGAGCGCCACTGCTCCAGAAGCTCTGATTGGCCAAGCAGCCGCTCCAAGCTGGCATCGCTCCCATTGCGGCGTTGCCACAGGCAGGCCACCATCTCTTGGGTGTTGCCCCCGCAATCGGGCGAGAAGGGGAATCGCTTGAGCTGCTCCCGTGAGCGCTGCAGGGTGTCAGCAGCCGCCAGGCCGAAAGGCAGTCCCATGGCAGCCAGAGCAGCCATGGTGAAGCCCGCGAGCTGGGGCAACGCCACTGTGGGTCTCCATCGGCCCGGGGACCTTGGGTTCAGAACACGGTGGCCCATCGCTTGGCCTCAGACAGCGCCAGGGAAGATTCACTGTGCCCGAGGCGGCGGCGCCGCTGAGTCGCGAAACAATCGATTTTCTTCCACAGGCTCGCGCCCCCCCCCGAGCCAGGGCTGATGCCGCCTCTGGCGGCAGGCTCCGCCAACGGATCCCAGGGGGGGCGGTGTTGTGTAGCGACCGTGGCAACACGGGTCACCGCTGCCTGTATTGGCTGGAGCGACCGTCAGCCCTGAACCGCCATGCCCTCTCCAGCCCGCCTGCAAGCGACGCGGTCCATTCTGGAGCGGCCGGCCGTTCCGGTGGAGCCGGCGGCTCCCCTGGAGAGCCTCTGGGCCAGCGATGTTTTTGGGCTGGAAACAATGAAATCCGCCCTGCCCAAGGATGTGTTCAAATCCATCCAGCGCTCGATTCGCCTGGGCAGCAAGCTGGACCTGGGCGTCGCTGACACGGTCGCCCAGGCGATGAAGGAGTGGGCCAGTGCCCGCGGCGCCCTCTATTACGCCCACGTGTTCTATCCCCTCACCAATCTCACCGCGGAGAAGCACGACGGCTTCATCTCTCCCCAGGCGGATGGCAAGGCGATTGCCGAGTTCTCGGGCAAGCTGCTGGTGCAAGGGGAGCCAGATGGTTCTTCCTTTCCCAACGGGGGCCTGCGCACAACGTTTGAAGCGCGAGGCTACACGGCCTGGGATGTCACCAGTCCAGCCTGGCTGATGCGCACTGCCAACGGCGTCACCCTCTGCATCCCCACAGTTTTCGTCAGCTGGACCGGCGAGGCCCTCGATAAAAAGACCCCGCTGCTGCGCTCCAACGCCGCCATGAATCGTGAGGCTCAGCGTCTGTTGCGCTTGCTGGGAGAAACCGACATCGCGCCGGTCAACTCCAGCTGTGGAGCGGAGCAAGAGTATTTTCTGGTTGATGCTGCCCTCACGGCCCTGCGGCCCGACCTGCAGTTGGCCGGGAGGACCCTGTTCGGTGCCCCGCCGGCCAAGGGTCAGCAGTTTGATGATCACTATTTCGGCGCCATTCCCGATCGCATTCAGGTGTTCATGCAGGATGTGGAGCTGCAGCTCTACCGGCTTGGCATCCCGGCCAAGACGCGGCACAACGAGGTCGCGCCAGGACAGTTTGAGATCGCGCCCTACTTTGAGGCCGCGAACGTCGCCACCGATCACCAGCAGTTGATCATGACCGTGTTGAAGGCCACGGCCAAGAGGCACGGCCTCACCTGTCTGCTGCATGAAAAGCCCTTCGCCGGGGTCAACGGCAGCGGGAAACACGTCAACTGGTCCATCGGCAATGCCACCCAGGGCAATCTGCTGGATCCGGGCAAGACGCCCCATGCCAATCTCCAGTTCCTGCTCTTCTGTGCGGCCGTCATCCGCGGCGTGCATCGCTATGGCCCCTTGATGCGAGCCGCTATCGCCACCGCCAGCAATGACCATCGCCTTGGCGCCAACGAGGCGCCGCCCGCCATCATCTCCGTCTATCTGGGCAGTCAACTGGAAGACGTCTACAACCAGATCAAAAGTGGCCGCCTGGAGGGATCAGCCCAGGCGGCGCTGATGTCTCTGGGCGTTGATACCCTGCCGGATCTCAACCGCGATCCCGGCGATCGCAACCGCACCTCTCCCTTTGCCTTCACCGGCAATCGGTTTGAGTTTCGTGCCGTTGGCTCGGGCCAGTCGGTGGCGGGCCCGCTGGTGGTCTTGAACACGATCCTCGCCGACTCCCTGGTGTGGATCTGCGATCAGCTGGAAGCCCAACTGGATGCCGAAGCCCCCCTGGAGGAGGCGGCCTTTGCCGTGCTCAAACGCACCATGGATGACCACGGAGCTGTCGTCTTCGGCGGAGATGGCTACTCGAGCGAATGGCACCGCGTTGCGGTGGAGGAGCGCGGCCTGGAGAATCTGCGCACCAGCGCCGATGCGCTCCCCGTGCTGGAGCGTCCGGAAATCCGTGAACTGTTCGAACGGCAGGGCGTGCTCACGCCGCTGGAGTTGGAGAGCCGCTTTGAGGTCTACACCGAGCAATACATCCTTGCCATCGAGGTGGAAGCCCGGTTGGCCCTGCGCATCGCCCGAACCCAGATCTATCCCGTGGTCATGGCGTTCCTGGAGTGTCTGGCCCGCTCCCTGCGGGATCAGGAGGCCCTTGGCCTGACAACAGATCACAGCGTCGTCAATCAAGTCGGCAGCCTCAACCAAACGCTCCTCCAACGCTGCGCAGCCCTGGAGGAGGCTCTCCAGCAGCCGCCCGATGACCTCCACGGTCACCTGCGCCATGGCGCCGACACCCTGATGCCCCTGATGGGTCAGCTCCGGGAAACGGTGGATGGGCTGGAGGCTCTGGTGGACGATGACCTCTGGCCCCTTCCCACCTATCAGGAACTGCTGTTCTTCCGCTGAGCGCGACCCGGGCCAGCCAAGGCCTGGCCCGGGCATGTTGGCGCCTCAGGCGAGGGCAAACCAGAGCAGATCGGCCCCCTCCGCTCCCGCCGTCAGGGACTGGATCCGGGGGCCCGCGGGATGATCCGCAAAACCCAGGCCGTCCCCCCGTGCCAACTCCATCGCTTCGTCCCCCTTCCCGTTTCCTTGCTGCTCCGAGCACGGGTCTGGGGCTCGCAGCTGGAGCGCAACGTCCCCCGCGATCATCTGGATCCATCCGAAGGGGGCAGGGGGCGCGGGGAGTGGCAGGGTCTGGTCCGCGGCAGCCCGGCCCCGCCAGAGACGCACGGGACGGTGGATGGCCATGGCTCCCTCCGCGCCCTCCGGATCGATCAGGAGCGTCCAGCCAGGAACCAGGGGGAAGGGTTTCTGTTCGTAGGCTGGCGGCAGGCCGGTCGCGTCGGGTTCGATCCAGATCTGCAGCAGTCGGCAGGGCCGATCCCCCGCATTGATCTCGCTGTGCACGATGCCCCGACCAGCGCTCATGCGCTGCACCTCACCAGCGCGAAGCACGGCGCTGTGGCCCATGGAGTCGCAGTGGTTGAGCTGGCCCTCCAGCATCACAGTCAGGATCTCCATGTCGCGATGGGGGTGCATGCCGAAGCCTCGCCCGGCGGCGATGGTGTCGTCGTTGATCACCCGCAGGGGTCCAAAGCCCATCCAGGCGGGATCGACGTGGGCGGCAAAGGAGAAGCTGTGCCAGCTGTCCAGCCAATCCAGCTGGCTGTGGAAGCGCTCCGCCGCGGGACGGAACAGGGGGCGGGTGGCGGTCATCGGCATACGGTCTCGACGCCATCTTGCGGCAACGATGAAGACGCCGGAGTCCTGCCCTCTCACGTCGGCGAACAGCGTGTGGCCCGGGCTTCAGGACGCTGTCTCCGGCCCGTCAGGCGGCGGCGGCTCCCTCTCCGCGCCCGGTGGCTGCCGCTCCTGCCCGCCATGATGGCAGCGACCCTGCTGATGCTCCTGGCGCTCGAGCGACTGGCGCCGTCGAGTCAGCCGTCTGGCGCGGTCGAGGGGGTCAGCGGGCCCTTGGAGGCTCGCCATCTGGCCCTGGTGATCAATGCCGCTGACCCCTTGAGCGAGGCCATTGGCAGCCGCTACATCCAGGCCCGCGCTCTGCGCCCCTCCCAGGTCATTCGCGTGCGTTTCCCCCCCGGCCGCGTGGCGTTGTCCGCCGCGGAGTTTCAATCCCTCCAGCTTCAGGTGCGGCGGCAGACTCTGCCTTCCACCCAGGCTTATGCCCTGGCCTGGGCGGCGCCCTGGCGGGTGGAGTGTGTGTCGATCACCAGTGCCTTTGCCTTTGGTCAACTGCGTTCCGCCTGCGGCGACACCTGCCGCACCACCCCCTTGAACCCCTACTACGCCCGGGGCGATGTGCGGCGGCCCTGGTCAACGCTGGGCCTGCGTCCCACCATGCTGTTGGCGGCCACCACGCCGGAGGCGGGGAAAGCCCTGATCGAGCGTGGGTTGGCGGCTGATGGCTCGGCGCCCCCGGGCACGGCCTACCTGCTGAGCACCAGCGATCCAGCCCGCAACCGGCGCGCGGAACGCTATGCCGCCCTGGTGCGCACCGCAGCGCCCGGATTCCGGGTGCGCGTGTTGCGGGGGGATGGAATCCGTGGCGTTCAGGATGTGATGCTCTACATGACCGGCCTGGCGGCGGTGCCTGAGCTGGGAAGCAACCGCTTCCGACCGGGCGCCGTGGGCGATCACCTCACCTCCTTCGGGGGCATGCTCACCGGTCCATCGGGACGCTCCGCCGACGGCGGCAATGGGCAGATGAGTGCCCTGCGTTGGCTGGAGGCCGGCGCCAGCGGCAGCTACGGAACGGTGGTGGAGCCCTGCAACCACCCGGCGAAGTTTCCCGATCCAGGGCTGCTGCTGAGCTATTATCGGCGTGGCGACACGTTGATTGAAAGCTATTGGCGCAGCGTGGCGATGCCCGATCAGGGGGTATTCATCGGTGAGCCCCTAGCCCGGCCCTGGGGTCCCAGGCCTGTGAATCGCCGAGTTGTGGGTCTGCGGCGCGGTGCGACGGGGCTCCCCTGAGGGCGGGGCCGCCGCATGGGGCCCCGGTTCAGTTGTATTCACCGGGGATGTCGTTTTTGTGCACCGTCACCCGATCGAAACGCTGGCCTGAGACGCGCAGGAGCTCATCCCCCGAAAACTCGTAGCCACTGCGCAGGGCGATCTGGGCCACATCATCGGCGGTGGCGGCGGTCAGAACCTGTTGCTTAAGGGCCTCATCCTTTTGCATGCGGGCCAGGAAGGCCCTCAACTGTTCCAGAGACATCGCGGGCGCCCGCCAAGAGACGGCGAGACCCTACCCCCATGCGGGGCCAGGGCAGGCCTGGAGGTCCAGGCGGGGGCGGGCCAGGCGCAACAATGAGCTGTTGCAGACCTCCGTCGGCCGTCAGCGCCGTTCCGCCGCCATGCCTGTCGCCCCGTCCAGTTCATCTCCGAGCGCTGTTGTCGGTGCTGATCAGGCCCCCTCCAGCCCGCGGCCGACCGAAGCTGGCACGCCCGAGCTGGCGTGGCTGGAGGGTGATCTGCGGCAGCGGCTGCACCGGGCGGCGGACGCCACGGGCAGGAGTGTGGCGGCGGTTTGCGAACAGTGGCTGCGGGAGGGGTTGGAGCGATTCGAGGCCCAGCAGCTTGCGGCGGATGTCGACAGCTCCGGCCGCTGCTCTCTGCGCACTGGCGCACGCTCCCTTGGCCCGGTGCCCCTGCCGGTGCAGCAGTCGACCCCCTGAGCGATCCTGGGCGCAGACGGCCCCTCTGCCACGGAAGGGCCCCTCCGCGCGGATGGGCCCGCTGGCGCGGATATCGCTTTAGTGCACTGGACCGGCTCTGCGGAGCTGGCGTCCCCGCAAGTGGTGTGAATCCTGCGGCCCCCTTCCCCCGCCCACTCCTGGCTGGAGCATGGGCCAGCCAGGAGTGGGCGGGGAGCTTGTGGCAGATCCCTCAACGCGGGTTTTCGCCATGGAGGCGCTGCCGCTCAGGCCGTCCTCCGCGCGTTGTCTGGCCTCCAAGGCATGGCGCTGACCAAGGAAACTTCACGTGGCTTCCACGCCGATCGCAACGATGCGGTAGAGCAACGACCCATCTGAACAGCAGGCATCCCGATAATAATCTTCCAGCAGATCATAAGCCTCATCGTAACTGGAAAACAGGCGACCAGCGATGCGATCCTGCTGGCCATCCGAGCGCACGATTTGATAGCTGGATGGGGATGGCATGCTGCGGTGGTGACGATGGCAACTATTGAGGGCACCTCGAAAAATCCCGCCTCCCCCCGCTTCCCGGAGTGAAATCCCTTGCCGTCACTGACCTCGCTGGCCAGTCGCGGCAGGCCAACAGTGATTTTTCGAGCTACCCTTGAGTCTATCGCGGCAGTGATTCTGTTCAGCGTCTTGGCTTGTGCAGGGCGATGCGCACAAGAATCTGCCCCCTCAGCGCGTCGCCGCCCCGAGGTCAGGACAGAAGTCCAGCCGCCCCCGCTTGCCGGTTCAGCGGAACCCCCCACGGGCATGACGCGGACGTCCCCGTGGGGGTCGCCCCCCTGTGCCTCGCTCAGGCATGGTGAGAGCACTCGCGGAAGGATTCCATGGCCGATGCCCCTTACCTGGTCGCTCTGGCCCTTGTGGAGCTGGCTGGCCAGCGAGCCCTTCCCCTGACGGGCAAGTCGCGCTCTGCGGCCGCGGCGGACGCGCCTGGTCCCGGGGAGGAAGGGCACACCCTGGCGCTGGAGCTCCTGCTGCGTCTGTGGCAGCGCAGCGACCAGGGAGCGCTCCAGCGAGCGGCCGGGGAGGACAGTCTGTTGTTAGTGGAGCTGCCCCTGCAGGTGATGAGTGAACAGCTCCCGGTGTTCAAGGCCAGGTGGATCTCCGGTGGGGAGACGGCAGATCTGCTGCGGGATCTGCGAGGGATGGCGACGCGAGGGTGGCGCGTGGCCATCGCCAAGTACGAGCCCGTTCGCTTCCACAGCTGGCCTTGATCGCCGCAGCGGCAGGCCAAGCGCCAAGCGACACCAAGGGATTGTCCCCATCCGGGGGCTGACCCCGGCTGGCGGGCGATCGGACACTGACTCCAGTGATCCCCGAGGTGCAGCATGTCACGCACCGAAGCGTCCAGAACACGAACCTGTCTCACGCGCACCTGCCTGCAGTGGACCCCGGATGGCGAATTAAGCGAGGAGGACAAGCAACTTGTGCTCAATCGGCTGAAGGACGTTGATCGTCTCCTGGCGGAGAGGTCTCAGCGTTGATGGCGGAAGGGCACGGATTTGCAGGCGACGGGCCAAACACCCCTTCCCTTGTGTCTCAGCCTCCCCTCAGCACTGGCCGAAGCAGGTTGCCATTGATCAACACAATCACCCCCGCGCAACCCCAGCCCAGCCACCGGAGCCAGGCTGGCGCGCGCAGGTCACCCATCAACGGGGCTCTGCCGCAGAACAGCACCAGGGGGATGACGGCGAAGGGGAGCTGCAGGCTCAGCACCACCTGGCTGAACAACAACAGCCGATTGATGGCTTGATCCCCCAACATCACAACGGTGATCAGGGCCGGCATCAGCGCCAGAGCGCGGGTGAGCAGGCGGCGCTGCACCGTTGGCAGGCGGAGATCGAGGAAGCCCTCCATCACCACCTGTCCCGCCATCGTGGCGGTGAGGGCCGAACTTTGGCCTGCGGCCAAGAGGGCGATGCCGAACAACAGGCTGGCCAGGGAGGTTCCCAGCAAGGGCGTCAGCAGATGAAAGGCCTGGCGAAGATCCTCCACCGGCTGGGGCAGCACTCCGTAAAAGGCGCCGCCTGCCAACACGAGGATCGCGGCATTCACCAGGAAGGCAAGAAGCAGGGCCAGAAGCGCATCCAAGGTGGCAAATCGCAAGGCCCAATGACATGTCAAAGCAGGCTCCGCGCAGCGGCGAGATCTCACCAAAGAGGAATGCAGATAAAGGTTGTGGGGCATCACCGTGGCCCCAATGATTGCTGCCGCCAGATACAGCTGGCTCCCCTCGCCCAAGCTGCCAGGCCGCGGAATCAGCCCGGCCGCCACAGATGACCAGTCCGGTCGCAGCAAGAGGAGCTCCAGGGCGAAGCAGCCACTCACCAACAGCACCAAGGCGATCACCACAGCCTCCAAACGCCTGAACCCGAAGCGTTGCAGGCCCAACAGCAACAAGGTGTCGGCCGCGGTGAGCAGCACACCCCAGGCCAGAGGGATGGCGAACAGCAGCTCCAGAGCGATGGCGCTGCCAATCAGCTCCGCCAAATCGCAGCTCACGATCGCCACTTCCGCCAGGAGCCAGAGCGGCAGTCGCCAGCGGGAAGGAAGCAGTCGGCGGCAGGCCACCGCCAGATCCATCCCGGTCGCGATGCCGAGGCGACAGCAGAGCGACTGAAGCACCATCGCCATCAGGCTGGAGAGCGCCACCACCCAAAGCAGCCGGAAGCCGTAGCGGGAGCCGGCGGCCAGATCCGTGGCCCAATTGCCCGGATCCATGTAGCCCACCGCCACCAGGTAGGCCGGGCCGAGCATGCGCCGAAACGAGGCCCCGTCGGGCCCTCCGTCCGGGGGGGAAACCGGAATGGTCTGGCGAGCGGGCGGGACGCTCATGGGCCTGGCCGGCGGTGGCCATTGTCGCCAGTCGCCACCCAGCCACCAGCGCCATGCTGGGAGCACCCCGCCCCCTCGCCATGCCCTCCCCGGGTTCGGCTCTCGATGCGCTTCGCGCCCATCTCCACCAGACGCGCCTGCTCGGTTCGATCAGCAGCGCCCTCTACTACGACCAAAACACCGTGATGCCCAGTGCCGGGGCCCCCTGGCGGGGGGAGCAGCTGGCGCTCTTGGCAGGCCAGCTCCACGAACGGCAGAGCAGCGCGGCCTACGCCGAGCTGGTGCTGGCCGCCGAGGGTGAGCTGGACGGGGAGAGCTCCCCGGCGGCGCGCCGCAATCTGCAGTTGCTGCGGCAGGACTTGGAGCGGCAGCGCCGCCTTGATCCCGCTTTGGTGACAGCCCTGGCGATCGCCCAGTCGCGGGGCAATGCTGTTTGGCAGAAGGCACGGGCCAGCAATGATTTCGCTGCCTTTGCCCCCGCCCTGAAGGATCTGATTCGGCTGCGGCGAGAGCAGGCGAGCCAGCTGGCCCCGGCGGAGCTGGAGGGGAGCAGCCCATGGGAGATTCTCGCCCAACCGTTTGAACCCGATATCAGCAAGGCGCGTCTGCAGCAGCTGTTCGGCCCCTTGAAGGCCACGATCCCCACCCTGCTGGAGCGGGTGCGCGAGCACCAGCGCAGCACCCCGGCCCTGGCCTCACCCGAGCTGCCGGAAGCCCTCCAGGAGGAGCTCTGCGCTGAGCTGCTCAGCAGCTGGGGCTATGACGGCCGTCGCTGCCAGCGGGCCCGCTCGGCCCATCCCTTCTCCTGCACGGTGGGTCCGCAGGATTTCCGCATCACGACACGGGTGGTGCCGGGCCAGCCCCTCTCGGCCTTCCTGGCCACCGCCCACGAATGGGGCCACTCCCTCTATGAGCAGGGGCTGCCCCGCGGCGATGAGCACTGGTTTCCCTGGCCCCTGGGGGAGGCCACCTCGATGGGGGTGCATGAATCCCAGTCGTTGTTTTGGGAGTGCCGCGTGGCCCGCGGCTACGCCTTCGCGAAGCGCTGGCATCCGCGCTTCGCGGCGGGCCTTGCTGCCGATCCCTGGGGCGGTGTGGAGGGGTTCTGGCGGGCGCTCAACCCTCTGCGGGCGGGTCTGATCCGGGTGGAGGCCGATGAACTCAGCTACGGATTGCACATCGTGTTGCGCTTTGAGCTGGAGGTGGCCCTGCTGGAGGAGGGGATGCCGGTGGAGGACCTGCCACAGGAGTGGAATCTGCGCATGGAGCGGTTGCTGGGGCTGGTGCCACCCAGCGATCAGGAGGGGTGTCTGCAGGACATCCACTGGGCCGAGGGCCTCTTTGGCTACTTCCCCTCCTATGCCCTGGGGCACCTGATCAGCGCCCAGCTCGCGGAGGCCATGGCGGCGGAGATCGGCCCGATTGAGGATCGGATCGCGGCGGGGGAGGAGGCGGCCCTGCAAGCCTGGCTGGCGCAAACGGTCTGGCCCCTCGGGCGTTCGGTGAATGGAGAGGAGCTGGTGCGGGTCGTGAGCGGCAGAGACCTGAGCGCCGAGCCGTTTCTGACGCACCTGCGGCAGAAGGTGGCCCGGGTTACGGGCTGAGGGGCCAAGGGGCGGCCAAGGCGGCCCCAGTGGGTTGGACGCCAGCGGCTGGCTCTATAAGATGGCGCGGCTTTGACGATCGCCATGGCAAACATCGACCACGCCCCCAGCCGCACGATGCTCAACCTGCTGCATGTGCTGCCAGCTTTTGCCGACGAAGGGGACTTGCGGCTAAATGTGATCGTTGAGCTCAATTCGATGACGATCAATAAATACGAGCTGATCACTGAAACAGGTCATCTCAAACTTGATCGAGTCGGCTATTCCTCTCTTTCCTATCCATTTGCCTATGGCTGCATTCCTCGCACCTGGGATGAAGATGGCGATCCATTGGATGTGGAGATCGTTGGCGTCAGCGAACCGCTTGTTCCGGGAAGCTTGGTGGAAGCGCGCATTATTGGCATCATGAAATTTGATGATGGCGGCGAGGTGGATGACAAGGTGATTGCGGTGCTTGCAGACGACAAGCGCATGGATCACATCACAGATTATCAACAACTGGGCCCCCACTGGCTAAAAGAAACTGAGTATTATTGGCAGCATTACAAGGATCTCAAAAAGCCGGGCACCTGTCGCGTGAATGGCTTCTTTGACAGTTCCGAAGCTGTCCGCATCATCAAGGAGTGTGAGCTGCGCTACAACAACACAATTGATCCCCACTTGGTTGGCTGAGGCCAACCATTGTTCTCACACGGACCTCTTCGATTCCCATGGGACGCTTCCTCCGCCCCTTGGCGACTTGCCTCGCCCTTGCCGCCACCACCCTGCTCCTGGCCCCCCGGGGAGCGCGGGCCATCGAGCCGCCGCCCGCCGCCACCGGCGATGGCCGTGGCCATGGCACGGCGGTGGTGAACCTGCCGACGGTCGGCGCTTCAGGAGCCAGCGCTGCGGGCGCCAGCGGGAGTGGTTCCGCAGCGGCACCCGCGGCGCTGCCGCGAGCGACGGCGGCGTTGACGAGCAACCGGGAAATCCTGTTGGAGTTAGGCAAGCGCACGATCAGCTTGCTGGACAACGGCAAGGTGATCCGCTCCTGGCCGGTGGCTGTCGGCGAACCCGCCACCCCCACCCCCACCGGGCGCTTCGCGGTGCGCAACAAGGTGGTGAATCCTCAGTACCAGAGCACCAAGAGCGGCAAGAACAACCCAACCATCGGCGCTCAGGGCCCCTTGGGAGATCGTTGGATCGGCTTCCACACCACCGCCCGTGATCAGTTCGGCATCCACGGCACCCCCACGGCTTGGGAGTGGACCGTGCGCTCCCGGGCGGCTGTCTCCCAGGGTTGCGTGCGCATGCTCACCCCCCATGTGCGCGAGCTGTTCGACAAGGTGGAGGTGGGCACGCCGGTGGTGGTGAAGCCCTGAGCGGCGCAACGCCAAAGCCACGGCGGACCAGCGAAGACTGCCATCGAGAACGATTCTCATTGTTGGCTTAAGCTGGTGCGGCCTCTGCTCTTGTGTCATGGCTCGTGGCGTGGTGGGGCCAGCTCGGTCGGTTGGCCAGCCTCAAGGCCGGGGACAACCTCTTGCTCCAGCGATCAGGGACTGGTCCATGGATCGAGCGATCAGGCGATGGCCCAGCGGCTTCCAGCGGCTGGGCGGCTTGCTTGGTCTGGCCAGCCTGCCCGCCCTGCTGCTGTCCTGCGGCGTTCCGCCTCCCGGGGCTGGGGGCGAGGGTTCGGCCGCGGGCCAGCCGCTCCAGGTGATGGCCACCTTTTTGCCGATTACCCTGCTCACGCGGGCGGTGGCGGGTGACTGCGCGGAGGTCACCACCCTGGTGCCGCCCAACCTGGGCCCCCACGACTTTCAAGCCAAACCCGCCGATCTGCTGGCTTTGCGGCGGGCCCGAGTCCTGGTGAAGAATGGCCTGGGGATCGAGGCATTTCTCGACCCATTGATCGCCGCAGCGGCCCCGTCTCGGCTAATGGTTGTGGATACCAGTCGTGGCGTGGCCACCCTCAAGGCGGTGCAGGATCGCGATCACCCAAGCGGCCAAGACCACGGGCATGACCATGGCGCGGTGAATCCCCACATCTGGTTGGATCCGCTGCGGGCGGCCCAGCAGGTGAACACCATCCGCGACGGGCTCGTCAAGGCTGACCCCGGTTGCGCCGAGGGTTACCGTCAACGGGCCGCCACCACCACGGCCCAGTTGCGTCAACTCGACAGCGCCATCGCCCAGCAGCTCAAGCCTTTTCGAGGCAAGACGTTTGTGGCGTTCCACGACGTGGCGCCCTATTTCGCCGCGCGTTATGGCCTCAAGGCGGTCTTTTTAGTGGATGTGCCGGAGCTGAATCCCACCCCGGCGGATCTGGAGCGGGTGTCGGCGGAGGTGAAACGCAGCGACCTGAAGGCCCTGCTCAGCGAACCGCAGCAGGGTGAGCGCTCCTTCAATGCCTTGGCGGGGGATCTGGGCGTGCCCATCAGCGTGTTTGATCCCCTGGAAACCGGCAGCGTGGAGGCGTCCAAGGATCCAGCCACCTACGAGCGGTTGATGCGCCGCAACGTGGCCCATTTGATCCAGGCTTTCGGGGGGCGCTGAATGGCTGATCCGGCCGCGTTGGCTGTCGTGCTCAGCCAGCCCTTCATGCAGCGGGCTCTGTTGGGGGGCTTGCTCACCGGCAGTTTGGGTGGCTTGCTGGGCAGCTTTGCGGTGTTGCGGCAACTGTCTTTCTTCAGCGATGCCCTCGGCCATTCCGCTCTGCTTGGCATCAGCCTGGGGATCGTGCTGAACATCAACCCCACCGTGGTGTTGATTCCCTTTGCCGTTGTCTTTGCCCTGCTGGTGAATGAACTGGTGGAGCGCAGCCGCCTGCCCGCCGATGCCCTGTTGAACATCGTCTACTCCAGCTCTCTCGCCTTGGCTGTGGTGGCCCTCAGCCTGGTGCGGACCTATCGCGGCGGGATCCAACAGCTGCTGTTTGGCGACATTCTTGGCATCAGCTGGGGAGACTTGGCTGTCATCGCCAGCTTGGCTCTGGGCGCGCTCACCTACCTGCTGTTGACCCTGCGGGCCCAGGTGTTGCTGACGCTTCATGGCGACTTGGCCAGTGCCTTTGGTGTGAAGACCAGCTGGCATCGGCTGGCCTTCATCGTGCTGCTGGCTCTGGTCGTGGCGACCTCGATCAAGGCGGTGGGCGTGTTGTTGATCAGTGCCTTCGTGGTGTTTCCCGCTTGCTCCAGCCGCCTGCTGAGCCGTCGGTTTCCGCTGTATGTATGGCTGTCGTCGTTGTTGGGGGGAACCTGCGCCCTGATCGGTCTGCTCGGCTCGGGATGGACCAATCTGCCCTCCGGTCCCTGTGTGGTGGTGGTGCAATTCAGCGCCTTTCTGCTGGCTCTGTTGTTCAGTCAGCCTTTGCGACGCCTGAAGGCGAGCCACGAACCAGTGACGCCAGACACTGCCTTGCCGCTGCAGTGACCCGACCAGCAAGGAAACTGCACCGAACCAACCTGGCCTTGCGCAGGAGTGCAGAGCAGCCCCGAAGGCATGGTCAGGAACAGGGTGCCGCAAGGATCTGCTTTGATGCGTTCTGACACCTGCATCGGATGGAGGCGGATCCAAGGCTTGACGGTCCTGGCAACCCTTGTTGTGGTCAGACCCGCATCGCTGCCCCGTCTCCACCCGCTGTTCTGTGCTGGACCCGTCGGTTGGACAGGTGTTGGGGCCAGCGTCAACGGTGCCTCGGCGGGGCTTCAACGCCCCTCGGGCTCCACTTCGCCTGTTGGTGTCCGTTGCCCCTTCCTCAACCCGCTCTGCTCCATGGCCCGGGCTGAGTGGCACCCACCATGGAGCCCGCCTGGAAGATCATGGTTTAATAGCGATGTAATGATTTGGCACAGTTGAGTTCATCCACATTCCCTCCCCCTTCATTACGTCAACCTGCTGACGTGCCCTCCAGCCAACGCAAGGGCATCATTCTGGCTGGTGGCAGTGGCACGAGATTGCATCCGATTACGCAGGGAACAAGCAAACAGTTGCTTCCGGTTTATGACAAACCGATGATTTATTATCCTCTCAGCACGTTGATGCTGGCAGGCATTCGCGAGGTTTTGATCATCACCACGCCGGTTGATTTGCCCGCCTTCCAGCGCTTGCTTGGCGATGGTCTCTGTTGGGGCATGAGCATTGACTATGCTGTTCAGCCCAGTCCCGACGGACTTGCCCAGGCCTTCTTGATTGGAGCTGATTTTCTTGCTGGCGCTCCAGCGGCTCTCGTGCTGGGAGACAACCTCTTTCATGGTCACGATTTGATTCCCCAACTCACAGCCAGCAACCATAGTGTCACAGGAGCCACGGTGTTTGCTTATCCCGTGAGTGATCCAGAGCGCTATGGGGTGGTGGCCTTTGACAAGCAAGGCCGGGTGACCAGCCTGGAGGAAAAACCCAGCTGTCCCAGCAGCCGCTATGCCGTCACCGGCCTGTATTTCTATGACCACACTGTGGTGGAGCGGGCGCGACAAGTCGTGCCCTCAGCCCGTGGCGAGCTGGAAATCACCGATCTGAACCGCATGTACCTGGAGGAAGGCTTGCTGCGCGTGGAATTGATGGGCCGGGGCATGGCCTGGCTGGATACGGGCACCTGTGACTCGCTGCATGAGGCCGCCAGTTACATCCGGACCCTGGAGCATCGCCAAGGCTTGAAGGTGGGCTGTCCGGAAGAAGTGGCCTGGCGTCAAGGCTGGATCAACAGCGAGCAGTTGGAGCGTCTTGCCCTGCCGTTGCGCAAAAGTGGCTACGGCAACTACTTGCTGCAGTTGCTCAGCGAGGGCGACAGCGACCATGCCGCCCTGCAAAAGAGCCTGGGCCAGCGTCAAGCGGGCTGATCTTTCCCACTCCATCCTTCGCCCCAGCTGCTCTCTGCCTCCTCTCAGCCGCCCATGTTCTGAGAGCCCCCTTCACGCATACCCAACCGTTCCATTCCTGCCGCCGTCAGGACAACGCAGTCTTTCCGCCCTCTCCACTTTCACGACAAGCCAAGCCTTCTTTTCCCCTCAGCCTTTCCTTTCTTCTGAGCCCTTTCCGCCTCTTGATTCGGCAGCAAGCTCCGCCAATCTCAAACCGAGCCACTCGGGCAGGAACAGAAGAGAAGCCCAGTCTTCACTTTGAATTGGCCCAGAGCACCAGCGGAGCTTGCTGCTGAATCAAGTTCCGCCTTGTGCTTGATCCAGGCCAGTTTCCGCCGGGGGCTGGGCTGGGTAAATCAAATCCGCCGCCTGCCGGGCCTCGCTCAACAGCTTGTAGAGCAACTTTGGGGACTGCCGCAACAATTGGATCCATTCCGCCAAATAGGCGGCGTGATTGCTGACATCGCTGCCAATCTCCAACCGCTCGCCCAGCAACACGGCACCCAACTCCGCCACCAGTTCTTCGCGGGCATAGGCCTCACTGCCCAACTCCCCGGCAAGGTCGCGGGCCAGCCTGGACCCGTGCCCTGTGCTGTGGAGCGCCTCATGGGCCCAGGTGGCATAGAGGGCGGCACCCGAGTGAAACGCCAGACGATGCGGCAATTGGATGCGATCGTCGCGGGGGTCATAAAAGGCGCGGGCGCCGCCATGGCTCATGGGCACAGGCCAGGTCCGCAACACGGCATCCGCCAGGGCGAGGCGCTCTGGCTCCGTGCGACGGAACGGTTGTTCCGCGTCCTGTCGCGCACGGATCAGGTCCTGGCGGGGTTCCCCCTCCAGATCCTCCACATTGAAGAGAGGAACAGGCTGGTAGTGCACCCAACAGCGCTCCTGCCGTTCTTCCCCTCTCCGCTCCTCCTCCCTCCCGGGAGGAAGGGGGACTTGGGCGCCCTGATTCTCCGGAGCGGATCCGCGTCGCTTCACCTGGGGCCGCAACACGATCACCGCTTTGCTGCCCTGTTTGGGCCACAGGCCATGGGTTTTGGCTTCCACTGCACCACACCAGTAGGGCAAGGTCGCTCCCCGCTGGTGCAGGCCGATGGTCAACAGGATGGGATTGGCCCCGCGGTAGCAGCGTCCTGAAAAGAGATTGACGTGATGGCCTCCCTGCTGGCTGTCCCAGTCACGCCGCCAGGGGGCGGTGCCGCTTTCCATCAGGGCAAGGAGAGACGACACCAGCCGGTCCTCCACCGCTGCGGCGGCGGTGACGGGAACCTTCAGACCAACCATGGGAGCAGGAGCAGACAATGGCTAGTGCCACCGGCTGTCACGGCTGGCTCCAGACCTCACTGATTCAATTCGCGCCTGAGGTGGAAGTAGAGGTGCTCCGGATCCTTGTATTGCCTCGGCATGCAGGCATGGAGCGTGGTCAGACGGTGCCAGCAGACGCTGCGTTTGATCTGTTCCATTGTTTTTGCCTCCCGGATCAAAATCCGCAGTGCTTTGCAATACAGCGGATATCCTGCCTGTAGCTCACCAATGGTGAGCGTCGACGAGGAGGGGGGCGTCTGGACCATGGGTCAGCTTCCGCAACGCCCCCAAGCATGGATCAGCACCTGCCCATGGGTCTGCCCCCGTTTGGGGGCAATACGCACCGTGCCCCCTTCAGAGCTGCACCATCCCGCAACGCATGCCCTTTAACACGGCCTGAAGGCGGTTGTTCACGCCAAGGGTTTGCAGGAGCCGCTTGCTATAGGTGTGAGCTGTTTCTTCACTGACGATTAATCGCTTGGCAATGTCGCGATCACTCATGCCGCTGGCTAACAAATCCAAAACTTGATATTCTCTCGGCGTGAGCCGGGGGCAGCTCAAATAGGGCAATTGGCCAGTGCGCAGGGAGGGACTGCGGTAGGAATGGCCGGTCATCACTGCCAACACAGCAGCCTTCAGCGGTTGCTGATCTTCAACAAAATCCGCCTCGGCCACCACCGCTTCCAACCACGAGGCATTTGCGTGTTCGGCAGGAATGATATCACCAAGAGCGAGCACAATGCAATGTAACTTGGGTTGGCTCAGCTTGGCCAGACGCACTAATTCAAAACCATTGCCACTCTCCAAGTAATCGGTACAAATCAGCAGCTCATATCCTGGTTCGGATCCATCTATCAGATAGGCCAAGCAACTTTCTTGATCCGTTACGGCACAGGTGATTCGATTGTTTTCGCCGAAGCCTTTGCAAACAGCATGAAGCAAAAATCGACCTTTCATGGCAACAGCAATTCTGCCTGGGATCTCGAGCGACAGGAGTCCATCCTCAGACGTGCCCGACTCAGGGGTCAACAGGTAAGGGGTGAAATCCATTGCGGTCGTCGATTGTTAAAAACAAGCCCGCGAGCGGCCATCTTTTTGGCACAACCCCTCAGCTCGGGGCGATGGCAGCCTAATGAATGTAGCCATCACAGACCTGGGCCCGCGCCACGAACCCGGCCCAAACCCCAAGTAGAAATGCTCATCTTCTTCAAACCGCAGGCCGGTTGGCATGCTGCGGGAGTCGCAGCTGCAGGTGTCGAAGCCAGTCACAGCGCTGTGCGAGGGGCGGCAAGAGACGCCGCGGCGGGGAGGGTCGAGCAAATTGTTTGTTGCCGCTGACCCTGTTGAGAGGTCCGAAGGGCCAACACAGCTGCCAGCCCAGCATCGAGAGAATCGGCCATCAGGATGTGCTGACAAATGAGTTCCGAGGGATCCGCATCAGGGACAATTCTTAAAATTTTGCAAAAGTCGGCAATGGGATCCTTCGGTTTCTCCAAAGACATCCTGGCTCAGATGCGCCTCAGCCAGCTGAGAGAATTGGCCCGCCGACTTGGGATTTGGCGCTACAGCAACATGGTGCGGGATCAACTGGTCGCCGCCATTCAAATCCGCTCTCCTCAGCAGGATGTTGCGGCAGACGCTGCCGCCCCTCAGGCCGAAGTGATAGAGCCAGTGACTGGTTTGGCGGCCGTCGTTCCGTTGTCAGAAGATCTCCCCCCAACCTTGGAGTCCACCGTCTTGGACCGCCGCTCCAGCTGGGTGACGCTGACGCCACAGGATCACCAATGGGCGATCGCGCGTTGGGGCATCGCCGCGCAGGAACGGGAGCGAGCCCTTGCCGCGGGAGGCCAGGAGCTGGCCCTTCGTTTGACAGATGTGACCGGCAGCCCGGATGGGGAGGCCCACCCCCACGCCCTGCAACAACTGGTTGTGGGGATGGGCTCGCAGGAATGGCATCTGCCCGTTCCCGTGGGTGACCGTGACTACCGGGTGGAACTGGGCTACCGCACCGCAGCTGGCGGCTGGTATTCCCTGGCGATCTCCTCGGTGGTGCGCATGCCCGCCGAAGCGGATCTGGTCGTTGATGCTCTGGCGCCGTTCACGTTGGTGGAACCAGAAGCAGTGCTGCAGTGGTCCACCCCTCTGCCCTCCCCCGGTCTCCACGAGCGTCTCTACCAACAGGCCACCTCCAGCCGTGCTCGCCTGGGTCTTGGTTCGGAAGCCTTCCAAGGACAAGGCGCTTATGGGGTCGTGGCGGGGGCGGGCGGTCAGCTGTCCGGGGCTGGAGGTCAGCTGTCCGGGGCGGGCCTGTGGGCGAGTGGGCGTGAAGCTTCCGGGGCGGGGCTTCCTGCGCGTCAACGCAGCTTTTGGCTGGTGGCCGACGCGGAGCTGATCGTCTACGGTGCCACAGATCCGGCGGCGACCCTTCGTGTTGGCGATCGGCTGGTGCCATTGGAGGAAGACGGCACCTTCCACTTCCATGCCACGTTCCCCGATGGCGTGCAGCAGTATCCGATTCGCGCAGTAGCTGTGGATGGGGAGCAGCACCGCTCCATTACGATTGACGTCCAACGAACAACCCCCCACGCCAAGGTCAACACGCGGGAGGAGGCCGTCGCTGAGTGGTTTTGAAGCTCAGGTCTGCTCGCGCAAGAGCGTGGTGCACACCGTTACGCACTCTCCGTCATCGAGAGAACACTGGGTGATGCACTCGAAATAGGCCTCGACCGGGTCCCCGGTCGTTTCAAAACCCTGAAGAAAATCTAAAGCCAGATCACTGTCTTGGGCGTCATGGCTGGAGGAGTGATGGGAGGAATGCAGCGTGTTCATCGCAGGTTTCGAAACTGAAGCCACCCTATGTGTGGTGAACTTCTGACACAAGCAAATTGAGCAGTGCTACCTACTCGATTGTTGAGCAGTGTGAACCACCTGGCTTGCCACGGGGCCTCGTTCTGGCCCTCCTGATGGACGTGCGCCCTGGCCCAGGTTGCTTGTCTTTCCTTCTGAGAAGGGCTCCACCGGCTTGGTTCAGGGCCTCCTCCCTTGGCGCGGCTCTCGGGTTTGTGGAGGAATCCTCCCCTTGTCGAGGGGCTTGCGGGCTTGCAAGGGCGCTTACGGGGCCGCGATGAGGTGAGGCACCGCCAGCTGCAGTGAGGGCGCCAGTGGCCTGAATTGACGCAAGGCGGGGCTCCAGATCGATCCCTGGCGCAGATCGGTGGCGCTGGCCAGCACCACGTCCTGCCCTTCACGCAGGCAGAGGCTGTCCAATGGATCCGGGAGAGTGGCGTAAAAAAAGTGGAGGATCCGTTCCGGGTTGCGGTGCTGAAACCTGTAGTGCAAGCTGCCTGCCGTCCAGCTGATTTCCTCCAGCAATTCACGTCGCAGGGCGTCCTCCGGGGTTTCACCAGGCTCCAGATGCCCGCCGAACAGGCCCCAACATCCGGGGGCCACGATCCAATCCAGGTCATCCCGCAGCTGGAGCAGCCATTGGCCGTCTCGCTCCACCATGGCCAGAGACACTTCCACCATGACGCAAGCCCCTCGGCACTTGGCGCAGACCCTCACAGCGAAGATTCGCACCGGTTGCCCACAGTGTCGCTGGCGCGAGCGTCAGTTCCTGCGGCGACCGTTGCACGCACCAACGTTCCTTGGGCCACCGCTCCAGGCCGCGTCCCTTTGCGTGGTGTAAAACCCGAGGTCCGAATGCCCTGATTCAGAGAGTGAACAGGGTGGAATGATGGATTTGTCATTCCGGAGATGCTGATGCATCTCTTGTAGCCATGGTGAATCCGGACGATTGACTTG
>JBKDSV010000110.1:0-2016 GCA_046340795.1 Cyanobacteriota bacterium | reverse complement strand
AGCGCAGCATCAGGCGCCATCTGTTCCTGACCAGCCTGCGGACCAGCCCAGATGCTCTGCTGCGACTCATCCGACAGCGCTGGAGCATTGAGAACGAATGGCACTGGGCCCGGGACGCCCAGCTCGGTGAAGACGCCCATCGCCACGCCAACCGAACCGGCGCTCCGGTGTTCGCGCTCCTGCGCACCATCGCGATGAACCTGCTGCGCCGAGGCGGCTACCGATCCAGCCGCCAAGGGCTCCGAGCGTTGGCCTACGACATCAAGGAGATGCTGGCGCTTGGAGGCGTTGCGCCACTGCGGAACACGGCCTGAGCTCACTTTTGGGCAGCCCTGGTAGAGCGTAGGAATCGCAATCCCGGTATCATGGGCAATCGCGCTCACACTTTCGCGATTGGGAGGGCTCATCCGCACACGGATGACATCCCGCAAAGCGGCATTATAAATCGGTTTCATGGTTGTCGATTAGGGAAGCTCTGGACAACCGGTCGCCAGTGGAAGCTGTTCCTTGCACCAACTGGGAGCTCCGCGGTCTCACAGGTGCCGCTGAGGGGTTTTCCAGAGCCTCCTTAGGCCCCCAGGTGATCGGTCTGATCGAGCGGACAACTTTCCTGACACTGGGGGAAACACAGGCTTCTGGGTAACTTCTAATGAGCCCTGAGCTTTGTGCGCTGGCTGTATGGGAGATTTGTGAGCTGATTGCCCCGTGTAATCAGTTTTGCTCGATCACTTTGAAACATAAAGACTTTGGCCTGGCGGGTGGCCCACGGATTAGGCCCTGCCTGGCCCTTCCCAGCAACGATCAAGGCTCTCTCCATCGAAGGCTTCGGCACACGGGATGAATGGGTGCTGGCAGGGCTTCAGAGTTACGCTTGCGATCCCATGGGAGGGAGGGGAAAGTCTGAACAATCCCCACTCTGCATTCACCACGAGGAGCACCGCCTCGCTGTCTGGAGAGCCGCCGCTTGGAGCTACCAGATTTTGTAAGGCAGAAACTTGCCATTCATGGTCACCTTCACCCGATCGCCTTTGGGATCTTCCAGCTTGTCAACATGCAGAGTGAAGTCAATCGCTGACATGATGCCATCGCCGAACTTTTCTTGAATCACATCTTTCAACGGCAGGCCATAAACCTGCAGGATCTCAAAGAAGCGGTAGAGCAGGGGATCGCTGGGGACAGTCGGATCCAGGGCGCCTTTCACCGGATAGCTCGTGAGCTGAGACGCCAGGGCGGCGTCGAGTTCCAGGGCTTGCAGCAGGGTGGCGGCTTGTTCGCTGGTGGCGGTTGCCTGCCCGTAAAGCAACGCCGCCACCCACACCTCATCGGCCCCCAGCCGTGCACCCAGCTCTGCGAAGCTCAAAGCCAGGCGCTGCTTCGCGGCCAACAAGGTGGGGGTTAGGGGAGAGAGGGCCATGGGCAGACAAGGATGCGCTGGCGGACCCTATGGAGGCCTGAGGCGCGGCCTAGTGAGCGTTGCTACCGTTTGGATCAACGTGCCGGCTTGCAACTGCTGACTCCATTTTTGAAAAGATTCAGAGATTATGCCTACGTAGGGCTTGCTGAATTTCGTTCGCGTGCATTTCAGGCTCGACAATGGCGGCGAGATCAGTCCGCACGAACAAGCGCCAACGACCTCACTTTTACCCTAAAGGTTGCCTAAGTAGGGCTTGCTGAATTTCATTTGCGGGATTTTCCGACGCGCCAAAGGCAGATCTCTCGACTCGCACTCCCAAACAGTTGTGACCACAGTTTGACTCCTAGAAGCTGACTAAGCAGTCCTAAACAGCGCTGAACAGCGCCTGGAAGCGCACAAATAAAGCATCAGGAAATACACAGAGACAAGAAGAGACAAAAAGAGGCGCAGCAGCCTCAGGGTCTTCTCAGCATTCATCACAAAGAAGGCCATTGTGATCACTGTTCTTGACGTTTCCACCAGCTTGGTCATGATGCGATCCAATCCGTACTTTCGTTTACTCGTTCCGATTCGCCCTTCGATAACAGAACGTTTTTTCATGT
>JBKDSV010000109.1:0-5105 GCA_046340795.1 Cyanobacteriota bacterium | reverse complement strand
AGCTGAACTTGACTGCTGCAGCTGCGTTTTGCGGGCTGGTCGCCGAAGCACTGCCCGGAGTAAAACTCAGCATCAGTCCGCATTGGTCGCGTTATTTGTTGATTTGCCCATAAAAAATCTATGCGCAACAGGCTCCTAGTGGGTGGGCCGCAGCCATTGTTTGAGTCTCCCCTTGAGGATGGCGGTCACTGCCGGCCAGTGATGTCGCCAACGGCTCATCGGCCAGGCGCGCCTGTTGCGGTAGGGCGCTGTCAGCAAGGGTGACAAGCGGGAGAGTCTCACGCCTTGAAATCCCTGGATCGGATCGACCAGGCGAGAGCGCTTCTGCAGCGTCAGCAGCAGCTCCATCCACAGCTGGTTGGAGCGAGCTTCGTTGTAGCTCTCTCGCACCAGGTTGCGGGCGGCTTTGGAGCAGCGCTGCCAGCGCACCTGATCCTTCGCAAGAGAGGCAAGGGCGGCGGCCGCCTGGTCCGGGTCGTCACAGACCAGCAAGCCGGTCTCTTCCTGCCGCACCAGCTCAGGAATGCCGCTGGAAATCGCTCGTGCCACAGGCACTACCCCAGCTGCCATCGCTTCCAAAAAGGCCACGGGCAGGCCTTCAAAGTCTGACATCAGAAGAATGGCCTGGCTGTGAAGCAGTTGAGATTGGATGGTGGCAAATGGCTGTTGTCCCAAGAATGCAATGCGCTCACTCAACCCTGCTTCTCGAACCTGTTGTTCACAGATCTCACGACAGTAACCATCGCCAATCAGCGTGGCTTGCAGATCTGTGTCGGGACGCTGACAGGCTTTGATCAAGGCGCTGATCACCAGGCTGATCCGCTTCTGGTGTTCCCACAATCGACCGCAATAGATGACGCGAAAGGGAGCCTGCTGAAAGGTCGTTGTTTGCGCGGGGATCGGCACGCCATAGGGAATCAACACCGCCTCAGCGTCTTCCCCCCGCCGAAGCAATTCAAGCTGAATATGCCGGGAAACACAGACACTGACCCCGCCATGCCTGTTGGGAGGCAGGCTATCCAGCACGGCCCAGTAGTCCGCGTCATCACTGTGGAGCGTGAGTGCCCAAGGCAGGCCAAGCCGTCCAGCGATGGCCGCCGCAACATAATGATGTCCTTTGCACTGCGGCAGAAAGACATCCGGTCGCCAGCGATTCAGAAAAGCCAGCGTTGTCGCCACATCTTTGCGCAGGTTCCGGCCCGGAGGGGAGAGGTGAATCTCCACTCCCCCCTGTCGCAAGGCCAGTTCCAGCGTCGAGGGGGCGGTCTCCGTGGCGGATCGATAATCCGTTAGATGGACAGCCACCTCCATGCCGTTGTGGCGCAGATGGGTGGCCAGGCGCAGCAACCAGGACGACACACCGCTGATGTCGCCAGCCAAGTTGTAGTGGGCGAAGGCGACACGCACCCTGGCGCAGACGGGGAGGGAAGCCTAGGCGATGCGTCTGTTCCGCTGCTGCGGCCGTGCCAGTCAGGCCTGCCGAGGCGCCAGGCGACAGGCAGCGCCCGATGGGACCGCGCCAGATCGGAGCTGGCAACATCACAGAGCACCCCTTGCCCACCCTGACCGCGGGCCCATGGATCCCTCCACCTGGTTGCTGCTCTGCCGCACCGTGCGGTTTGGCGAGACCGACGCCGCGGGCGTGATGCATTTCCACCACCTGCTCCGCTGGTGCCATGAGGCCTATGAAGAGAGCCTGGAACGCTTTGGCATTGCCGCAGCCCAGCTGTTCCCTCGCCCCGTCTGGCCGGCGCTGGATCCCCCGACGGGGGGCAGCCCGGCGCTGGAGAGCACAGCATCGCTGGCTCTGCCGATCGTGCACTGCAGCGCGGATTATCTCCGGCCTTTGCGGGTGGGGGATCCCCTGGCCATCGCCCTTCGCCCCGAGCGGCTGGATCCAGGCCAGTTTGAGGTGAGCTACCGCTTCAGCAGCGAGGCGCGGCTGGTGGCTCGCGGCCTGACCCGCCATCTGGCCATCACGGTCGCCGATCGGCGCCGCTGCTCCCTGCCCGAGCCGGTCGTCCGCTGGCTGGAGGCCTCCGGACTGGCGTCGGGCGTGCGGCCTCTCTGAACCGTCGGGGCGCGACCCCTCGGCACACCCCAAGGCGGTGGCCAAGCAAGGCTCGAGGCAAAACAAAACTCGGGGGTGGCATTCTGGAAGGCAGTTCCTGCGTTTTGGGATGGGACCTGCTCGCCACCGTTCTCGTCTCGTCCAGGCAGCTGCTCTCAGCCGCCTGGCCCGTTCGCGGCTCTGGCGCCACTGGCGAGGGATACCGCTGCTGGTGATGGGCCTGAGCGCTCCTGCGGCCCTGGCCCAGGCGCTCGGCAGTGGTGGCGGCGTGAATGCTCCCGGCGTGAACGATGCCAGCTGTCGCACGATGGAGCTGCCGCTGGTGTACACCGTCACCTTGGCGGTGGCTCTTGGCGCCTTTCTGAGCCTCTATCTGGTGAAACGGCGCCTGACCAAGGAAGGCTGGTCGTTGGCCAATGCCCTCTCCGAACCCGTCCGGCTCGCCATTCCTGTGGAGAGTCGCTGGAGCGAATCAGGCGGCGATCAGCTCTCCATCGCGAGCAAGGGCGCCTCCTCCCGCAAGGTCATCGGCGACTTATCCGGCAAAACGGAGAACGTGATGCTGCTGGAGGCCAGTAGCAGCCGCATGATCGCCACCCTCGGCGGCTTGGGCATCCTGATGCTCTACATGGGCTTCGGCACGTTCGCTCTGTACAGCTTCGGCCTCACCTGCCAGCTGCCCACCTCGATGACAGCTGTCACCACCTTCCTGTTGTCCGGTCTGAGCCTGTTTGCGCCCTACGTGGCAAACAAGGTGTCAACGGCGATTCAGCCCCGCGACAGCAAGGCCAGTTCGAGCCCGCCGCCCCCGTCCCCCGTCAGCTCCGACGGCTCTGGCACCCGTTCCCCGGAGCCTGCCTACGGGTCCCCCTCCAGCCTCCACCCGGGCCAGGAGCCGCATCCCGCGAGCGACCCCGGAGGCACAACCGCACCCGTTGCCGCAGCCGCAGTCATCGCTACAACCACACACCAAGCCACAGCCACAGCTGCACCCACAGTCGCACGCTCTTCCGTTCCAGCTTCAACGCGCGGGGCCGACTCGAGCGAGAGCCACGCGGGCACTCCCAGCCAGGCTTATGAGCCCGCCCTGGCGATGATCCGCACCTTCGAGGGGTTCGCCAGCCAGGCCTATCCCGATCCCGCCAGCGGCGCCGAACCCTGGACCATCGGCTATGGCTTCACAACCCTCCAGGGCCAGGCCGTGCGTCCGGGGCAGACCATCACGCGCACCGAGGCTGACGCCGAACTCCAGCGACAGGTGGAGGTCTGCGCCAAGCACCTCGCCGCCACGATCCCCGACTGGGGGCGGATGACTGGCAACCAGCGCTGTGCCCTGCTGGATTTCGCCTGGAATCTGGGGGCGGATTTCTATGGCGACACCGCCAACTTCGCCTCCATCACCCGGGATCTGCAAACCCATGACTGGCAGCAGGTTCCCCAGACCCTCCTGCTCTACTGCGATCCCGGCACCGCCGTGGAGGCTGGCCTGCTGCGGCGCCGCCAGGCGGAAGCCGCTCTCTGGCGCAGTCCGGAGCCGGCTCCCTCCGCCAGCGCCACCCCCTCCGCCTCCGCCCCGGCGCCTTCAAGCCCGTCTCCCCCCTCCGCCCGCCGCTTTGCCAACCCTCTGAAGGTGCCCTACTGCGATCAGTTGCAGATGGCCGATGGCCAGGGCTGGCGCGAATGCTTTTCAGCCAGCGCGTCGATGTTGGCCATGTATTGGGGGAAGGAGCCCAACGAAAACGTCTACGATGGCGTGCGTGCGCGCTTTGGCGACAGCACCTCCTCCGAGGCCCAGCTCGACGCTCTGCGCTCCCTGGGCCTGCGGGCTGACTTCCGAACCGACGGCAGCGCGGACATGCTCCAGCGGGAGATTGATGCCGGCCGGCCGGTCGCCGTGGGCTGGCTTTGTGATGGCCCTGTCTCGGCTCCCAGCGGCGGCGGCCACTGGATCGTGATCATTGGCTATGACAAGACGGGGTTCTTCGTCAATGATCCCTATGGCAATTGCGACCTGCTGAATGGCGGCTATCTTAGCCACCACGACGGTGCCGGGCTTCATTACTCCAACACCAATTGGCTCCCCCGCTGGCGCGTGGGGGGAAGCGGCGGTTGGATGCTCACCTGTCGTCTCTGAACTTGTTTCACCCCAGACGGAGCTCAATCAACATCCTTACTCAGCCCGACTTCATTATTTATTATTTCGTCAACTGCTGACGTGTTAGGGAAGCTCTGGACAACCGGTCGCCAGTGGAGGCTGTCCCTTGCACCAACTGGGAGCTCCGCGCTCTCACAGGTGCCGCTGAGGGGTTGTCCAGAGCTTCCTTAGAGTTTTGGACTATGTTGATTTATAGAGCATAGAAGCAAACAATTCATGGGCAGTCTTTTGGGCACCTCGAAAAAATCCGCATCCCCCCCTTGCCTCCCGGAGTGAAACCCTCTCCTGTCACTGACCTCGCTGGCCAGTCGCGGCAGGCCAAAAGTGATTTTTCGAGGTGCCCTTAAGGCTGGGCTTGCCTTCTTGTCCCTGCCCAAGTGACTCGGTTTGGGATTGGCGGAGCTTGCTGCCTAATCAAGTACTATTAAGCCCGTATTGGGCCTTGCTTCAGCATTCATTTTTACTCCCACTTTTTCTTTCGCAACAGATGGTTTCGAGCATTCACTTATGGGAGTTGCTTATTTTGTCGGCGGCGGCACTAGTGTAACTCACTCTACCTTTGGAGAAATCTTGGACTATGCGATAGCCACGCCTCTGCAAATGCCTCTCCCGGCTCCCATCCTCGCAACGCTTGCCGCCTTCCGATTCAGTCGCCGGATTCGACGTCGGCTCCAAGCCAAGCAGCGCGCCACAGACGCTTGATTCGTCCTTGACACCGTTTTGTCGCCCCCGTCAGGAGGCAGGGCTGCTTTAAAGTGGTTGGATAGAGGCGCCAGGCCACGATTGTGATTCAGGTCCCACGCTGAGACCCCGATGAGATCGGGACTCAGTTCCTCAGGGCTGCTGGGTACATGAACGCAGAGTGGCAAGTTTGAATCA
>JBKDSV010000108.1:0-19470 GCA_046340795.1 Cyanobacteriota bacterium | reverse complement strand
TCACCATGGAGCCGGGCACGGGAGTCCAGGAGGGATTGGTTTGGTCTCGCAACCCCAAGCTCTCATGGCTCCCGGCCCACCCAATGCTCTGAGACCCATCCTGTCGCAAGGCTTCTCGGGGTTGTGTCCGTCAGTCAGGGCACAAGCCTCCTCAGCTGGAACCATTCTCTTGGTGCTGTCGCTCTGCCTCCACCCGGACGCCGGCCTCCAGCCGCAGCACCCGATCGGCCTGACGAATCAACTGCGCGTCGTGGGTGCTCACCAGCACCAGCCGCTCCCGGGAACGCTCCAGCAAAATCGCCCGCACCCGCTCGGCGGCGGCAAGGTCGAGGAAGGCGGTGGGTTCGTCGAGCACTTCCACCGGACGATCGCGCAGCCAGGCCCGCAGCAAGCCCAGACGATGGGTCTCACCGCCGGAGAAGTGATCCAGCGCCAGAGGCAGTGGATCGTCGAGGCCGCCGGGGCGTTGGCGCAGATGGGCCAGACCCAGCCGGTCGAGCCAGCGCTCGATCACCGCCGTGGGTTGCCGCTGATCGAGCAGGAGATTGTGGCGCAGGCTGGCCTCAAACAACACCGCCTCCTGGGGGGCGTAGGCGAGCAGCTGGCGCAGCTGGCGGGCGCCCTCAGCCCCGGAGAGGGTCCACTCCGCGCCCACGGCGCCGATGCGCCAATGGCTGCGCTCCTCCCCGAGCAGCCCGCAGAAGCGATCGAGCAGGGTGGTCTTGCCGCTTCCGGAGGGGCCCACCACGGCCACCAGCGCTCCTGCTTGGAGCTCGAGCTCCGTCGCCGCTCCTCCGGCTTCCGGCGTCGCCGCCCCCCGCTGGCCAGGCCACAGCGTCACCGCACCAGCGGTGTGCGGCGCTGCCGCCTGCCAGCGGAGGGAGCGCCAGGCGGAAGGGGCCTCCAGGGCGGTGCGGATGGCGGCCGGCAGGAGGGGGCCTGGCGGCCTTGGCGCCGGCGGGAGGAGCATGGCGCGCCGTGTCCGCAGCTCTTGATAACCCGGCAACGCGCCGAGACAAAGGCGCTGGGCCTGGATCACAGCGCTCAGGGAGGTGCCGGTGCGGTAGGCCAGCAGCAGGGTGGTGGCGATGGCCGCCGGCGCCAGACCCGCCCGTCCCCACACCAGCCAGGCCCCCACCACCAGCACCACCAGGGTGTCGCGCAGGGCGCTGAAGAGGGCCTGCCGCCGCACGGTCTGCCGCATCACCTGGCGGGAGAGGCCGGTGTCGTGGGCGAAGCGCCGCAGGAGCCAGGGCTCCGCGGCCGCGGCCCGCACCGCCTTAAGGCCATGGAGTCCATCCCCCACGGTGCGCTGCAAGGCGCCATTGAGGCGGGTCTGCAGTCGGCCCAACTGCCAGCTGCCCGAGCGCTGCAACAGGGCGGCCGCGCCCGTGGCCACCAGGGCCAGCACCAGGGGGAAGGCCGCCTGGCGCCCCACCAACAGTGCGCCACCCCCGTAGAGCATCAGCGACAGCAAGGCCTGCAGGGCGCGCAGACCCTGGTCAAGGGCCAACACACTGCGGTGGATGTCCGCCAGAAGCAAGCCAATCAAGGCGCCACGACCCAACGGCTCCAGCCGCTCGGCGGGGGCGTGCACCACCTGGCTGAGCAACTGCTGGCGCAGGCGATCAGCGAAGCCAGAACGCAGGTGCTCCTGCCCGATGGCGATCCAGGCCTGGAGCCCTCCCCGCACAAGCATCAGCCCCACCAGCAGGGCCAGCCCCCGCGCCAACGACAGGGAAAAGGGCAGGCGCGCGACCAGGGACGGGCCGCCAGCGCCCAGCAACAGCGACACCCCCATTCCCAGGCTCGCCATCTCAAGCAGGCTGCTCAGGCCGGTCAGCAGGGCGAGGCTGCCGACATGGCGCCCGCCCGCCTCCCGCGCCAATTGCCAGGCCAGCGCCAGGCGCCGCAGGCGGGCGTGAAGGGGCGCGAACGGGGAGACAGATGGCATCGGGCGAACGGGCGGGCCGCAGGCCCGGGGCCGGCGTTGAAATTAGGGGTTGGCGGCGAGACCGCGACCGGAGGCTTCACCGATCACTTCGGCGCAGCCAGCCTGGCCGCCACAGGAGGGGATGGGCCCGGACGCGAGCTGTCAGTCAGCGAGCGCCTGCCACCAACCACTCAACCGTGCCATGGTGCCCAGAGCCCTGTTGGCCCCCCTCACCTCCGCCAGACCGGACTCGGCGCGGTGAAGAAGGATCTCCGCCTCCTGGCGAATGGCGGCCAGGTTCCACCACCGCTCCAGGGCGGAAGGCCAGCTGTCAGAGGCCTCCAGGCTGTGCGCCAGCTGCTGGCGTTGTCTTTGCAACAGATCCGCCTGCCACGGCTGCTGGCCCCCTTCCAAGGCACGGTCCTTCGACGGGTTGTCGCGCAGGAGCGGCGGGAGGAACGGTTCAAAGGCGCGACGGTGGAGCAGGCGGCCCCGCCCCGGCCCCTCGCCGAACAGCAGGGGATCCTGCCGCAACAGGGTGGCGATCAGTCGCTCATCCAGCAAGGGAAAGACCTTGACCACACCATGAGCGGAGGCCAGGCGGGTTTCCTCTTCGGCCCGCACGGCCACCCAGTCGGCCAGCACCCGCTGGCGAATGGAGGCGGCCTGACGCAGATAGCCGTCGATCTCCCAGGGGTACGACGCCTTGAGATGGGGCCCCAGCCAGGCCAGACCTTGGTCGGTGAGGGTGCGTGTCAGGAGGTCGCTGGCGCGAAACAGGCGACCGCGGCGACGCACCCTGCGCTCCGCCCACGGCCGATGGATGAGGGCCAGAGCCCGGCCGCCAGCCACTCTCAGCGCCGCCCGATGGCCCCCCATCCAGGCGACGAGCTGCGGCCAGCGGCCCATGGCCACCAAATCGGTGGGCACATTGTTGGCGTTGTGGCTCAGGGCCTGATCACCGCCAAACCCACTGAACAGGAGCGTGCAGCCCTGGCTGCCGAGCACGGCCACCGCATCAGGATTGCCGCCGATCTGGGCCGGCGCGCCAAACACCCGCAGTTGCTGCGCCAGAGGAGCGTCTCCTTCCTCCAGCCATTGGTCTTGGAGGTGGGAGCGGTGGCACTGGTGCGGGAGAAGGCGAAAGAAGGGCCGGATTTGCTCCAGCGGTTGCCGTTCGCCCCTGGCTTCAAAACTCCAGGTGTGCAGACGCTCCGGCGGCAGCCCCGCGCCATGGAGCAACGCCCCGAGCACGGCGTTGGAATCCAGCCCACTGCTGTGTTCACAACCAATCGGGCCGGCGTGCCCCTCCAGGGCCTGCCGCACGTGGTCGAGGAGGCCCTGGCGCAGAAAGAGATGCAACAGGTCGGCCTCCATGGCCGCCGCTCCGCCCGCCAGGGGGTCGTAGGGGCTGGTGTGGAAGCCGCCATCGGCGGCGATGCGCACGTGCTGGGCCCGCGGCAAGCGGCGGATGCGGCGATAGGGCGCCACCGTGGCGCTGGTGGTGTCACTGATCAGGGCGGCCACATAGGCGGGGTTGACATCCGCGGGCCTGGCGGGGCCATGGAGGGCATGGGCCTCGTTCCAGCTGCGCACCACCCGCGCCACCCCCGCACCCCCCGGCGCAGGCTCCACTGCAAACAGGGGTTGGCGGTGGAAGGCGTCGGTGCGCCACAGGCCGGCGTTGAGAGGCTGGGGATCGTCGCTCGGCAGCGCGAGGGGCATGGCGGGGGCGGGGGCGCGGGACTCAGAAGCGGGTGAGCGGCGCGCCGCCGGGGCTGAGCCCCGGGGTGAAGAGGCGCCCGCTGTAGGGATCACGCAGCCAGGCATGGGGCACCTTGCGGCCATCGCCGCCTTTGCTCATGCCCAGGTGCAGATCATTGGCCACACCGACCAGATCGAGCAGCAGGCGGCCGCTGAGGGAGCGGCTGAGGCAGGTGCTGCCCCAGCGGGCGCGACGGCAGCGGGTGCGCAACAGCCAGGCGATGCGGCCCGCGCAGCGCTGCCGGTTGGTCCGGCTGAGCTTGAGCCGCGCGCGCCGCCAGGGGCGATGGCGAGCCAGACCCAGCAGCCGCCGGCCGGGGAGCAGCTGAATCAGAAGCCAGCAGAGGTGATCCAGGAGCGCGAACACGCTGTAGCCGACAACGCGCAGAGGCCAGCGCAGGACGCCGCTCATGCGGAGGCTGGATCTTCCAGGAGCAGGCCAAGGGCAAGGGCCTCGGCCAGAAAGGCCTCGGTTTCCCTGCGACAGCTGGCTTCTTCCACTTCAAAGTGCACGAGCAGCTGGGCCAGCAGGCCTTCCCGATTGCTGGGGGCCTCCAGCAAATTCCAGATCGCCGAACCCGTGACGTTGAGGTTGAGGTATTGGGCGGTCTGCGGATGAAACAGACAGATCTCATCGTCGAGTTCAGCCGCGCAGATCTCGGGATTACGGCGGATCAGCACAGGGCACACGATGGCTTTCGGGGATCCTCTCAAGGAATGCGGAGGGGATCAAGGCCATGCCACTCAAACAGTTGTGGCACCAGCAGCCCGAAGCAGCCGTTGCCCTCCAGCAACAGGGGTTCTGGATCGGCGGGGATCCAGTCCCAGGCCACCTGATCGATCGGGGGCAGCAAGGCATGAAGGTGAAGGGAGGCTGTCAGGCAAGCCTCCACACAGGGGGGCAGGCCAGCCTTGAGCAGTTGTTGCCAGCGTTGGCGGGTCTCCCGCTGAGCGAGCGGGAGGGGCGGGCCGGGTCGGGGCAGGCTGTGTCCTTCCACATGGAGGAAGGCCACTGTGTCCTCCCCCAGCGGCACCTCCAGCCAGGCCAGGCGCACCGCGATGGGCGCCTGCGGAGAGGCGCGGCTCGTGATCAGCCGCACCACCACGGAATGATCCGTGGGCGGCAAGGTGTCGCTGTGCGCCAGGTAGGGAACGGCCAGAGCGGCGTCCTGCGTGCGGAAGAGGCGCCGCCAGTGGGCCAGCAGCTGCCCTGGTGGCGGCGGCGTGGCGGCCTTGGGAGCGGGAAGGGCAGTGGACAGGCGACAAAACAACGGCTGCTGCTCCAGCCCGCAGGCCGTGAAGCGAAACCGGATCACAGCCCTGCCGCCCTGGCCGCGCAGGGGTTTGAGCACCACTCCGGGCCCCGCCAGGGTCCTCTCCCACCAGGCCGGAGGGGCCAGGGGAACAGGGTTGGGCTGCTGGTCGGGGGAGGCGAGCACCAGGGAGGGAGACCTCCAGGGTTCGGGGGTGGTGGCGAGCAGGGCGGCCTTGTCTTGCAGGAGCTGCAAGGCCGCCCGGCATTGGCCGGGCCAACCCCGGCGGCGTTGGGCATGCACTGTCCAGGCCAGGCTGTTGGAGCGATGGCGTGCCAGCTCCCGCCAGCTGCGCACCCCGACCGCCCACCACCAGGCGACTTCGCCGGGGCGGTAACTGTTGAGCCAGCAGGCTCGGCTGGTGAGGCTCCAGGGCAGGGACGGCAGGGCTGCGGATCGGCGCGGCGAACGGAAGGGGCGGATCAGCCACCAGTGCAGCTGTTGCAACACCTCCAGGGGCAAACGCCGGGCCCCGGGCGGACCCAGCCGCTGCCAGAGGCGACCTTCGGCGCACCAGAGCCAAGGAGGAGGGGACTGAAGCGCTGACAGCCATCGGGGAATCACCGGGGTCTGCGACGAAGGCCAGGCTCGGAGGCGAGTGCGCCAAGGCGCCGATCACGAACAAAGGGCTTCGATGGGCAGACAGGGGTGCACAAGAAGAGGTTCAACGTTGCACATCCCCGATCAAGACCATCAGGATTGATCGGGGCTCAACAGAACGGATCCAGCAAATTGACGCAAGCCAGAACCTAATCACACGGATCGCTCCGCCAACTTGCACACCCCCCGAGGTCATGCGCAAGGAATCTGCCGCGAATCAGGCTGTTTGCTGCCTGTTCGATTGATTTTGCGAAGCTTTGCGGACAGCCGGCAAGAGCAGATCACGGCGGACAAACGCAGCTGAAACAAAAAGAAAAGGAAACAAAAGTAATGAGTTGGAGCTGATTTGCGGTGCTCAAATTGATGCACTGCGCTCAAGATGGCCCCGCTCCCGCTGTGGCTTCGTTGCCCTGAGACGCCTTGGCATCACCGGCGGTGCAAGCGGTTTCGAGGGTGGAAATGGTTGGACGCTCCCAGGGAGCCTTTGCGGATGGCGTGGGGGGCCACGTTCGCAGAGGCGATGTCTGGGTGTCCATGGCATTCAAAAAATTGTGATTCATCGTATAATAATTGTTTATTGTGAAACCAGCATCAATTTTATCATGCAGACTCTGTTCTGAGATGAAATCCTGACAAAGTACCCGTTTTGCTGGTCCCCGGGCAGGGGCTCGGCGCCTCAGGATTCTGGTTCCACGTTCAACGGCGCCCATTCCCTGTAGCCGAACCGCTCAAGGGTCTGGGCAAAGCTGTGCCGCAGCCGCAGCAGCTGGTTCTGCGTGAGGCGTTCTCTCCCTTCCCCGCGCCGACCCGAGCGAAAAAAGCGCCCACACCCCTTTGGTCTTTCGGGGAAGCCACCCACCCTCTCTTCCTTGGCCCGCAGCGTCTTGAAGCGGGTCTTGGCCACGGCCGCGGCGATCAGCTCGGGCTCCGCCGGCAAGCGCAGAAAGCAGGCCAGATCCCGGAACTGTCGTTCCGGGTCGTCTAGCAGATCCTCATAACGCAGCAGCAACACCGGAAGCCGCCGCTGATCCACCCAACTGGTCACATGACCCGCCCAGCTGCCGAGAAACTGGCGCACCTGCTCACCACCGTGGTGGCCCGAGGGGCACAGGGCGGCCTGCTCATCCAGCAGGAAGGCCACGCAACGCTCCAACTCCCAGCAGAAGAACGCGCTCAGCGACACCGCCACGTCGGCCGGATGACGGATCACCACCACCGCGCCCTGACAGCCCGCCACCGGTACCACGGGCCGGCCCGCTGAATCCGGGCTGGTGAAGGCGTCGTGCACCTTGTGATAACGAGAGGTTTCGCTGTACAGGGCTCGCTGCTGGCCCACCCGGCCCCGCAGCTTGTCCAGCTCCCTCGCATGCAGATCACTGGTGTCGATGCCGAGTTGGTCGTCCAGCCAGTGACGGCTGCTCACGATCGAGCCGCTGGCCAACGGCCAGGGGTGCCGTGACTCCAACCGATCCAGCCCAGCCAGCCGTCGCAGCTCGCCGAGGAACAGGCGACACCAAGTGTTGCCCGACTTCGGATAGCTGGCCAGATACCAGTAGGGCTCCGGCTGGTTCATGCCCTTGCCGGCCGCGCAGCCGGGCCGGGCCGGGGCCCCTCCGCCCGGGCGGCCGCCGTCAACAGATCCAGCTCCACCAGCCAACGTCGCATCGCCGCAATGCTGGGCGGCAGGGGAAGGGTGGCCACAGGCACCCTCTTCTGCAGCCGCGCCAGGGCGATGAAGTTGGGCCCCTCCTGCCCCAGGCCCCGCACAAAGCGCGGCCGGTAGGCCTGGTTGCGCAGCGCCAGCGCCGCTTCCTTTTGGCTGGCGACGCGGGTGATGGAGTCCCGATCCGGATCTTCTTCTGCCGCGGAGCGTTTGTGCAGCAAGAACAGGGCCTCCAACGGCACCGCCTCCGCCGCCCCCCGCACCGCCTCCCCCATCAGCAGATACTTGCGCATTCCCTCGCGGATCGGGGGCAGAGTCTCTGGATCCAGCCCGAACGCCCGGGCCGCGTCATGCCACAGCTTGATGCGGGGGATGCCAGGCAGCACCAGTCCATCGGGGCTGATCACCACCAGGTCGTCCGCCAACAAGCGCCAGCCCTGCTGCATCAGGGCATAGGCCAGAGTGGATTTTCCCGCTCCGGAGTGGCCCAAGCCCACGATCGCCCGCCCGTCTTTTTCCAGGGCGTTGCCGTGGAGCACCAACAGGCCCCGTTGGATCAGCAGGGCGCCCATTGCGGATCCCAGCAAAAACGTGCGCAGATCCCGGGGATTGCCCTCGCCCTGCCAGGGTGCAAAGGCGATGCGGTCCCCGCCACTGATCCGAAACCGCGCGATCCCCTCCACCCGCAACCGCAGGTCGCCGCGGGCCATCCGCACAAAAGGGGTGTCATGGGGGCCTGCGGGGAGCCGGGGCCAGGAGGCGCTGTCCTCACGATGCACCACCACCGTGGCTGGACCATCCCCAGCGCATCCTCTCCGGGAAAGCTCCGGCAAGGAAAGATCGGGAGACGACCACAGAAGCCCAAAGGCGGTGTAGAGGGACGAGGGCGTCAAAATGGAGCGCCACCAGAGCGCTCGGCCAGCTTATGTGCCCTCCCCCGCGGCCCGGGCTGTCGGACTGGCCAGCGGCCAAGGCGCCCAGCCCGGGTCCCGCCATCGGGCGGGGTGCGGACCTTGGCTGAAGAGCAGCGCTCCAGGGCTGGCGCAAGACCTGAGACCACAGGCTGTCTGCCCGCGCTGGCCAGCGCCCGACCCGCCCTGCTGGGAGCCCTGCGACAGGTGCTGGCGCCAGATGGTGCCGCGGCGGCCAGCCCGGTGGCCCTGGAGGATCCGGCCGCCGTCCTGAAGGCTGTGCGGCGCCATCGGCTGGCCATTGCCCTGGCGCCCCACGCCGATGCCCTGGGCTGGCCTGCGGAGATGGCCACCGCCCTGCGCCAGGAGGCCCACCGCCAGCAACGGGCTTCCCTGCCCCTGATCGCGACGGCATTGGAAGTGATGGCGGCCCTTCAGGCGGCTGGTCTGCCAGTCCTGCTGCTCAAGGGGCCGGCCCTGGCCGCGCAAACCACCGGCCAGGCTTGGAACCGCGGGGGCGGCGATCTCGATCTGCTGGTGGCTCCGGACGCTCTGCCCCGGGCGATGGCGGTGCTGGAACGGCTGGGCTTCGAGAGTCCCGCGGGGATGTTTCCCCGCAATCTCACCGCCTTCTGGGGCCGCTACGCCCGCTGGGCGGGCCACGAGCTCAGCCTGCGGCGCGAAGGCAGCCCCTGGTTGGATCTGCACTGGGCCCTGAACACCGTGCGGGCGCCCCTGCCTGGATTTGAAGCCCTGTGGCGGGAGCGGGAGGTGGTGCGCCTCAACGGCCGATCCATGCCCACCCTGAGCCGACGCCACGCTTTTCTGCACGGTTGCCTCCATGCCGCCTCGGATCAATGGATGGACCTGCGCCATCTGCTCGACCTGGCCCGCCTGGCGCAGTCGCTTCCGCCAGAGGAGCGGGAGCGACTGCGCCATCGGAGCGTTGTGCGCCGCAGTTGCGCCGCCGCCCACGACGCCACGGGCGCCCCCGCCCTGCTGCGCTGCACCGATCTCCAGCGCGCCGACTGCCAACGGGCAATCGCCCGGGCCCGCTGGGCGCAGGAGCGGTCGCCACGCGCCAGCGCCGATGGCGCCTGGCACCTCGGCCACTGGCTGCAGACCGTGTTCCACCAGGCATCACTGAGCAGGTCGCCGATCGACTGGCTGCGGGTGATCGCCCGCTACAGCCTCCTGCCTGCCGCCTTCAACGATCCGCTCAGCGGCCGGGATGTGGGCCTGGCGAGGGCGCTGCGGGCGCGCCAGCGCCGGCTGCGGGAGCGGTTGCAGGACAACCGATTGCCGGGATCCGGAACTGCGCCACCATAATGCGCTTATCGTCATACCGGATTGCCCTGCCTCTCTCCCATGCCGGAGCCGATGCCCAGTCCCGAGCTGATTGAGGAATTCAGTCGCTTTTTTCTCCTCCTCAGCGAGCCGGCCCGCCTGCGGGTGCTCTGTCTGCTCAAGCAGGGCCCCCGAGATGTGGCCACCCTGATCAAGGCCACCGGCTTCTCCCAGTCGCACATCAGCCGCCAGCTGGGCCAGTTGCAGCGGGCAGGCCTGGTGCGCTGCGAACGCGATGGCGTGCGCCTCCTTTACCACGCTGACAGCGACCTGGTGGACGAGCTCTGCGCATTGGTGCGCAATCGCCTGCGCCAACGGCTGGAACACCAACTGCAAAGCCTGGCCGAGCCGTGATTCACGGGGTTGAAAGGAGGATCGACCGATGAGGCGAACCCCCTGCTCGCCCCGCCCGCACGCCACTCGCATCCCGCGAGAATGAACGCAAGCGATGCGCAGACGCCAGCCATGGGCGAACCCCTGGGAAAACGACTGACCCAGTGGGGCTTCAGCTGGCAGGGACTGGGCGACAACCGCCGAGGCGAATGGTGGCTGATCGCCCAGTTGGCGCTGATCGCGGCCCACCTGCTGCCCCCGATGCCACCGCCAAGCGCCCTTGGGCTGGCTTGGCCCTTGGGGCTGCGCCTGTTCGGCTGGAGCGTCTTCGCCCTGGGGCTGGGGCTGGCCGCCCAAGCGGCGGTGAGCCTCGGGGCGAGCCTCACCCCCCTGCCCGACCCCCTGCCCGGCGCCGACCTGGTGACCACAGGCGCCTATGGACGCTGCCGCCATCCGCTCTATCAGGCGGTCGTGCTCTGTTCCCTGGGGCTGACCCTGGCCCTGGGCAGCCTGCTCCATCTGGCCCTGGCACTCACCCTGGCGGCGGTGCTCAGCGGCAAGGCCCGGCGGGAGGAGCGGCGCCTGCTGGAGCTCCACCCCGACTACGGCGCCTACCGGCTCCGCACGCCCGCGATTCTCCCCGCCGTGCCCGGACTCGACTGGCGCTGAACGTCCCGTGCCACCACAGACCGCGTTCAGCGGCGGCAGCGTTGGCGCAAGGCCCGCAGCAGAAGAGGCACCGCATCGGGCTGACCCTGCAGGCTGAAGGCCTCCCGTTCCACCTCGCGGTTGGTGGGGTAGTCATGGAGGAGGATCGCCCGTATGCCCCGCTCCACGGCGGGATCCAGGGGGAAGGTCCAGCCGATGGGCCGCACCAGGCCGGCGGGGCAGCTCTGAACGGCATGCACAGCCTCATGCAGAAACGTCTGCCGGCCAATCCCCAGCTCGAAGCTCAAGGGAGAGATCCAGAGGGTGCGCCGGCGGGGGTCGAACTGGCCGTAGGCCCCCGTGCGGGGCGGCAAGGCGATGTGCACGGTGAAGCCATGGGCTCGCAACGCCGTCGCCAACGGCTGCAGATCCGGCGGCAAGGCGCTGAGGGGGCGAGGATCCAGCTCGCCGGTGGCGAGAAGCATCGCGGCGAACATCACCGTCACCATGGGGCGGGAAAGGAGGGACCAGCACCGATGATCCACACAGTCGCCCGCCGCCAATGGTGCACCACCTGGTTCTCTTCCGCTTCCGTGACGACCTGCCCGCCGAGGCCGTGACGGCCGTGTTTGCGGAGCTGCGGGCCCTGCAGGAGCGCATTCCGGGCATCACGGGGTTCAGCGGCGGCGCCGATTGCTCCAAGGAGGGGCTGACGAAGGGCTTCCGCCACGGCTTCTGCATGACCTTCCAGGATGGGGCCGCCCGAGACGCCTACCTCCCCCATCCGGAGCATCAACGGGTGGTAGGGCAGCTGCTGCCCCTGCTGGAGGGCGGCGTGGAAGGGGTGCTGACCTTCGACTTTTGCGACGGGGTGTTCTGAGGGGCCTCAGCGCCCTGAGGCAAAGCCTTTGCGCCGGAGCGACGGCTTGCGCGGAAACAAGGCCCTGCGCCGAGGCGCGCCATGCCTTGAGGAAACGCTTTGCGTTAAAGCAGCTCTGGACAACCGGTTGCTAGTGTGCAGTCCCGCAAGTTCATGCGTCATCTTCGGCTTGGTCCGTGCCTCCAGATGCCGTACTCAGCAAGGGCTCCGGGCGAGACACCCATCAAAGGATCGACGGTGCATTTGCGGGACTGCACACTAGTGGAAGCCGTCCCCTCGCGCCAACTGCGATCTCCGCGCTCTTACGGGTGCCGCCAAGGGGTTGTCCAGAGCTTCCTTAGAGCAGCTCTGGACAACCGGTCGCCAGTGGAAGCTGTCCCTTGCAGCAACTGGGAGCTCCCCGCTCTCACAGGTGCCGCTGAGGGGTTGTCCAGAGCCTCCTCAGGCAAGATCTTGCGCCGAAGCATCCCCTGCGCTGAGGCCACCCGCCCGGGAGGAAGGCTCCTGCGCCGATCCCAGAGGTGGCGTCAGCGCTCCAGCAGGGCCGCGCGGAAGGGGGCGGCATCCAGAATCGAGGTGTTGTGGTCGAGGTCCGGCGCGAGGATGAACTCCGCCACTCCGGACGGGAAGGCGCGGTAGAGGGCTTCAGCGTGACGCGGCGGCACGATCACATCCCGTTCTGCGGCCACAATCGTGGTGGGCGCCCGCACCCGCGGCGCCTCCGCCGCCGCTTCCCAGCGATCCCGCAACAGGAGATCAACGGGAAGCCAGGGCATGGTGCCGCGGGCAACGGCCAAGAGGCTGTCGAAGGGCACCAGCAACACCAGTCGCCGCACCGGTTGCGTGGCCGCCAGATGCACCGCTGGACCTGTGCCCAGGCTGCGGCCCGCCACCGTGATGGCGCTGTGTCGCGCGGCCACGTGGGCATAGAGGGCCTGGGCATCGGCGCGGATGGCCGTCTCACTGGCTGTGCCCTCGCTGCCGCCATAGCCGCGGTAGTGGAGCAGGTAGAGGGCCGTATCCGGCAACAGGGCTGCGAACTGGGCGCGGGTCAGCGATACGTCCTCGGCGTTGCCACCGAAGTAGATCAGGGCCCGCGGGCCGGGAAGGGGCCGCTGGGACACCCGCACGCGCCTGCCCCCCACCAGCAACTCCAGCTGGTGGCTGGGATCCGCCGCCGGCATGGGGTGGTAGATGAAGGAGCCCTGCCCAGCGGCCATCAGCAGACAGAGGACGCCATAGCCCAGGGCTGGCCAGGCGAGCCAGCGCGCCATCGTCATCGGCCCGGGAATCAGCGACAGATGATCTGCACCGTAGCGACCAGGCGGGGTCGAACGGATCGAACCCTGCTTGACAGCAGCCAACCGATCAGGAGTGAAACGAGCAACAGCTCAGCCGCATATTGATCCGCCCAAGACTGGTTTTCAAGGCTCATCAAGCACTCCTCAAGGTCACCTCGAAAAATCACTTTCGGCCTGCCGCGACTGGCCAGCGAGGCAGGGCTGATTCAAACTTGCCACTCTGCGTTCATGTGCCCAGCAGCTCTGAGGAACTGAGTCCAGAGCTCATAGGGGTCTCAGCGTGGGACCTGAATCACAAGCGTGGCCTGGCGCCTCTATCCAACCACTTTAAAGCAGCCCTGGGCGTCTCACCCCCTGAACGGATACAAATCAAAGATCGAGAGGCGTTTCAAAGCATCACTTCTGCTGCGCTGCATCTGTAACCGTTCAGGTGGCGGATATAGCGTCTGACCGGCATGGGGACGCTACCGGTCGTGCCCATACGACCTCTGGCAGTCCGAAGTCGTCCAATCCAAGCATCGAGAACTCCTGCTTGCTTGAAGTGAAATCACCTTAGAAAGGGGGAGAACCATTGCTGGAACAAGTATTTTGGTGATCATCCCAGCCCCTGAACGGATACCTGCATCTGGCCAGCGAGATCAGTGGTAGCGAGAGATCTTGCCCTCAGATGTAAGGGGAAAGGGGGGGATTTGCCCCGGTGCCCGGAAGAGGGAAGGCTTCAATTTTGGCCTTCAGCTTTCAACGTCCTAATCAGCAACGTGATGCCACCGGGATGGATCCACGGTCCACCTCATCCCCCCAGGAGCCGGGCGCAAAGCTCCGGCAGCAACCTCTGATCCGCCGCACACCGTTTGCCCTCGCTGAATGCCACCAGCAGAAAGGGCGCCACCCCCTCGGCTTCCACGTAGGCCGCATCATGGCGGGCCTGACTCATCCAGCCGGCCTTGCTCCACAGCCGGGCGCCCTCCGGCAGGCCGCCCCCCAGGAAGCCATCCACCTGGTTGTCGGGATCCGCCGCCCGTTGCGCCGCATCCAGCGAGCGCGCCAACACCCCCTGCATCCGCCGACAGGCCGGCGGTGACACCACCGCTCCGGCCATGACAGCCTGCAGCATCCGGGCCGTGCCCTCCGTGCTCAGCCGGTTGCGGTTGGCATTGCCCTCTCCATAGCTCTGCCGTTCCCGGCCGTAGGGGCCATCCCCCCAGGTTTTCTGGCAGGCATTGCTCCCTTCCAGCTCCGGCCAGCCCAACTCCCGCAGCCAGCGATTCACCCCCTGGCGCGCCTCACTCCAAGCGGCGAAGGCTGCTGGCGGCAGTTCCACGCCGCTGGTGGTGCCACTGAGCAGATCCACCACATAGCCCGTGGCGTCGTTGCTGGAGTCCCGCGCCATGTCGGCCAGGGCGCGGGACAGCTCATCGCCGCGGATCAGCCATTGCCGTTGCACCCAGGCTTCGGCGGCCACCAGATAGACGAGCTTCACCACACTCGCCGGATAGCGCTGCCGCATTCCCTGCCAGTGGGCGCCAGCGCCGGCCCTCTCCAGCGGCACCCCCCAGCCCTCCTCACTCCAGCTGCGCAGGGAGGCTGGATAGCGCACCCAGGTGAGAGACAACCGCGCGGCCAGCCCTGGCCGGCCCTCCGCCTCCAGGGCAGCCACCAGCTCCGCCAGCCGCTCCCGCATCGCCCCATCGGCGCGATAGAACGCCATCACCTCACGCCAATCGGCGATGGCGACATTAGGCAAAGCCGTTGCGCCTCATCCAGCCGTCCCGGCGCGCGGCGGGCTCTGGCGGCTCCTCCAGCCCCTCGATGCCTACAGCCGCGCCCGCGGCCCGGACCTGGCCACCCAAGTGGCTGCCGGCCGCCATCTGCGCGTGCTCGATGGCGCCCCAGGCGCGGAGGGTTCCGTCCGGCGCTTGCGGGTGCGGCTTCTGGAGGATGGCTACCCCTGCTGGCTCAACAGGACCGAGCTGCTCGACCATGGCGTGCCGGTGGCGGTCGCGCCAGCGCCGCGCGGTTGGGATCGGGCTGGAATCGCGGCCGGCCTTCCCGCCGTGCTGGCCTTCGCCGAGCAGGCCCTGGCCGTGCCCAACCGCTACCTCTGGGGCGGCACCCTGGGGCCGGATTTCGATTGCTCCGGCCTGGTGCAGACCGCCTTTGCCCGGGTGGGCATCTGGCTGCCACGCGATGCTTACTTGCAGGAGCGCTTCTGCCAGCCCGTGGCCGTGCAACCCGGCCAGATCTGCCTTTTACGACCGGGCGATCTGCTCTTCTTTGGCACGGCGCAGCGCTGCACCCATGTGGGCCTCCACCTCGGCGGTGGGCGCTACCTGCACAGTTCAGGCCAGGAGCACGGCCGTGACGGTCTGGGGGTGGACGACCTCCATCCCCGCAACAGCCACCCCGTCGCCAGCCACTACCGGGGCGAATTGCGAGGAGCCGGGCGGGTGATGCACAGCCACGATGGCAGTCCCCTCCCCCCTTAAGGTCGTGCGGTCTCTGCCGTCGCGGCCATGACGCACGCCGTCAGCCCCAGCCCCAGCTCTGGCCCGCTCCACGGCACCGCCAGCGGACAACCGCCGCCGGCCCCCGACAGCACCGATCCCCAGCTCTCGGTGGTCGTGCCTCTCTACAACGAGGAAGATAGCCTGCGGCAGCTGGTGAGGCAGCTCCTGGAGGCCCTGCGGCCGATCGGCCTGTCTTTCGAGCTGGTGCTGGTGGATGACGGCTCCCGCGACCGCACTCCCTTCCTGTTGCGCGATTTGGCTCTGGACGTGCCCGAGCTGGTGGCGGTGCTCCTGCGCCGCAATTATGGCCAAACAGCCGCCATGGCCGCCGGGTTTGACAGCAGCCGGGCGCCAGTCATCATCACCCTTGATGGGGATTTGCAGAATGACCCAGCCGATATCCCGCTCCTGCTCGCCACCTTGGAGGAGGGCTACGACCTGGTGAGCGGCTGGCGCCATCAGCGGCAGGATGGAGCTCTCAACCGGCTCCTGCCCTCCCTGATCGCCAATCAGCTGATCGCCCGGGTGACAGGCGTGCGCCTTCACGATTACGGCTGCTCCCTGAAGGCCTACCGGCGGGAGGTGGTGGCTGACATGAACCTCTACGGCGAACTGCACCGCTTTCTGCCCGCCCTGGCCTTCATTGAGGGGGCCCGCATCGGCGAGGTGCGGGTGCGCCATCACCCGCGTCGTTACGGCAAGAGCAAATACGGCATCGATCGCACAGTCCGTGTGTTGATGGACCTGCTGACGGTGTGGTTCATGAAACGCTTCCTCACCCGGCCGATGCATGTTTTCGGCCTGGCGGGGATCATCACGCTCGGCATCGGCCTGGTGCTGGCCCTTTGGCTGGTGGGCGAAAAACTGATGCTTGGCGTCGACATCGGCAACCGCCCCCTGCTGCTGCTGGCTGTTCTGGCCATCCTCAGCGGTGTGCAGCTCTTCTGCTTCGGCCTGCTCGCCGAGCTGCAGATGCGCACGTATCACGAAAGCCAGGGGCGGCCGATCTATCGCGTGCGCGCCACGTTGCGCGGCGCGGCGGGTTCAGAGCGGCGGGGGGGGCAGGCCAGGGTTGCCTCAACACCAACGGGATGCCCCGCCAATGGGGCTGAAGCAGGCGGGCCTGCCTGACCAAGAACAAAGGCGAGGGGTCAGCTGGTGGACAGGCCCTTTGGTCATCGGCATTGACGGAACGTTTCATGAACCCCGGGGCCCGCTCCGACCCCGGAAAGCCTCCATGGCCCGCGCCGCCTCCCGCATCACCCTTGGATCGGTGTCGCGCAGGCCGCGTCGCAGCAAGGGCAACACCTCCGGCTGGCGCCAGGCCCGGGCGCGCTGCAGCGCCGCCAGCCGTTGCGGTCCACCGGCCTCGAACTGACGCCGCAGCTCCCGCAACCAAGCCTGCCGCTCCGCCGCACTCAGCCGTGCGGCCGGCAGGGCCGCCAGCGGTGTCCGGGGCTCCCAGCCATCGTGCTCTGCTCGAATGTTCTCCCCCACCGGGCCGCCCCCCTGTGGGGATGGCCCGGTGGGGGAGGCTTGGCGGGCCTCCCGCACCAGGGTGTTCTGGGCCCGGTTGAGGGCGGCCACGTCTCGGGTGTCGGTGCTGTTCAAGAGCGGCCGGGGCCGGCGACCGGCCAGCCACAATCCCGTCGCCAAGGCGGCAGCCGCCAGGACTCCAAGCAGGGATGGGTTCATGCTGCCGCGCCTTGCTGCTGAACTTTTATGTCACCCCCCGCCTGTGCCCTGGGGCGCGGTAGAAAGGCTTCCTTACACTACCGGCGGTTGTTCCTGGCCTTGCCATGACTGGAAGCTTTGCCGCCTCTTGGATGCCCTCCGTGTTCATTCCCCTGGTGGGGATCCTTGGGCCTGCCGTGGCGATGGCCCTGCTGTTCAACGTGATCGAAGCCCGCGACTGATCCCGTCGCCGTTGCCAGCCCCTCCACAGCACCCCCCACTCCCCCCCTCCGTCATGACCGTGACCCCCGTGGCCGATCCCTGCGTCGGCAACCTGGCGACGCCCGTCAACAGCAGCTACTTCACCAAGGCCTTCCTCAACGCCCTGCCGGCCTACCGTCCCTCCCTGTCCCCGAACCGTCGTGGCCTGGAGGTGGGCATGGCCCATGGTTTCTTTCTCTTCGGGCCCTTTGCCGTCACGGGCCCCCTGCGGCTCACGGAATACGCCAACACCGCTGGTCTGCTCGCCACCATCGGCCTGGTGACCATCCTCACGGTGTGTCTGTCGATCTATGGCACCGCCGGCCGAGGCCCCAGCGTGCAGCCCCCGGACGCCACCATCGACAATCCCCCCGCCGACCTCTTCACCAAAGCCGGCTGGGCGGAATTTGCCAGTGGCTTCTGGCTCGGTGGTTGCGGTGGCGCCGCCTTCGCCTGGTTCCTTTGCAGCACGGCCATCGTCTCCCCCCTGATGAATCTCGCCGGTGGGGTGTGGAGCGTCAGCTGAGCTGAGCACCAGTCAGGTTCTCACGCACAAAAGTCAGCAAGCCCTGGGCAAACCAGGGCTTTTTTGGGTTTTGATGTGCTCATGACGTGCATCCCTCGCCGGACAGGTCATCGTTTTATTACCCAGCAATACAGGGTCCATCACTTGCCTGAGAGGCGCAAAACAATGCCGCCGAACGAGACGGCAATATCCGCTTCCCTACGGAGGCTCTGGACAACGCCTCAGCGGCACCTGTGAGAGCGCGGAGCTCCCAGTTGGTGCAAATAGACAGCTTCCACTGGCGACCGCTTGTGCAGAGCTTCCCTAATGCAGTCTGCGTGTGTAAGCCTTTCCCGGAGAGATCTCTAAGCTCTGCGGATCTTTATGCGTAATCAGGTATGATTTTAGCAAGAATTTAAGCGTCACAGACAAACTGCTCCTTCCAGTTTTCCAACACTAGCGTTGTAAAACTCAATAAATCAAAAGCGAAATGTAGACAAAAAATGCTGGCGTCCCGGCGAGTGGTGTAAATCCCCCGGCACCCCCACCCCGGCGTAGCCGGGGTGGGGGTGCACACCTCAGGCGGCTAGCCCAGCGGCTGGCCTTGCAAGGGGTGGGCAGGTCCGTTTCCCTGGTCTGAGTACCACTTCAACCAATTGAGGAATGGCTCCAAACGCCGATTTGAATAGCAAAGAAGCTCCGCAACCTGCAGTTAGCGCCAAGCGAACCGACACCCGCTGGGGATGATCGTCAACCGGAAGCCACGCTCCCCATCCTCCACCCGCAACGGCGGTTCGCTCGGTGATCCCAACTTCTGTGGAGCCCGCGGTGCACCGGCGAGCCCACCGAGCGCCGCACCACCCTCACCACCCTGCCGCTCTCCAAAGCCCCCGCCCGCGGGCTTCGGTTCCGATTCGCCCCAGCCAGCAACCGCCAGCCGGTCTAAAAAGGGGCATGGCATCCCACTGGCAACAAGCCCTGCAACGCTGGCTCGCGGCGGAATTGATCGATCCCGCCACCGTCGCCGCGATTGAGCGCTGGGAGGCCGCGCAACCGGGGCCGCGCCTGCGGGCTCCAATCCTGGTGTGCCTGGCGCTGGGAGCGGTGCTGCTTGGCGCCGGTGCCCTGCTGTTCGTGGCGGCCCACTGGGACACCCTCGCCCCAGGCTGGCGCTTCACCCTGGTGATGGGCCTCGTGCTGGCGCTGCACGGCCTGGCCGCCCGTAGCGCCAGCGGCTTTCCGGCCCTGGCCGTGGCGTTGCACGCCGTGGGCCGCGTCGCCCTCGGCGGGGGCCTCTTTCTGGTGGGTCAGACTTTCAACCTGCAGGCCCACTGGCCCGGCGGCCTGCTGCTGTGGGGCATTGGGGCCGGCCTGGGCTGGCTGCTGCTGCGACAGTGGCCCCAGTTGGTCCTGCTGGCCCTGCTGGCGCCGGCCTGGATGGTGAGTGAGTGGCTCCAATTCTGCAGCCAGCGCGTTGATCTTCGAGGCTTGGGCTGGTGGGTCATGGAAGTCATCCCCATGGCAGGCGTTCTGCTGCTCTGCCTCACCTACTTGGGCGCTCCGCGTGGTTCCGGGGCCGATCCAGCGCGGCGCGTGCTGCTCTGGTTGGGGGGGCTGGGGCTGTTTCCGGCAGCGGTGAGCTGGATTGCCATGGTGGGCGCCCGCGGAAGTGGTGGCGTCAAGGCTGGCGGTTTGGAGCTGCTGGGCGGCGGCCTGCCGGTTGGCCTCACCACTTTGGGGTGGAGCGCGGCCATCGGCGGACCACTGGTGATGGTCTGGTGGCTGCGGGGACGCGTCTTTTGGCCCCTTGCGGTGGAGGCGGGCTGGATT
>JBKDSV010000107.1:0-29796 GCA_046340795.1 Cyanobacteriota bacterium | reverse complement strand
TGGTTCTCAAACCAGGGAAACGGACCTGCCCACCCCTTGCAAGGCCAGCCATGGGACCAGCCGACTGAGGTGTGCGGCCCACCCCGGCGACGCCGGGGTGGGGGTGCCGGGGAAATTACACCACTCCTGGGGACGCCAGCGACCAAGCCGGGGATGATGCATGAACTTGCGGGGCAGCACACGAGGCACACGGACCAAACCAACGATGATGCATGAACTCGCAGGACCGCCCACTAAGGAGGCTCTGGAAAACCCCTCAGCGGCACCTGTGAGAGCGGGGAGCTCCCAGTGGTGCAAGGGACCGCTTCCACCGGCGACCGGTTGTCCAGAGCTTCCCCAATGTGCTGTCCTGCAAATGCGCTGTGGATCCTTTGATGGGTATCTGGCCTGCAGTCCTTGCTGATGACGGCATCGAGGCGTACGGACCAAGCCGGGGATGACGCATGAACTTGCGGGACCGCACACCAAGTGGGCTCTGGACAGCTCTTCAGCGGCACCTGTGAGAGCGGGGAGCTCCCAGTTGGTGCAAGGGACAGCTTCCACTGGCGACCGGTTGTCCGGAGCCTCCCTAACCATTGGACCGGAACCCCTCCAGCTGCGGAGCAGAAAGGCCCCTGACGCCCTGGAAGGAGCCTCTCCAGCCAGATCAAGGGCCCGGCCCTGGCGCCCGGGCCAAGCGCCTCCGCATTCGCCCCGAACCCTGTCGTGCTGTGGAGGAACGCCCCAGCGCCCGCCTCAATAGACGATCAGCGATTCAGCGGGCACAGCGTCGGGGAGTTTGCCGCGGCCGTTGAGGGCGCTCAACTCCACCACAAAGCTGAAGCCCGCCAGCTGGCCGCCCGCCATCTCCACCAGCTGGCCACAGGCCGCCGCCGTGCCGCCTGTGGCCAACAGATCATCCACCACCAGCACCCGCGGCCGACCCTCGAAGCCATCGGCGTGAATCTCCAGTCGATCTTGGCCGTATTCCAGGGTGTAATCAATGCCATGCACCTGCCCCGGCAATTTGCCCGGCTTGCGCACGGGGGAGAAGGGCAGTCGCAGAGCGGTCGCCACGGCCATGCCCACAATGAATCCGCGCGATTCAATCCCCACGATCAGATCGGGTTGCAGCCGCTCGCACTGGAGGCCAAGACGCCGCACGGTCTCCTGCCAGCCGCGGGGGTCGCGCATCAAGGGGGTGAGATCCCGAAACAGGATGCCCGGCTTGGGGAAATCCGGAATCTCCCTGACCCACTGACGCAGATCAAGAGAGGGATCAGAGACGCTCATGCCAGCGGATGGAGATGACGGAGGGGCTGAAGCACTGGCATCATCGCAGCCATGGTCACGAATTCCCCCCGCCAGACAGCGGCATTGTCCTCCGGCACGGCCCTCGCCGAGCCCGGCCCGATAGCCGAGAGCATCGCCGCGCCCTTGCCCCGTCAGGGACTGGAACGGCTCGATCTGTTGTTGCTCTGCGTTGAGGCCCTGGATCTCAATGGGGGTGAGACCCTGCTGTGGCTGGGTCAACACCTGGGGTTCGCGCCCCTCTTCCCCGACAGAGTCGCCCTCTGGAAACTGCGCTGCCACAATCCTCTCCGCCGGGCCTGCCGCCGGGGCTCGCCGGACGGGGCGGAAACCGATGCCCTCATTCGCCTGCTGTGCGCCATGGCTGATCGGGTGTATCCGATCGTGCGCGGTCTGCTCTCCAGTCGGGAGCCTGCGCTGGTGAATCAACAGCACTGGCAACTCTTTCAGCAACGGCTGACAGAGTTGCTGCGGGAGCGCATGAACGTGCGCCGCAGCAGTGTGCAGACTCTGATGGATCCGGAGCGGGGTGCCGCCGATCGCCGGGCTTTAATCCAGACGCTTGCCCTCGCGGCCGGCACAGGGGGGGTCGAACGCCTACGGGCCAGTCTGATGGACGCCGCTCCTTAGGGAGGGTCTGGACAACCCCTCAGCGGCACCTGTGAGAGCGCGGAGCTACCAGTTGGTGCAAGGGACAGCCTCCGCTGGTGACCGGTTGTCCAGAGCTTCCTTAGCGCCTTCCGGCAAAGTGCACTGATTGACAGCGCAGCAATGAAGCGGCAATGAAGCAGACGTTGACGTACCAGCCCCATAGCTTCGGCACCCATGCCTGCAGGCTGCGGGTGGAGGGTTTTCCTGATGTCTCCAGCGGCCAGGGCAGCGGCGCCGTGGGGATCATCACAGGCTGGAGTCTGGACTGGGTGGGACATCCCCAGCTGGAAGGTCGCCGCGACCATCTCCAGGCCTTGATGGCCACTGTCCTCCCCTATGCCCGCCATCTGCTCAGCGGCGTCTCGCGCCCGATGGGGGAGGAGGACGCCCCCGTCACGATCGGGCCCGATTTGCAGGGAGGGCACCACATGCGGTTGCGCAGCGGCGAGCCCGACACGCCTGCTCTCGACTTGCATCTGGATGATGCGGAGCTGGCCGATCTGGTGCGGGTTCTCGATCAATGCCGGCTGGATCCGCGCATGCAACTCCCCCTGACGGTGCCGCAGGCCCTTCCCCTCCCTGCCCGGGAGCTGCGCCATCGCCTGCCGCTCCAGCGCCGCCTGGCCGCTCCCTTGGGAGGTCTGGCGGCGCTGGTCCTCGCCGCCGGCCTCTCCAGCCTGGTGCCCTCCCCCCGCCCCTCTGGGGATCTCCTGGAGACCATCACCACGAGGAAGGCGCTCCCCCCAACCCCCGCACGGCCCTCCTCTCCTCCCGGATCCGCCCCCGGAGCCGCCACTCCCGCCACCCGTCCCCCCTCGCCAGCCGCGCCCGTCTCGACGGACGTGCGGCTGGCCCGGCTGCGGACCTGGCTCTTGTCCCGACCACCGGCCTCCGGGGCCCCTCTCTCGGCCCAGGTCTGGCAGCTGGCAGTCAATCGCCAAGGAGACGTGGTGGCGGCGACGCCGGTGGAAGGCAACAGCGGGCGGGATCGCGCCCGACTCGGCCTGCCCGCCACGCCGGTGCCCAACACGTCGGCGAACGAACCCTTGCTCGTGCGCGGGGATCTGCGGTCCTCCGGTCTGTGGGAATTGGCCCCATGGCATGGTTGGTGATTCCTTTCCTCTCCCCCGGCAACCATGGCGATGACCTGGGCTGAATTGCGCCGCAGAGTCGCCCGTTTGGGCTCCGCCCTGGATGTGGTGGTGCGGAGCGATCCGGAAGTGTGTGGCCTGAGCGGCGACAACTTTCATCTCACCCTTCACCATGGCGGGCATGGAGACTGCACGGTCAACGACCTGTCCCTGATCGAGTGCCCCAACGAACTGGTGCTGCTGGAATTCGAACGCTGGATGCGCGGTGCCGGCCACCCGCTTGATCTCTGACCCCGCAAACCTGCCAGGCCATTCCACCACTGCCCTCTCGTCAGGCCATGCGCCGCGGAGCGATGAGACAACCAACCCCCTCCCGAGTCCGCCCGCTCCACCTACCCACCCCCGGGGCGGCGCCCCGGCCCCAGCGATCCGCCCGATCGGACCCGAAGCGACGTCGCCCGTCGTCTCCCCTTCGACAGCTGGCGATCGCTGTGGTGTGCGTCGCCGGAGCTGGATTGATTCTCAAGGGGTTGATGCGCCTGGCGGAGCGCTTCAACACCCTGCTGCTGGTCAGCCAGGCGGTGGCCAATTTGATTCGGGGTCTGTCCCTGCTCGCCATAGGGTTGCTGCAGGTTGTCGGATTGCTGGCTGTGGCGGCGCTGGCCTTGCTGGCCCTGTTGCTTCTGGTGGGGGGCCTCACCCGGCTGCTGCGCCTGATGACGGGGGGACTGGGGGCGGTCGCCTCCGGTCCCAGCCCCGCGGCGAAGATCCCGTCAGGGATGACAGGAGGGCTTCAGACCTCTCCGTCGCGAGGCTGGCGAGGACGCCCGCGAGCAGGGGGACACGACGCTGAGGTCGATTCCTAAGAGGCAGCGATCGGAAGCCTTGACGGGAGAGCTCTTAAGGGCACCTAGTGTGCAGTCCCGCAAATGCACCGTCGATCCTTTGATGGGTCTCTCGCCCGGAGCCCTTGCTGAGTACGGCATCTGGAGGCACGGACCAAGCCGAAGGTGACGCATGAACTTGTGGGACTGCATACTAGAAAAATTCCGCCTCCCCCTCGCCTCCCGGCGTGAAATCCCTCGCTGTCACTGACCTCGCTGGCCAGTTGCGGCAGGCGAAAAGTGCTTGTTCGAGGTGCCCTTGATTTTCGCGCGCCACGCTCACAAGCAGCGCGTTGCCTGATCAGCCGCGCAACCGCTCAAACCAAAATCCAGCCACCTGCCACGACGACCAGAGAAAGATGGCCAAAATCAGCCACTGCAGCCAGGGTGGCCGGGGGGGGGAAGGCGGTTGACTCATGGAAACCGGGAGCAAGGGACAGCTCCCGCGGGAGCAGCCATGCGGGTTGTTTTAGCAGCGCCCTGTCCACTGGTCGGGACAGGGCGCAGCCTAGGTTGAAGGGCTGTTGCCGGGGCCAGAGCGGGATGGAGCCGATGATCGCTTCCCTGCTGCGGCCCGGGGCCTATCCCCATCCCACAACGGCCATTTCCTTGCTGGAGACCCACATTTCCTGGGTGCTCCTAAGCGGCCCCTATGCCTACAAGGTGAAGAAGCCCGTGAACCTGGGATTCGCTGACTTCAGCAGCCTGGAGCGGCGACGCCATTTCTGCCAGGAGGAACTGCGCCTCAACAAACGGCTGGCGGCAGAGATCTACCACGATCTGGTGGACATCCACGGTCCAGCGGAACAGGCCAGGCTGGGGGGCTCAGGCCCCGTCATCGACGTGGCGGTGCGCATGCGCCAATTCGACCAGTCAGGCCTGCTGCCTCTGGCCCTGGCGAGGGGCGCTGTGAGTGGCGATCAGCTGGAGGCCTTTGCCGAGCGACTCGCCCACTTTCATCACGCCGCGGCGGTGGCCGCTGCCGATGGACCCTTTGGCACCCCGGAGGCGATCGTCGCCCCGGCGCTGGCGAATCTGGAGGTGCTGGAGCGGCTGCATCCAGATCTGGGCATCGCCGCCCTGGCCGCCTGGACCCGGCTGGAGGCCGATCGCCTCCAGCCCCTCTTCGTCGATCGCCTGGCCCGGGGGCGGGTGCGGGAAGGCCATGGCGACCTCCACCTGGGCAACCTGGTGCTCCATCAGGGGGTGGTGGTGGGGTTTGACTGCTTGGAATTCAACCCCGGGCTGCGCTGGATCGATGGAATCAGCGATGTGGCCTTCCTGGCGATGGATCTGAGGCAGTGCCAGCAGCCGGTGTTGGCGGGGCGCGTGCTCAACCGCTGGCTGAGCAGCTGCGGCGACTATGGGGCCCTGGCCGCCTGGCGCTGGTATCTGACCTATCGGGCCCTGGTGCGCGCCAAGGTTCTGGCGCTGCGGCTGGAGCAACTGACGGGGTCCGACACGCCGGATCGGCTGGATCTAACCAGCCGGATCGGCAGCTACCTCCACCTGGCCCAGCGCCTCAGCGAGGCCACAGGGCCTGGCCTCCTCCTTTTGACCCATGGGGTGAGTGGCAGCGGCAAAAGTCACATCGCCAGTGCGCTCTGCCGGCGCCACGGCTGGATTCATCTGCGTTCGGACGCGGAGCGACTCCGCCTCTTCGGGCGCTGGGGCACGGCTCTGGAACCAGTGCGGAACGGGGATGCTTATGGTCCAGACCTCACCGCGGAGCTTTACGACGAACGGCTGCCGGCCGCGGCGGAGGCCGTGCTGCGCGCCGGCCTTCATCTGGTGGTGGACGCCACATTTTTGACGCGGCGGCAACGGCGTGGCTTCACGGCGTTGGCGGCGCGGCTGGGGACTGCCTGGCTGGTCCTCGACTGCCCGGTGACGCTGGAGCTGGCCCGGCAGCGCCTGGCGCAGCGCCAGCGGGAGGGTGGGGATCCCTCCGAGGCCGATGAACGGGTTCTGATGGGGCAATGGCAGGCCGTGGAACCCCTCACGGTGACGGAGCGGGCCCGGGCCATCACCGTCACAGGGTCGGGGGAGAACGGGCTGGAGGAGACCGAGATGCTCCTGCGAGCCCGTCTGCCCGATCTGTTCAACGCGCCCTGACGGACCAGCGCTGGCCACTGGGCTCGATCAGAACCACTCGCTGACCGCTTCCTCCGCGCTGTTGACGTGGGCTTCCGGTGTGGAGCGGCGAAAGTCCAGGGTGATGTTGCGCTTCTGCTCCCCATCCGCCGCCACCGCCTCGATCGGATACACCTGCTGACCATCCCGGAAGGGCACCTGGATGCGGAATGTGCCATCCGCTGAGAGGGGCACCTCTTCTCCGCCGATCATCAACCGCGCCGAAGGGTCCGTGGCGCCGTAGACAATCAGCTCCGCATCAGCCACCAACCAGAACGACCGCTGCCGAGCCCCCACGCCGCCAGCGCCGGATTCGCTCCGCCCTGAGGCCCACATTCCCGCCGCCGACGACTGGCCGCCGGCACCGCGGTGGGTTCCCATCCCTTCCTCCAGCTCGTGGAAGGCCTCCGACCCCCGCCCCAGCTGCCGCCGCCAGCGGACAGTGGCCGTTGGGTAGAGACGCTCGTGCAGCCCCGGATCCGCCGCGTCCAAGGGTGTGGGCAGCGGCGTGACCGTCGGCACGGCGTCTAGAGAGAAGGGAACGAACTGATCGAGGATCTGCTCGCTCGGGTGGAGGGCCGGCACCCGGGCGACGGAGGAGTGTGCCAGAGAGATCCAGCCGCCGCCGCCCTTGCGATAGCCCAACTCCACCCGATAGTCACGGTCGGACAGGGGCACCGGCAGATACCATTCCGTGGCATGGCTGTCGACCACCACCTCCTGCAAGGTGTGGGGGTGGGAGGAGCCGCCGGCCAGTCCGGTCACATCGGCGACCCGCAGGCACAGCTGCTCGCCACCGTTTTTCAAGGCCTGATCGCGATCTCCCTCGCTGATTTCCCAAAACACATAAGCCCATTGGGGATCCCGGGGCAGAAACACCACCCGCGTTTCCTCCGTCGGTCGGGGGGCAGGAGCCATCTCCGCCTCAAGCGCAACCAGGTCTTCGAGGGGGAGATGGCCCTGGCTGACACGGTCGGCAATCGCTTCCGTCAACCCCTCACGGTTCTCCGAGCTGTAACGGAGAATGCCGATCGAACGCGCCATGTCTCTTAGCTGGCGCAGGCTCAAGGAAGCGAGATTGAGGACGGGATTGCTGGACATCCGGCAGGTCTGACTGAACAGCGACGCGCTTATGTTCTGGGATTTTGCGCCGCTGCGACCTGCCTGTCAGCGGATGGTCACATCCCCAGCCCCCCTGGCTTGGCGGGCTCCCCCAGTCCTGACGGTGTTTCCGGCAGATTGGGCGGGAGGGGAACCAAAGCCTCGGGGGCTGGTGCCTGGGCGGCGAGCGCCGCGGACACTCCCAACAACCCGGCCAACCCCAGCCAGCCCCGCCAGCGCTTGGGCAAGACCGGCGTGAAGCGACGCCGGCGCCGGGTCACGCTGGCGGTGACGCCCAAGCCGAGGGGATGGCCGCAGCGGGCGCAGATCATGCGTCCCGCCAGGCCACGATCCGCTTTCACCGCCCAACTGCCGCAGCTTGGACAGGCCATGGAGGCGCCCCACCGACCAGAAACAAGGCCATGGTGCCACCTCTGCCCAGACCCGCAAACCAATACACCGGTGCCATTTCAGCGGCAGACCAGGGATCGGCTGAGTCCCCCGCCCACAGGGGCGCCCCTTCCGCCCAAAAAACGGTTGATCTCAGGAGACTGGAAGACGGAAGGAGGGGGCCAGCAGCCCGCGACGCCGCAGCTCGCGCTGAAATTGCGACGCCAGAGCGTCGGCACGCCAGCTGCGACGCAGCTGGGCAACCAGGGCCAGGGCACGGCAAAAGAGGAGCAGGCCCACAAGCCAGCGCAGGCAAAGTTTCAACATGGTCTTGCCATCGCGGCTGAGGAAGTCTAGACAAGGCACCGCCGGACTTCAGCGAAGGATGATGGAGTGGCAGCCGCCAGCAGGTGGGATGGACAGCGATACGGATCTGGCGACCGAGAGTCTGCTCAAACCCCTGAGCTTGGTGGACCTGGAAACCCTGCTGGCGGCGCTGGATCCGCGTCTGGAGGGATTTGGCGCCGGCCCCTCCTGCCTGGATGATGCCCGCGCCTTTCTCGCCCGACTGGCCAGCGGCACCAGCGGCGGTGGAGACGATGGGCCCGTGGCGGACACCGACGTCATGGCGGAATGGATTGAGATTTGGCGTGTCGCCGGTGGCAATCGGCAAACGCTCCGGTTGATGGTGCAAACCTTGATGGCGGAGCGTTTGGGTCAACGATCCGCGGCTGATGGCTCAGCCAAAGCGGCAAAGGAATGAGAGTGGCATAGGCACAGGCTCAATCCCGGCATTTTTCTTCACAATTGCCGCCACAATGTCCAGTGGCTGATGCGTTCCCCCGTTCTTCCGCTCCATGGGCGCGCCGCCTTGGTTTGGGGTCCACGGCTGCTGACTCTGTTGTGCCTGTGCCTGCCTGTCGAGGCCGGTGCGCTTCCCTCGGACGCCACCGCCGCAGCACCCTCCGCAGACAGCGCACCGTCCGCCGCCGCAGAGGATGCGGCCTGGCGCGCCACGGTGGAGCTCTATGGCTTCGCGCCGCTGCGCACCACGGGCACGACCACCATTCGGGGCTTTGAGGCAGAACTGGACCTCTCACTGGGGCAACTGATCCCCCTGATTGAGACGGTGGGTTCTGTGCGCGGCAGCGTTGAAAAAGGACGCTTTGGTCTGATGGCGGATCTGTATTACGTGCAAGTTGGCAACGAAATCGCACGCACCGGCAGACGGGGACTGCTGACGGGGCGAGTCGAGCAGACGTCGATTCAGGGGCTCTACGACTTCGCCTTCCGCTATCGTGCCGGCGCGCCGGAAACGGCGATCGGAACGCCGGGGCAGCTCAGCGTGATCCCCTACGCGGGAGTGCGCCTGGTGAACAATCAGCTCGATTTGGCGGCTGTCATTGAAGGCAAGGCTCCTCTCAACCTTCGCCTGCAGAAGCAGGGCACCTGGAGGCGCACCTGGACCGAACCGTTGCTGGGCACGCAGGCCTCCCTGGCCCTGACCCCCGGGCTGCGAGCCTTCGGGCGGGCGGACATCGGAGGGCTGGGACTGGGCGGCGCGCGTGACCTCAGCGGCAATGCCCAGGTGGGTTTGGGCCTTGCCCTTGGCGCCAACACCCAGCTCGATCTCTCCTGGCGCTATTTCGGCTTGGCCTACGACATCGGCGCCCTGCGGCAGACCCGGTTCACAACGCGTCAAAACGGTGTTGAACTGGGATTGAAAGTCTTTTTCTGACGGACAACCCCAGACCTGAAACCGCCCAAGAACCAACAAGAAGCGGCACAGTTGGCTCAGCGTCTGAGGCTGCGCAATCGCGCTCTCAGACGCCGGCTGAAGCCGAACGCGGCAGCCGCGCCCAGCAGCGGGGGGGGCACGGGGACATCCGCCACAGGGCCATTGATCTCTGTTACAATGACATTATCAAGAAGAGCGCCATAAGCATCGTCGTTTGTGTTAATAAATGACAAGGCATATTCACCGCTAGAGGGAGGAGAGAATGTGTATATCAATGTCGCAAACCCTTCAAATGGCTCCTTGTATATATAGTGAGATTCTGAGCCAAAGCTCACATGAACACCGTCTCCGAATGGCACAACTTGATTTCCAGCGAGATCAAATTTTAAGTTGTAACTATAGCCAAACTTAAGGGGCAAGCTGGTGGTTAACAGCCCGGGAGGAGAAAAATTTTCACTGGGTTCATCCCCCAGATTTCCGTCTAGATCAATGTAGCAATTGTTGCCTGGAAGCAAATCTTCGGCAGCGAAATTGCCACATTGACCCAGGATCTCGACGGAGCCTGTATTGTCGATCCTCCAGCCTAGAGGTGCACTTGGCACAAGTCCTCTGGAGATCGGAACCAGGCTGAAATCATCAGCAAAAATAGTGGTGGAATTGGCTGCCGGGGTAATCGCTAGTGCAGAAGATAACAGGAACATTGATAGAAAAACTTGCGGGAAAGCTGGCAGGGGAAAGCGGTGCATTTCAGTAAAGAAAAGTCACGCAATTTTAGTTATGTCAGCGTTCTTATACACTTTTTCTTGGAATCCTAATCTTCGCCTCAAGCGGGGTCGTGTATCGGTTGTGTCTCAGGTCGTTTCCCCGGCCCTCCTTTGGCAGAGGGAGGCGGGAGCGGCTGCCCAAGGCTGATTCCAATTCACGGCCCTCGCTCAGGAAGCCTGTTGTTCCTCGGACATTGGGCCAGGGCGGCTTTAAGGGCACCTCGAACAAGCACTTTTGGCCTGCTGAGACTGGCCAGCGAGGTCCGTGACAGGAAGGGATTTCACTCCAGCAGGCAAGGGGGAAGCGGGATTTTTCGAGGTGCCCTTAAGTCTCAGAGCGAGACTCGTTTCTCAATCTTGGCCTGCCCCCGATTCGAGCACTTTAAAGCAGTCTTGAGCGGTTGCCCATCTCCCGTTCCGAGGCAGACGGGCAACGTCTTGGGTCGGATTGCCACCAGGGCGCGATGTGCAGACAAGCCTTTTGATCTCGTCTCAGTGGACACTTACAAACAGAGAACGATCAAAAAACCCCCTCGGATCCGCTGATCGAGGAGGTTGATGAGCTGAAATTGTTGCCTGGAATTAGGGAAGCCCTGGACAACCGGTTGCTAGTGGAAGCCGTCCCCTTGCGCCAACTGCGATTTCCGCGCTCTTACGGGTGCCGCCAAGGGGTTTTCCAGAGCTTGCTCAGCACAAGAATTTCTTCTTGAGAACAATTCCGCTCCAGGGGATCTCTGAAGAAATCCCTCGATGGCACTGATGAGAGCGTAAAGATCCCAGTTGACGAAAAAGAAAGTTCCCGCTTGCGACCGGATTTCCAGGGCTTTCCCAGGAAAACAGAGCCAGATTTTAAGACGGGATTCCGGGTTGCCGCAGGAGGAAGTCAGCGGGAGGGGTTGGCCAAATCGCTGGGACGGCTCAGAATAAATCCGACCATCCCTGTCAAGACGACAACAACTCCGATCAGGCCAACAATGGCAGCGGTGTAATCGGTGCTCATGGATCAGCCCAGTCCGATTTGGGACAGGATGCCCTGACCGGTGAGAAGCTCGGTGGCCAGACCAATCACAAAACCAAGCATGGCCAGGCGGCCATTCCAGGTTTCAGCAAAGGCGACGAAACCGAAGCGGGGGGTGGAGTCAGCCATGGGGTGTTGAGAAGTGTTTCGAAAATCATAACACTTTGTAAAGCACCTGTCCAGGGCGGCGCGGATCCTGTGGCCTCTCGTGGGCCTGAGGCCAGGTGAAGGAGCGGCCTGCGGTCGCCCGAGGGGAGCGGTGGGTTTGGTTAGACCTTGATCATCGCCGAGGCAGGAAGCGCCCCCAGTGGACACCTGCTGTTAGCTCCGGCGATCGGGCGTCCTCTCCGGGCGCCCCCAACCTTTTCGGCGGACGCTCCTCTTGTGGCAGGTGCCCCTGTCCACGCCCTGGCAAAGGCTGCGCGGTGCCTGGCCTGCCGTTGACGGGCGGCCCACGATCTCTGCCCTACGGCTCCTTGACACCCTCCAACGCGGGACCGAAGGAACGGCCACCCGCCGCGGGAGCAAACGTGGCAGAGCTCCCATCGATCGGAAGGAGCCAGGCGGTGAAGGCGTCCCCAAGGCCGGGCAGGGACAGAGAAGATGGACCCACCCATCCCGGGGCGCGCTCCGGGGGAAGGCTGTAACGCACCTCAATCGCCTGACCCGGCTTCAGGGAGGTGGTGCGGGGTTGGCGCCAGACTTGCAACACCTGACCGCGCACCCGGGCCTCGCCGCCCGATCGCTGGGCCTGGAGCACCCGCAGCTGAACCACCAGCGGCGCCCGCCGCTGCCGCTCCCCATACACCCAGGGCGGCAGTTCAGCCCGCGCCACCACCGGGCTGAGCCCAAGAGCCATCAGGACACTGGCAACGGGGCAGGCAAGCGTCGCGAAACGGAGCATCCGCAGGGATCATCGGCCTCTCCCACTGTGGCGGGCCTCCTGGACGGTCCCTGTGTCACAACCCGACCCGTTTTCGACCCCAGGCCATGGCCACGGCGTAACCCACCAGGGGCACCAGCAGCCAGGGACGCCCCACCACCAGCAGCACCCCCAGCGCGCCCACGATCCAGGGGGTGAGCAGCACCACCGCCAGGCCGAGCTGGCTGGCCCGGGATCGCCGAGCCAGCGCCCCGGAACGCTGGATCAGCCTTGGCACCCCTTGGCCCAGGCTGTAGCCCAGCAGGGCCGCCAAAGCTGTGAGCAAAAGGATGGCCATGGCAGGCGGACGGAGGGTGAAGACCTGCGACCCATCAAATCAGCAAGGCCCCCACGTGGGCGGCAACCCCGGCCGCCAGGTTGTCGAGCCGGTAGCCCCCCTCCAGCACCGACACCAGCCGGCCCGCCGCATGGCGCCAGGCGATCTCCATCACCAGCGTCGTCAGAGCCGCCACATCGGCGGGCAGCAACTGAAAATCAGCCAGAGGATCCCCCCGCATCCCGTCAAATCCCGCGGAGACCAACACCAGCGAGGGGCGGAATGCCTCCGCCGCCGGCGCCAGCCGGGTGCGCAGAGCGTTCAACACCTCCGCGCCGCCGCTGCCCGGTGGCAGGGGGCAATTCAGTGTGAAGCCCTCCCCGGGGCCCTCCCCCCGCTCCGTCGCGGCGCCACTGCCGGGATAGAGCGGGCTCTGATGCACGCTGAAGAACATCACCGACGGATCCCGCCAAAAGATCGCCTGGGTGCCATTGCCGTGGTGCACGTCCCAATCGACGATCAACACCCGCTCGCAGCCGCAGACCGCCTGGGCATGGCGGGCGGCCAGGGCCACGTTGTTGTAGAGGCAAAACCCCATGCCGCGCTCGCCTGTGGCGTGATGGCCCGGCGGGCGCACGGCCGCGACGGCTTGGCGCACCCGGCCGGCCATCACGGCCTCCACCGCCACCAGGGCACCGCCGGCCGCAAAACGGGCCGCCTCCTCCGAGTGGGCGGAGATGGCGGTGTCACCGGTGCTCAAATCCGGCAGACCAGCGGCCAGGTCTGCTTGCACCGTGGCCAGGTAGGTGGGGGTGTGGCAACGCAGCAGTTCCGTCTCCGTGGCCGCCCGGGCCGATAGGGGCAAACAGCGACGCCACAAGTCGGCGCTCTCCAGGCCGCGGCGGATCGCTTCCAGCCGGCGAGGGCTCTCCGGGTGGCCCGCGCCAGGCTGGTGCCCCTGGCAGCGCGGCTCCCACACCAGGCCCGTCCTGCCCTTGGTCACGCCGGTCCGTCCAGCACGAAGCGGAAGCGCACATCCCCCAGCCGCAGGCGGCGGATGGCCTCATTCACCTGCGCCATCGGCAGATGCTCCACCATCGGCTGGATGCCGTGGCGGGCACAGAAGGTGACCATCTTCCGCAGACTTGCCGGAGAGGAGAGGGGACTGCCGCTGACCGCCCGGCGCGTCATGATCAGATCAAAGGCCTGCAGGGGAATCGGCTCCAGCAGAGCTCCCAACAGGTGCAGCCGGCCCAGGGGCGCCAGGGCCCCCACCACGGCGGGCCAATCCAGGGGTTGGTTGACGGTGTTGATGATCAGGTCGAAACGCCCGGCTTGGCGGGGGAGCTCAGCTAGGGCCAGCACCTCGTGGGCGCCGAGACGCTTCGCTTCCTCCGCCTTGCTCAAGGACGTGGTGAGGGCCACCACCTCACACCCCCAGGCTCGGCAAAACTGCAAGGCCATGTGGCCCAAGCCCCCCACGCCGATCACGGCCACCCGGGCGGTGGGCGACACCGCCTCATCGATCAGGGGGGCGAACACCGTGATGCCCCCGCAGAACAGGGGACCGGCATCCGTCGCGCTGAGACCTGCGGGCAGGGGGATGGCCCAGGCCTGATGCACCTTCACCTGGCTGGCAAAGGCCCCGGAGCGCCCCACGATCGTGGCTTCCGCCTTGGCGCAGAGATTGGCTCGGCCCGCCAGGCACTGGTCGCACTGGCCACAGCTACCCGCAAACCAGCCCACACCGCGCAGCTGGCCGATCAGCTCCGGATCCACCCCGTCACCCACGGCGATCACCCTCCCCACCGCCTCATGGCCCGGCACAAAGGGATGGCGGGTGTTGCCCCAAGCGTTGTCGAGCATGGAGACATCGCTGTGACACAGCCCGCAGTGGAGCACCTCCAGCAGGAGCTCATCGGGCCCCGCCTCCAGGGGAGGAGCCTCCGCCCGTTCGAGGGGCGCGCCAGCGGTGGGGCTTTGCCAGTGAAACAACGCCATGGGGTGGAGGGGAGATGGGCCTTGCCTGATCTCTAACCCACTCTTGGCGTCCGCGAAGCCTGGTCCCGAAAACTCCTTTCGGTCTCAGGCCAGCAACACCAGGCTGAGGGCCATCACCGCCATGCCAGCCATCAGGCTGCCGATCGCCAGATGGTGCTCTCCATACTCTCGGGCGGCGGGCAGGAGCTCATCCAGGGAGACATACACCATGATGCCGGCCACGCAAGCGAACACCAGCCCGAACAGCAGGGGATTGGGGAACGAGCGAAACAGGGCAAAACCCAGCAGACCGCCCACCGGTTCGGCCAGCCCGGAGAGGAAGGACACCCAAAAGGCGGTGGAGCGGCTGCGGGTGGCGTAGTACACCGGAGCGGAGACGGCCAGGCCCTCGGGGATGTTGTGGATGGCGATGGCCACGGCGATGCTCACCCCCAGGCGTGGATTGGAGAGGGCGCCGAGAAAGGTGGCCAGACCCTCCGGGAAGTTGTGGATGGCGATGGCCAGGGCGGCAAACAGGCCCATGCGCAACAGACGCCGCCGGCTGCCACGGGCGTTGGCCTGTCCGAAGGCCTCACTGGCGTCGTGCACCGGCAGCCAGCCATCCACCAGCGCCATGGCCCCGATCCCCGCGAAAAAGGCCACCACCGCCGCCCCGTACCCCCCTTGGCGGCCCAACAGGGGGGTGAGCACCTGGCGCGCCTTGGGCAGGATCTCCACCAGCGACACGTAGACCATCGCGCCAGCGGAAAACCCCAGCGACAGGGTGAGGAACGTGCGGTTATCGCGGCTCGGGCCGAGGCCGATCAGGCTGCCGATTCCCGTGGAGAGCCCCGCCAGCACGGTGAGGGCGAGCGCCCACTGGCTGTGGCTCAAAACGGCCGGACTGGGCAAGGGGCGGCAACAACAGACGCCTGTTGATCATCCCGCAAGCCAGGGGGCCGCCTGCTCGGCCGCGGCCAGACCGGCCTCAATGGCGCCTTCGAAATAGCCGGGCCAGCGCAGGGCCGCCTCCGTGCCGGCCCAGATCACCCGCCCGTGGGGCTGCTGCCAGACCATGCCATGGGTGCTCCAGGCGCCAGGCGTCAGGAAGCTGGTGAAGGCCCCCTGGGTCCAGGGCTCCTCATTCCAGTTGTGCAGGATCAACTCGGTTGGCGTCGCCGCCTTCGGGCCCCAGTAGGCGGCCAGATCGGCCAGCACCCTGGCCTTTCTGGTCTGGGGGTCTTGCCGTTGCCAGTGGGCGGCGGTGTCGGCGGCGATGAAGCTGGCCAGGATCCCCGGTCGTCCTCCCGGCGGGGAGGAATCAGCGGTGAGCCCCAGCAGTGGCAGGTCGCCAACGCCGAGGCCACTGAGCCCCTCCTCGCGCCAAAAGGCCTCGGGGTAGAGGGCCAGCACCTTCACCATCCCGCCCATCGGCGAACGCTGCAGCAGGGCGGTCCAGGCGGGCGGCAGGGGAGGGGAGAAGCGGATGCCCAGGCGCAGCGGCGGTGGAAGGGCCACCACCACCGCGCGCGCCTCCAGCGTCTCCCCGGCGCTGTGATGCACCCGCACCCCCACCGCCGTCTCCTCGATGGCCGTCACGGGGGCCCGCAGCTGGAGGCTGTCGGCCAGCTCCTCCGCGAGACGCCGACCCACCTGGCCCATGCCCCCCTCCACGAGCCAGGCTTCCGGGGTGTCGTCCTGGGGGGCGACGGCCTGGGTCCAGGCCAGGTGAAGCAGCGAACTTTCGTGGGGTTCAAAGCCCCCGGAGCCCCCGAGGCGCGTCAGCCAGCGGAACACGCAACGGGCCAGGGGCCCCGCTTGGTGAGCGTTCAGCCAGGCGTCGATGGTGGTCTGATCGAGTGCCCGGGCGTCGGGGGTGTTCCAGGGGGCATGGGCGGGCACCTGGGCCACCAGCCGCCGCAAGCTGTCGTGCAGCCGCAGAACTTGGCGCACCTCCTCCGGGTTCAGCCCAAGGGCGAAGGGCTGGAAAAACAGCAGGCTGTCCGCGAAGCGCTCTTCCAGGGGGGCGCGGCGTGGCTCCCCCTGCCAGTGGAAGATGCCGTCACCGTCGTAGTGGCTCGGGAAGCGCCGCAACCGGAGCTCCTCCAGCAGGGCCACCAGGCGGTGGTGCGTGCGGCCGACCCATTGCCCCCCCAGATCGACCTCCGGGCCGAGGGCGGTGGGGCAGCTGCGCAGGCGACCCCCCGGATGCCGCCGCGCCTCCAGGAGCCGCACCTGGTGTCCCCGGCGCCGCAGCTGCCGCGCGCAGATCAGGCCGGACAGGCCCGCGCCCACCACCACCACCTCCACCTCCGCCCCTGCAGCCCCGTCCAGGCCAGCCAATGCATCGCACTCCGCGCCGTCTCATTCAACGCGGTCGGCGTCGCCATCCAGCCCAGGCCGGGGCGATCCGTCTGGAGCGGTTGAGCCGCTGGCCCCGGGGCAACAGCACCGCGATGGAAGGGCTCCCCGGTAGCCTCGTCGCGAGACGGGTCCACGCCGGCAAGCGGGCCGAGGGCAGCCCTTGCCGTCCGAGCTTCCCGATGCTGTTCCGTCCGTCGCCGCCCGTCTCTCGCCTTCCCTCCCGTTTCCCGCTCTCCATGGCCAGCCAGTGGCAAAATTTTTTGCAAAATCTCGGTGAATGGCGCGGCTCCTTCGCCACCCTTGACGCCACGGGATCTCTGGTCTCACTCTCTCCTTCCATCCTCACCCTGGAGAGCGCGGAGGAGGGGCGCTTGGTGCGCTTCGGATTGCGGCGCTGGCCGGCGCAGGTGGCGGTCGCCCCGGGGGGAGGGCCAGCCGGGGAGGCCGGTGATCCCGCGCGAGACATCCAGCAGGACTATCGCTCCCTGGGCCGCCAGGTGGTGTTTTTCGCGTCGGGCACCTTTTGCAAGGGATCGCCGCAGGTGGCGCCAGGCACGGCCTTTGGTGGAGAATTCGGGTTCATCTGTGGCGATCGTCGCCATCGCCTGGTGATGTTGTATGGCGAGACGGGCGCATTGGACCAGCTCGTGTTGATCCGGGAGTTCCGTGCGGGCAGCGGCGCTGTGGAGCAGCCCGCGACGACGTTCGAGCAGCTGCGGGGGGGCTGGCAGGGAGAAGCGGCCACCATCAGCGCCGACTGGCCGGAGCCCGACGTGAAACCCTGCGAGCGAGAGTTGGGGGATGGGGAGGGGCTGCTCTTGCTGCCCGATGGGGGATTTTGTCGGTTGCCCGCGCGCATCAGCCACCGGCAGGCCTTCACGCTGGAGGGAGGCTGGCTGTCGGCTCCCGGGCGGTTGGAGATTCTGAGCCGCCGTTACGATGGCACAGGCGCCTGGCAATCGGCCAGCCATGAGCGGTTGATGGTGCGATGAGGCGGCAGGCGGACAGCCCGCGTCGCAACGGAGCGACCGTCGCCAAAGAGGCTCCCTCAAGCCTTGTTAAAATCTCCTTTGAGCCTTGCTAAAACAGTGAGACTTGGATGTTGTTCGTAAACCCTGTGCGTTGTGCTGTGTTGCCGCAGCAGTCATCCAACGCCTCCCTGTCTGCTGTGAACACGGTCAGCCACGCCCGCAGGTTCTGGCCGTGATTGATCTTGTCAACACAGCGGCCAGGACCAGGCTCAACCGCAGCTTGGCCCGGGCGTTATCCTCCGGTCACCAGACATTGAATCATCGGCGCTTGTTGACCTATCAATGCTGACAAACCATTTTGCTTGCAGACGATGCGGGTACAGCTGAGATGGCAATGATGTCGCCCCCATTCGCTTCCATCATCATTCCCACCTTCAATGGTGGCAGCAAGCTTGAGGGCACCCTTGCCAGTTGCCTGAAGATCAAAGGGATTGCGCTTGAAATCCTTCTGATTGATGACTGTTCCACAGATGACACCCCCGCACGGATTGAGAAGAAATTTCCAACAGTCAAGCTGCATCGCCTGGCAACAAACAGTGGATCCGGCTCCCATGGCCGCAACGTGGGTTTGGCATTGGCTCAGGGGCGTTATGTCAAATTTCTCGATCATGATGATCTGATTCAGCCCCGTGGTTTCAAGGCTGAATGTCGAGAAGCCCTAAAAACAAATGCCGATATCATCATCTCTCGTTGGGGTGTGGCAAGTGTGGACAAGATGGGCCGCTTTCGTAAAAAAGATCTACGGCTATTGTCTCCCCCGGAACCTTGTCGCTTACTGGAAGCCATCCTGCTCGGGGAATCCACTCCCTACACGGCGGGAGCTCTCTATAAGCGTAGCCATATCAGCGCTGAGCGCTGGGACGCGAGGCTGGCAATTATTGACGATTTCGATTGGTTTTGTCGCATTGCAATCAAAGGGGGTTCTGTCAGCCGCATTGATTCCATTAGTTACTTTTGGATCTTGCATTCCAACTCCACCCAGGGTCGCAGCCATCGCAATGCAACAATTTACCAAGACTTGATGTTTGCCCGGTTTAATGTCTATAAAAAACTGGAACTTCGCCTCAAAGAAACAGATCAACTCAATCCACTGCGCAAGCAGTTACTGGCAAAACGCTATTATGAATCCCTGCGTTGTTTTGCTCGATTCAGACGTCGTAACTGTCAACAGCTGCTGGAAAAGATTTATAGATTAGACCCCTATTTTGTCGCGGATTCCAGCTGCGAGCCCGAAACCTGGGCGTTGTGGTTGATTCGGTACATCGGCATCAGCGCCTTCCTGCGCTGTTACGGGATGTTGCGACGGCTGGGTGATGTGGCCACCCCCTTGCATGGTCGCGCACGTCGTGCCTTCAGCTCGATCAACAAAGCCGCGGGCCGCAACGCTGATCCGAATCGCCTGCTGATCGCTCCCCTCAGGCGGCCTGAAGTTCGGGCTCGCGATAGGGGATGAAATTCGCCTTGCGTGTGCCGCAGATCGGGCAGGTCCAGCTGTCGGGAATCGCCTCAAACGGTGTGCCGGGCGCGATGCCCGATTCCGGATCGCCCACAGCGGGGTCATAGATCATGGAGCACACCTTGCAAATCCATTGGCCCGGAATCGGCGTGGGAGCTTCCGCGGCGCGCCCGTTTCCATGGAGGGCCTCCAGGGCCACGCCGTAGCGCTGGGCATGGTGTTGCTCGATCGGCGTGAGGAAGCCGAAATTGCTGGCGGCGCGCCGGAAGATGGCCGCATGCTCCTGTGCTTCGGCCGCCTGTCCTTCAAATTCCACGACAGCGTCCCCATCTTGATCCGCCTTGGCCCGGGCGGCGAATTCGGGATACATCGTCGTGTACTCGTAGGTTTCCCCTTCAATCGCCAATTGCAGACAACGGGCCAGGATCTGTTGTTTTTGCTCGGCGCTGAGGGCGGCCGGATTGTCAATCACCAGCTCAGGATGCAACAGGCGGAAATGGGCGAAGGCATGTTCCGTTTCCTGGTTGGCGGTATCGCGAAACAATGCGGCCAGCTCGCTGTTGCCCAACTGCTTGGCCACCCCAGCGAAAAACAGATATTTGCGGTTGGCCATGCTTTCCCCCCCGAAGGCGGCCTCAAGGTTGGCCTGGGTGTTGGGCTTGGCGAGATCCATCGTGGCGGCGGAGAGACCGCCAACAGGCTATCGCCTGCTCAGGGGAAGACACACCGCGCTGGACCGGGGCGGCGGCCCCGCAACAGCCCTTGAGGCCGGGGCGGCCTTGTGCGGGGAGCCTGGGGCAACTCGGCGCTGAGCGCAAGCGGCCCGGCAGGAGCCATAGTGAAGCGGACGGGTCCACCCCCCCGCGGTGGTCGCACGAGGAAAGCGCGGTGCGGGTTCCCCCCAAGGCCGCCACTGTCCCGCAACTGTGATGGGGTCACCCCTGAGTCAGAACACTCTCCGTCACCCTGTTCTCATCGTTCTCGGCGCGGACCGAGGGACCCTATGAAACGCTTCACCACCCCGCTGATCGCCCTGGCCGCTGGCGCGGCACCCCTCCTCAGCAGCCATCCCGCCCAGGCCCACGGCAGCGCCGCCAGCGGTGTCTTGGGCGGCCTGACCCATCCGTTGCTCGGCCTGGATCACCTGTTGATGCTCCTTGCCGTTGGCGCGGCGGCCTCTCTCCTCTCCGCCCGCCTGCTGCTCTGGGCCGCCGTGGGCGCCATCGGCGGGGCGGCAGCGGCAGCCTGGGGTGCCCAGCTCCCCGCCGCCGAACTGCTGGCGGCCCTGGCCGTGGCGGCGATGGGTGGGCTGACCCTGGGGGTGATGGGCGAGCAGACACGCGTTCCCCGCGGGGTCGCCAGCGCCGAGGCCAACGGGACCCTCGCCGTGACCAGCACCCTCAGCGGCCTGGTGGTGGCCGCGGCCGTGGCCATTCATGCCTGGCTGCACGGGCAGGAGGCCCCCGCAGACGGCACCACCCTGTTGTGGTGGAGCGGCGTCTTGATCAGCTCCGTCTTGGTCTGTGGCGGCGCTCAGCAGGTGTTCAAGACCCTCCCGCTGGCCATCACCAGGGCCGCCGCCGCGACCTTCCTTGTCCTCGGTGGTGGTCTCGCCCTGGCTCCGCTGGCGCTTCTGGCCGTCGGGGCTGGGGGATGAGGCCACTCAGGGGGTGCTGGCTCCGCATCAGGGGCTCGATCGGTCGCTTCCCCCCAGGAGCTCTTGCAGCCCCCGCAGGCGTCCCGCTGGATCTTCGGTGTCCTCCCAGAGGGGCCCGTAATGGAAGAACGCCACTCCCAAGCCACGCTGCCGAGCGACCGCCACTTTCTCCTGCAGCAGGAGCTGGTCCGTGGGACGCAGGCGCTGGCCGGCCAGCAGGGCCACGGCGATCGGCACCTTTTGCTCCGCAAACTCCGGCCGGATCAATTCAGCACTGAAGCTCGCCAGATCGGGCCGGTAGAGCTGCACCACCAGCTCATCCACCAGGCCAGCCTTCACCCAATTGCGCCAATCCTGCAGCTGCAGTTTGTAGGCAAAATCAGCGTAATTGGGGGAGAGTGAGAAGATCAGGCTGGGGTCGTGGGCCTTCAGGGCCGTGCGCAGGCGTCGCACAAAGGCGGTCAGCTTGTTCGCGCGCCAGCGCACCCAGGCCGCATCCTCTGGATTGGCCGGCAAGGCTCGGCCCGTCTCCCGCAGGTAAAGCGCTCGCGTGAAGGGGTCATAACCGAAGGCAACGGGCAGGCTGAAATGATCATCGAATTGCACCCCATCAACCGCGTAAAGGCTCACCACTTCCAGCATCAGATCGATGAGCAGTTGCTGCACTTCCGGTCGGAACGGATTCAGCCACACCACCTCTCCGGCGGCGCTCATCGAGGTGAGCGAGCCATCGCGCTTCTGGGTGAGCCACTGGGGGTGGCGCAGGGCCAGCTCCGAGCTGGGCGGCGCCATGAAACCGAATTCAAACCAGGGCAACACCTGCATCCCCTGCGCCCGGGCGAGGCGAATCAGCTCCGCCAGCGGATCTTGTCCTTGCAATCCCCGCAGGGTAAAGCTCTGCAGTTGCCGTTGTTGCGTCACCGTGCCGTCGTAGTAGGTGTAGCCGCCGTTCCACACCACTGGATAGAGGCTGGTGAAGCCCAGCCGGCCCAGCTGCCGCACGGCCTCCTCCAGCTTGGCCTGATCCCGCAGGGTGCCCATGTCGTTGAGGGTGAACCACACCCCGCGCAACGGCTGGGCGGGCTGCGGCGCCCGGGCTTTGCCGCCGGGGCCGGCCGGGGCCGGGAGCGTGGGAAGAGGAGGCGGCCGTCTGGGCGCCGTGACACTTTCGGGGGACACAACGACACCTTCAGCAGGCGCGGCGAAACCTTCAGGGAGTGGAGGGGCGACGATCTGAGCGAGGCTGAAGATGTCTTCTGGCGGCGCCTGGAACAGCAGCGAGCGGAGAGGGGAACCGGACTGTGGAAACGCGGCCTGCGGCAGGGCGCCATTGGTGCCCAACTGGCGCGAACGTGAGGCGACGGCCAGGGTGGCCCCGCCCCAGGGGGCGAGCAGCGCCAGGGCAAGGCCGATCATCCCCTGAGCAAACCGTTTAGGCCCTAACCGACCCATGCGCGGACGACCAGGCGAAGGGCCGCTCACCACAGTCCAGGCAGCAGCCGGACGCTGCGCTGTTGATAGGCGGTGAACTCTGGATATTTGGCGGCCATTTGTCGCTCTTTGGCGCCGATGCGCTGCAGGTAGAGCAAAAACACCACGGCCGGCACCAGGTAGGCCCAGCCCGAGCCAGCCACCACGGCAAAGCTCAGGTAACGCAGCAAATCCCCGAGATAATTCACATGGCGCACTTGTCGCCAGATGCCATCAGCCACCAAGCCAGCGCCCATCGCTTTTGCCGTCATTTTCTGCACATCCGCGCTGGCATTGATCAGGCTGCCAAAGCTGAATAGGCCCAGGCCCAAGGCCACAGTAGCAAAGGAGATCGGCACGGGGTTGATAAAAGCCAATAGTCCAGGCAGGCTGTAAAGCACACCGATGAACAGCAGCGCAAACAGGAAGCGCAGCGGTCCCACTCGGTCCGTGAAGAGTTGTCGGCCCCGCTCTGGAAAACACCACTGCTCAAGCAGCCACCAGAGGCAATAGCTGATGTGCAGACTGAGATACACCACCTGGCGCATGTCGCGCACCCCCAGCACAGCCGCCAGCCCAAGGAGCAATAAAATCGTGAGCCCTTTGGCGACATTGATGGCGGTGAGCTCGCTCCAGCCATCCGAGCGTTCTTGCGGCGCGGCTTCGAGCGGACCATCCGGCGCGGCTTCGATCACCCCCTCCCGCCGCTCCCGACCATCTCCCTGCCCTGACTGCGCCACACGTTCCCCTTCAGAGGGGGCAACCCTACCGATCCTGGCCAGGAGCCGTCGCCACCCCCCCGAAGCCATCGCCGCCCTCGCGACAAACCGACCGACCGCCGCCGGCGCTGTTGCCACCCTGGCGGCGGCCCGGCTCCGCCGCGGGAACAGCGGCGCATCAGGCGTGCAGCAGCTCCCGCGACACCTGTGCCACGGAGGCCGGATGGGCCATCAGCTCATGGTGTTGCAAGGAGAGCGGGCGGAGCACCTCGCGCCGCCCAACGGGCAGCACTGCGGTCCACCCTGGCAACACCATCAGATCGGCGAGGCAGTAGAGCGAGCAGCAGTCGATGCCCGCCAACGCCTCAGGATCGGCGTTGAGTCGCTTCAGCAGGGGGCTGCCCAGCTTCATGTCGGCCACGCTCGCCAGCCAGCGGCCCGGCCAGGGCAGGGCAGTGAGGGTGCCCTGCTGGGGGCTGGCCACGCTGGTGAAGCGCCGCACCCGCCGGGCCCCGCCCAGCAGCTGAATCCAGGTGCGGCTGATCACTCCGCCCATGGAAAACCCCATCACATCCAGGGGCTGGTCGTGCCCGAAGCGGGCCTCGATTCCCCGGCCCAATTCACTGGCCAGCTCCTCCAGCGGCACCACGCCCAGCCCGTGGGGCAGGTGAGGAAGGAAGAGAGCTCGACGCTCGCCAATGGCTTGCCGCAAGCTGTTGAACAGGGCCGGCGTGTCCCACAGCCCATGCACCAGCACCAGGGGAGGTGGCGGTTCAGCCGGGGGAGCACCGCTGTCGCCTGCGGATGCGGAAGGCATTCAGTGCTGCGCCCGAATCGGCTCGCCACCAACAATCTTCACGGCCAGCCCCTCCACGCGGCTGGGGAGATGAAGGGGCGGATCGGCGGGCGAATAGTGGAGCACCACCACCCTTTCACCGGAGGGATTCTGTTCAATCCAGGCACCATCCACGCCCTTCAGCCGCAACAGGCGGTCTGCCACAGCTTGGGGCAGGATGTCCTTGGACGAGGGCCGTTGCCTGGACTCGAGCTGGTCCGGATTGACCGGGGTTGGGGGCCCGGAGAGAAAATCAAGCGGCCCTGTCATGAGATGGTCAACGCAGGCTCTGGTCTTTGAACCTAGCTCAGGTCACCAGAGTGACGTCCAAGGCCGCCAGCACATCCGTGATGCGGTTAGCGAAGGTGGTGCCTCCACCACCAGCGAACAGCAGACCGACGGGCGCACGACGGCTGTCCCGGGTCCAGATTAGTGATCCGGAATCGCCTCCTTGGCTGAAATCACCACTGGCGGCGCGAATCGCGATCTGATTGACAAACTTGCCGACCCGTCCGCCGGGATATCCCACATTGATTGTCACACCGACGGCCACAACCTGGCCTGATGTGAGCTGGGTGGTGCGGCCCGACTTACCAACCGCCAAACCCGGCACCGCCGCAACGGGGAGGCTGCCGACGGTGAAATATATCAAACGACCGCCGCTGATATAAAACAACTCTTTGCGAACGCGATCGGGCCAGGCCCAGGCTGTGGCGGCATCGATCAGGTTATTGCCGCCGCTGAAATTCATCAGCCGAAACGACTCCAGCACAGCGATCGTGTCCTGAGGCGCTTTACCACCGTCATAGGTCCCTGGCTGAACGATGGGATCACCCAAGGCGGCGTTATTGCAATTCGCCAACACGTGATTATTGGACAGAATCATCAGGCGTTGGTTGCGGGGAGCCTTGCGGCCCCTGCAGAGAACACCCTGTGTTCCAGCTGTCACCTTGACATGGCCGAGGCTGATGCCGCAGGGGGAGGGACGCAGGCGGAAGCGGTGAGGTTGGGCTTCAATGATGCCCGTGCGCACGGTTTGCAGGGGAAAATCGCCGTCCGCCAGGGCCGAGGCGCCCAGGCTGGATGCAAGACGTGCCTTGATCGTCTCTGAGGATTCAGGCTCGATCGTATAAACCTCCAGGGCCGGTTCGCCTGGGAAAGCGCCCGGTATGGAGCCATCGCTGATGCCAATTCCCACGCCGACAATATTGGCCTCGCGAGAGGCGAGTGACTGAATGCCTTCCTCGTCGAAAGAGAGCTCTGAGAGGAGGGTTTCGATGTCAGCCTTGACGCCAAGAATCTGGCTATCAACACCTTCGATGAAGGCATTGACATCCGCGTCTGCGGCCTCGCAAGCCAGCGGGTTATCATCCTCTGGGGGAAGGAAGTCTTCGCTGTGGTTAGTTGGTTCAGATTGACCAGGAAGATCGGAAGGATTTGGGGGCTGATACCCACCGGCATCTTTGCCCAATGGACGTTGCTTTTGCATGGTCTATTGTCTCCTTGTGTGAGAAAGGTGAACCAGAGGACATGGCGTTCACTGCCCTCTGGCTTCATCTATCGCGGCTTGGGGCTTCAACACGTTGGAGGTCGTCCCAAGGGGTCCCGCACCTCAAGGATCGATCTGTACAAGTACCCAGTCAACAGGTTGATGCACAAAGGATACGTATGAACTGCACTCTGCTGCAGAGTGTCGAAACGGCAATCTACGGGTTGGCCATTATATCTCCAAGGGGAAGCTGACGGTGTTGGAAGCGCCGTTGCCCGCTGGCGTAATCGGCGGCGAGGTGGCCTTCGCCTCGCAGCAGGTAGCGGTAGGTGACCAGTCCCTCCAGACCCACCGGCCCCCGGGGCGGCAGCGTCTGGGTGCTGATGCCCACCTCCGCGCCAAAGCCATAGCGATGGCCATCCGCGAAGCGGGTGGAGCAGTTCCAATAGACGCCGGCGCTGTCGACGCTGGCCAGAAACCGCTCCGCCACGGCCGCGTCAGCGGTGCAGATGGCCTCGGTGTGACGAGAGCCGTGGCGGGCGATGTGGGCCAGGGCCTCCTCCAGGTTGGCCACCACCTTCACGCTGAGCACCAGATCGGAATACTCCGTGTCCCAATCGGTCTCGCTGGCGGGAGCGGGCACCCCCAGGGCACAGGCCTGCGGATCCCCTCGCAGCTCCACGCCCACCGCCTGCAGCGCCGTGATCGCCGCCGGCAGGAAGCGGGGGGCGAGGGCCTGGTGCACCAGCAGGGTTTCGATGGCGTTGCAAGCGGCGGGATACTGGGCTTTGCTATCAACGCTGAGCCGCACGGCCTGCTCCACCTGCGCCGCGGCATCGACATACAGATGGCAAAGGCCATCGGCGTGGCCGAGTACGGGGATGCGGGTGTGGTCCTGGATGTAGCGCACCAGAGCGTTGGAGCCTCGGGGGATGATCAGATCCACCAGCCCATCCAGCTTCAGGAGGCCCAGGCTTTCTTCCCGGCTGGTGAGCAGCTCCAGGCAGCCGGGATCGACACTGGTGCCCGCCAGGCCCTCTTTGAGGGCCTCCAGGATGGCCTGGCAGCTGCGCGCCGCCTCCCGACCGCCCTTGAGCAGGGCGCCGTTACCGGAGCGGATGGCCAGTGAGGCGATTTGCATCACCGCATCGGGACGGGCCTCAAAGATCACGCCCAGCACCCCCAGGGGCACCGTGATCCGCTCCAACACCAGATTGGTGTCGAGCTCGGTGTGCAGCTGGCGGCGGCCGAGAGGATCGCTCAGGACCGCCACCTGGCGCAGGCCGTCAATCGCCAGGGCCAGCTTGGCGGCGTCGAGCTTCAGGCGCGCCACCAGGGCGGGCGCCAGGCCTTCAGCGACGGCGGCGTCCAGGTCAGCCTGGTTGGCCTGCAGGATCAACTCGCCGGCCCGTTCCAAGGCATCGGCCATGGCGACCACGGCGGCCTGACGCTGCGCATCAGAGCGTTGGGCCAGGGCCATCGCCTGGCGGCGCACGGTGGCGGCCCGCCGCAGCAAGTCAGGGGAGGGCTCCGGTGGGGAGGGGGGAGAGATTTGGCTCATGGCACCATCCTCGCCCTTGGCAGACCGTTATTTCCGCGATCCCCGATTCCTTGGCACCGCTGAGATTGCAGATCAACGTCCCGACATTGAGACCGATGCCATCGTTAACCCCACCACAGCTGCTGGGTGGATCTGTTGGAGACAAACTGTGCTGTGCTTCCAACTGTCCTGCCGTCAGGATTCTCCTGGTGGTGCGCTGAGGTGAGGTTGCCCGATTCGAGGACAACAGTTCCAGGGGCACTGAGGAATCCCGAGCGAGGGACCTCCAACTGAGCCAACGGATTGACATCGGCAACGATGGTCTCGACCCCTTCGCTGGGACTGGCAAAACGAAAGCCGTTGCTGCCCGCAGCGTCGCCTGGCCAATCCATGCATCGCCCAGGCACGGTTCGCCAGAGACTGCCGCCGTGTCATCAGGGCAAAGCACGCCGTGACCCGCTTCTTGGCGTCGCCTCCACTGGTGACCGGGCAATCGGCCCGGTTCATCTGCCCATTCTGGGCGAACAGTAGGGTCAGACCCATGACACTTGCCGTGCCTGAAGCCCTCGCGCCAGCGGACTGGCTCCTGCTGTTGCATCCCGTGCTGATGATCCTGTTCGTCTATCCGGTGGTGGGAGCCACGATCCGGCTGGGGATCCTGGTGCGGGAGCGGCGGCTTGAGCTGAACCCGATCGCAGCCAGCGTGCCGGTGGAGCATGTCGACCACGGCCGCTGGGTCACCACTGGCACCATGGTGGCGGTGCTCCTGGCCCTGGTCGCCAACCTGGCTCATAACGGCGCCCTCAGCGACATGCGCTCCCACCTTTTGCCTGCCGCCGTGGCGTTGGCTGGATGCCTGGCTCTGTGGCGGGTGCAGCGCCCCGCCGCCCGGGCCACTGGCGCCCTGCTCAGCTGGGGTGCGCTCGCTCTGCTGGTGGCCCAGCCGCCGCTGTGGTTCCGTGGCATGAATCCGTGGGAACAGGTGTGGGGCAACCATGCCCTCAGCGGTCTACTGCTCACCGGCCTGCTCCTGTTCGCCATGGCTGCCGCACCAGAGATCCGCAGCCGATCGGCCTGGCGGCGGTTGCACACTGGCGCCGCCTTTCTCACCGCCTTGCTGCTGGCGGTTCAGGCGATCAGTGGCAGCCGCGATCTGCTGACGCTCCGCTGATCCCAGACAACAGTCGGCAGCTCCCGGGTGCGCCGCAGCTGCGCGGGTTCCCACAGGGAACGCGGCAGCAGGGGGTGGGAGCTGTGCGACCTCCTCTGCTCCGAGGCCTCGGCCGCTGTCACGCGATCTCGACAGCGGCACCTTCACGGGAGTGTTTTGGAAGGGATGGCTCTGGCGAATGAATCAGGAAGGCCACCAATGCAAGGGATCTCCGACTGTCACCGTTCCCGTCTCCAGAACGCTCAGGCGAATGCCGGCTACCAGCTTGTTATGGCGGGCTGTGGCGCGCAGGATGTCCATCTCCTCCGGCAACGGCCCTTGGGGGAGAGTGGTGATCACACAGCGCGGACAATCGCGATCCACCCGCAAGCGCACCGCATCGCCAATGGCCAATACCCCACCGACCCAGGCTTCTTCGACAAAGCCTGTGCTGGCAGATTCCGAATGGATGAGGATATTGGGGCGGAAGCGCTCCACGGAAAAGTCGAGCTGGGGCTCGAGCTGGCGGTAGTGATTCAGCGTGGCGTTGGTCAGAGCGTGGATGGGGCAGGCATCAAAGAACGTGCCTGTCGGCAGGCGCAATTCGTTCGTCACCTCCTGAAACTCCTGGCCGTCCACCGCCGGCCAATAGTGCTCCAGGCTGGCCCCCTCGGGAGGCTGATTAAGCAGACGTAATTGACGACCAAAATAAGTGCTGAGCCGTTGCTCCAGCTGTGGATCGTCACTGCGAACAATGTCCTGGGGCCCATCCGCTCCCTGGAAGGGCCCCTCCACGACAACAGGCGGCAGCGCTTGACCGCTGACGGGTTCGGCCCCATAGCGGGCTTGGAAGCGGAGCAGATCCGCCCATGTGCGCGGATTTTTAGCACTGGCCACCTTGCCTCTCTCCACATCCCAAAGGGCATGGCTGCGATCGCCGACCACACCTCGCTGTTCGATGGAGAGGGTTCGGAGGCACTCCCCCAACATGGACTTCACCGGATAGCGCCAGAGGCATTGGATGTGACCAACACAACGTCCAGGATGGAGCACTGTTGGTGTCGTCAAAGAAACCATCGAGGGGGCTGATGGACAAGACTTGGTATCATGCCTCAAGGGCAAGAATCGTGATGTTCGCCTCAACAACAATTCCGCGGTGGAGAGAGTAGCCCATGCCTTGAGGTAAATGGACTGTGGCTCGCCGGCCAACAGATCTCAAGCAAGACTTTTATGAGACAAAAGATTCAATTCGGCTTTCTGAAGCATGGCAATCGACCTCTCGGCGCTGAATACTGGCGCTGGGATGCTCAAGCGTGCGCCAAACAAGAGGGATGCCTCCGCCATCGGCGACAATGGAGACCATGACGATGCAGTAGCGGTTCCACAGCGGCCTGGTGTCAGGCAGCAGATGCGGGAGCTGGCCAGGCTTTTTCCAGTGTTGCAGGGCCCAGTGGATCAGCGATCCAACTACCGGCTCAACGTCATCAAGTGCTGGATTGGTTGAGGGAGGCTCTGGACAACCCCTCAGCGGCACCTGTGAGAGCGCGGAGCTCCCAGTTGGTGCAAGGGACGGCTTCCACCGGCAACTGGTCGTCCAGAGCTTCCTTAGTGGCTCCAACATCTCATAGATCCCTACCACCCTTTGATCTGAGACTTGTTCTCTAGCAATGCTTCTCAGACTTGTATCGGTCAGCTCGGGCTGGAACTCCAGCCGGCCCTGAGCGACCCTGAGGCGCCACCGTTGCTGCGCACCATGGCGCTATTGCTGGAACGGGAAGAGCGTCTGCCGAGCACCACCGCAGAGATCCGGGCCCGCGTGGCGGGCACCGAGCAAGAGGCACAGATC